>JBKPCR010000260.1:0-7351 GCA_046727435.1 bacterium | reverse complement strand
GCATCATATCGTGCGTTCCTACCTCGAATTGGTGCTGGAACTGCCCTGGCGCAAGAGCACTGAGTCGGTGTTCGACCTGGCGCGGGCGCGGCAGATCCTCGACGAGGACCACTACGATTTGAAAGAGGTCAAAGAACGCATCCTCGAACAGCTGGGGGTGCTCAAGCTGAATCCGGAGGCCAAAGCACCCCTCTTGTGCTTCGTCGGCCCTCCAGGGGTGGGCAAAACATCCTTAGGGCAGTCGATTGCGCGTGCCTTGGGACGCACATTCGAGCGCATGAGCCTGGGTGGCATGCATGATGAAGCCGAGCTGCGCGGGCATCGACGCACGTACATCGGGGCGATGCCCGGGCGCATTATTCAGGCCATCCGGCGCGCTGGGGTGAAGAACCCTGTCATGATGCTGGACGAGGTGGATAAGTTAGGACGCGACTTCCGCGGTGATCCGGCGGCAGCGCTGCTGGAAATCCTCGACCCCGAGCAGAATCGCAGCTTCCGGGACAATTACCTGGATATCGCCTTCGATCTGTCCAAGGTCTTGTTTATTACGACCGCGAATAGTCTCGACACCATTCCGCAGCCGCTGCGCGACCGCATGGAGATTTTGCGGTTGGCCGGCTACAGCGAGGAGGAGAAGGTCGAAATCGCCAAGCGCTACCTGCTCCCACGCCAGTTGAAAGATACAGGTGTCAGCGCCGACCAGTGCCAGATCCTGGATGAGACGCTGCAGCGCATCATTGCGCGCTACACCAGGGAGGCGGGCGTCCGCCAACTGGAGCGAGCCATTGGCCGCTTGGCGCGGAAAACGGCCCTACAGATTGCCGAAGGCCGTTCCGAGGCAGTGATCATTCACGCCGCGGACTTGTCAGATATGCTCGGCCCTGAGCTATTCTTCCAGGAACAAGCCCGACGGGAGGTGCCTCCCGGTGTGGCCACAGGGTTAGCCTGGACCGAGGCCGGCGGCGAAGTGCTGTATATCGAAGCTACGCTGTTGCCGGAGGGGCGCACGTTGACGCTGACTGGACAGCTCGGCGATGTCATGCAGGAGTCGGCCAAGGCAGCGCGGAGCTATATCTGGTCGCATGCGGACGAGCTCGGCATCGACCCTGCGCAGTTTAGGCGTGCGGGAGTACACATCCACGTGCCGGCGGGAGCCATCCCCAAGGATGGGCCGTCGGCGGGGATTACCATGGCGACAGCGTTGGCATCACTTTACACGGATTGTCCGGCGCGCCATGACACGGCGATGACAGGGGAAATCACCCTCACGGGCCTGGTGTTTCCGATTGGCGGCGTCAAAGAGAAGGTCCTGGCGGCGCGACGAGCAGGTATCCAGCGGGTCATCCTGCCGAAGGAGAACGAAAAAGACCTGCGCGAGCTGCCGGATCATGTCCGCGCCGAGATGGCGTTCGTGCTGGCCGAGCGCATTGAGGACGTGTTGGTGGCGGCGATTCCACAGCTAGCCGACCGACTTACCACCGGGCGGCTGGCGTGAGTGAAAGGGCTGGCCAAGGGGGGAGACGGACCCATCTAATCTCCCTCCTTCAGGGGGAATTTAGGCATCCACCGGGCTTTTCACCGCTAGCCCCGGTTTGTTCAAAACATGTGTATAAATCATCGTCGTCGCCACATCCGCGTGCCCAAGGAGTTCCTGCACTGGCCTGATATCATACCCCGCTTCCAGGAAATGGGTCGCGAATGAATGTCGCAGGACGTGACAGCTCACCGGGTTGGTTAACCCTGCCTTGAATGCCGCTTGCTTTACGGCCTTTTGTAGGGCGTCCTCATGAAGATGATGCCGACGCACCTTTTGTTGTCGAGGATCGATTGACAAGCGACTCGACGGAAAGACATATTGCCAGGTCCGTTCGCGGCCAGCGTTGGGATACTTTCTTTCCAGGGCCGGCCATAGATACACCCTCCCAAAGTCTTCCGTAAGGTCCATCACGTGCTGCTCTTTCACGTGCGTCACGTGCTCTTGGAGTGGTTCCTGAAAGGTCTGCGGCAAGACAGTCACCCGGTCCTTCTGCCCTTTCCCATCCCGCACCACGATCTGATTCTGGGCGAAATCCACGTCCTTCACCCGCAGGCGCATACACTCCATCAAGCGCATGCCGTCACCATACAGCAATCCCGCCATCAGGCGAGAGGTGCCAGAGAGCGCATCGAGCAGGCGCTTGACTTCCTCACGGGTCAGCACCACCGGAAGCCATCTGGGTCGTTTCGCACGGGTGAAATCACCGTGCTGGCCGAGATTTGACGCTCCTCAGCCAGAAACTCTAGGTACTCTTTGACTGCCTCAGGTCCTAGCTCTTGGGGCGATTTCAGGCTGTGAAAGGTCACAAACCGCCGTATCCAGTGCTCATACGCCTGTTCTGCACGCAGGGAATAGTGCCGCGCACGAATTTCTGTCCGCATCGGCTCAGCACCGCTTGATGCCGCGTATCGACCTCGCTTGAGGCAACCTCGTCTCGAAAGGATTTTCCGTGCGCCAATCCCCTGCCTGAGTTCACAGCTTGGGCTCTGAAGGGCCAGGGGCGGGCCCACGGCCGCGGAATACACTCCTGATACAGCACCCGAAGCGCTTCCTGAGCCTGATCGGCCTGCCATGCCTCCACCTGGGCCTGTTGTTCGAGGCCGGTCAAGAAAGCCCTCACTTGCGCTGCGGTGCGTGCGCGGAGCGGGACATCCGGTACAGAGCATGCAAATCGCTGTGCCCATCGTCCCTACCATTCCACCTTGGCTTTGGGAATGCCTTGCCTCGAGACCGCGGCCTGATATCCCTGCCAGAATTTTTTGATTTCGAAAGCTTCGCTGTTCATAATCCCTGCCACACCAAGCGCTCGCGGAACATGACGAGGGCTATGCTATACAGAATGTCACCTATTGACTAATCCCCAAATCTAGGATACTGGTGACGCAGATTCAAGGTAATATCTGTTCGGCGGAACCAGGGATACTACTGCTGGCGGTAGACTTGAGCGGATGGCGTGCCAGGCCCTACCAGAGGTGAGTTGTCGTATGATGCAATAGTGAGTTCCACTCACTTCCATGCGGAAGGGCGCGATGATGTCGGCGTGGCAGCACGGCACCGGTATCCGAACTGGCCATACTGGCCGCCGATGCTTCGCTTTCTTCACGAACATCGAGTCGAAGTTATATCCGCCGCTCTCATTGAAGTAGGGCGGGTGGTGGACCTGTGGCTTAGTCATGCGCCACAGGGAATTCCGTTCCGTCAGGAATCTGCACAGCTTGGGCTGATGTTGGGCAAACGTGCTCTTCAAGCTCGCAATGTGTACGCGGGGATCGACCATAAGCACCGCAAGCTGTATTATCGGGTTGCGCTAGCAGGCGCGTGCGAGCTTCCAGACGAAGTAGCCGCCTTCGCGCTCAGGGCGAGCGAACGTTCGCAGGAGATGGAAGAAGCAGATACTGATCCCCCAGGTGCTGACCTGATTCCGGAGAGCATCCGGTTCGATCCCCGTTTCGATCTCAATGAGCCGCTGCCTAAACCCTGGCCTGATGGTCCTCGATCCAGAGTGGACGGCGACTTCCGAGAGGTAGTGCTTGACACTGATGCGCTGATGCCGCTGGTGCGCGTGCGGCCGAAGACGGCCCGTGAAGTAGCCCTCGCGGTGCTGATCAAACCGCGTCGACGGTTCGCGTGGAGCGACGGCTGGTACGAGCGCAACCAGCTCGATCTTGATGATGGTCACCGCTGGCATCCACCCTTATACATACATGGTCCTTTCTTGGGCTTCCTGAGGGTGAACTTCGATAGAGGGGCTGGAACTCATCGCACGACTGGTGAACTTCGCGACGGAGCGATGGCGCTTCTATACCGAGATGGACGCTCGCGCATACCAAGCTGAGCGAGAAACTCAAGGGGACGAAGTAGGACTGTAAGGTCCGCACAGTCTTTGAGGAGGCTCGCAGCGCTGCATTTTTGAAGGTACTGTGCGACCTGGGCCGACGAGAGGTCGCACTCTTCGAAGGTCCGATCCGCCCGTTGCTCGCAATGCCCGAGGTGTACTATTGGGACATCACGACGATCGTGCATGGCCGCTCACATTTCATGATCGGCGCGGAGATGCACGGGACATGGTTTGTCCGGCTGGCCAAGGCCTTTCACGAACAGGAGCACCGCGCCATCGACCTGCGTCGCCTCGCTCTGAAGTTGTTCCTCGGCCGCCCGGCAATGCATGACTTCTTTACGGAAGCTCGAGGACGCTGGGAAGAACAGATGGCGACAGTTGCGGATAGCCGGTTCTGCGAGTTCCTTCAGCAGCTGGTCATCACCTTCGACATCGAGAACTACGGGATCGTAGAGCATCCGGAGTACGGCCAGGTCATCATGAATGTCCGTGCCCAGGAACTCGAGGCCGAGCGAGCTGCGGAGAGGCAAGCATTCGAAGAGCAGTCACTCGTGATGTGCCTGCCCATCCGATGCCGGCACATGATCGACATGGGGACTGTCCTGCATGGTGCAGAACTGGAGACCTTCTGGAGTGACGCCCAGCGTATCGCGACCAGAGCGTACACCATGGTTCCCGAGGACAGCCGGAAGAACGTGCCGCCTCAGTCCTCCATCGCGGGAGTGTCAGAGAACGAAGACGAGCCCTCTCTCCCAAAGAGTGGCGCCATTCTCACGCGTTGGTTTCGTGCGCTCGGGCGCATGTGTGACCGAATCAAGGGCAGAGTCGCTGATGCTCGTCAGCAACCGGACCCCGCTCGGTCAGGCAGCAGGTCCGAGGTGGCGTTGGAAGAGAACGGCGGCGACAACGTAGCCAACGCCATTACAGGAGCAGTCGCCGTACTGATTCGGTCGCACGGTGATTGGCTCGCCAAGCAACCAGAACGAATGCAGTGGTGCCTGGACCAGCTATGGTCTGTAGTGCTGAACCCACCGCCTCGCGCCGAGTTCGATGTCCCGGAGAGCGCAGCGTCGTGGACTTGGGACTGCTTCGCTGCTGAGGCCCTACCGGTCCTATGGGCACGGGACCCTGATAACACTGAGATTCGCGATCTCGTGGCGCGGCTGGTATTCGCGCCACACTACGTCACCGCGCGGATATTGTTCGAACGGTGTGCGGAGCAGCGTGCCGTCCTCGGTGTCGGCTTCGGGCGTCTACGGCGCCTCCTCTTCGAGTGGGCGAATGTCCGCAACCGGGTCGCTTTCGTCCAGCAGGCTCAAGGAGTTGTCGAGGCATTGAGCGAGGAGGAGGTTTGGCGATTCGGCCAGAACGTCGAAGAGTGGGCTGGGGAGCGGGTTGCAGCCTTTGTCGAGGGCCGCATACCCTCGACGTGCGGTGCGTGGCACGACATGGACGACCCCACTCGGTTCAGGGTGATCGATGAACTGCGCAAGCGCTGGCACCGCACTTACTATCTGGATCCTGAGCTCGTGAGAGCAGCGCACGCATGGTTGCCGACACCTGACCGAGCTCTCAACGCCGATGAGCGGTGCGAGTGGTTAGTGTTCTGGAAGGAGGCGCTACGAGTCGTTCTGGTCAGAGCAACGGAGTCCAAAGGCACTGGCAACCACAACCACCCGTACGAAGACGAGGGGTGGGTACTGGACGATGTCGCGGCCGCCGTGCAGTATATGAAGCCGGAAGAGCGGCCGGAGGAACTGTGGCGGCCGATCCTCGATCTTCCTACCGAGGCGCACGACTGGCCGGAGGACTTTCTCCGAGCTCTCCACTGCCCTGGACTCACCCAGAATCCACCTCCGCCAGGCTTTGCTTCAATTCGGCACGCGATAGTCGAATACGTGCTTGCCGAGACGACTGAGGAACAGGCAAGGCAAAGGTGGCCTTACAACGAGGAGGTCTGGCAAGCCCTCCTAGGCATCGACGGCTTCACACGGCACTATTGGGAGGAACGTCACCGCGAACGGGCCGAGCGGAGCCTGCAGCTCTTCGAGCAGTGGACAAAACGCGAGGGTGCTCACGGACGCCACCTGGCGACATTCGCACGCTGGCTGAAGCTGGCTGCTGCAGAGCCCGTCCGCCTGCCTAGGGATCGTGTGGTTGGATGGCGTGCTCATCGGCGATGGGATCAATCACGTCATCAATCGGGAATCAGCAGCCGAGCCTGTGGCGTCCCTGCTCGACATGGTCTGGCGACAAGACGAATCACGTCTACGCCGAGACACTGCGGCGTTCGCCGCATTCCGGAGACTGCTCCGATGTCTTGCAGATCAGCAGAACGCCATCGCCCTCGATCTACTCGGGAGGCTTGGCGGACTTATGTGAATCGAGAAACCTATATAATCATCATAACAGATCAATATTTTCCACCTTCGGCGGGATATATTGGACAGTGATAGGTGGTGGTTCTACATCACGTTGGCCATAGACCATAATGAGCATATGCTGCGATCAAGGAGGGAGTCTCATGAGAAAGCTCGCCTTCGCGACTATCGTCCTCGTGCTCGTTACCTTCGGGTGGGGCAGCCATGGCATGGGGGAACAAGTCCCGGCACTGCGTGGAGAGGTGCGGATTGTCGATAAGCACCCCCTGAACTGGATCTCGATTGTGTATAACGTCTTCGAGCACCTCTTCGAGTTCGATAAGGATGGCGTGCTGGTGCCGCGACTAGCCACGAGTTGGCGCTGGCTCGATGAGCGCACCCTGGAATGTACCCTCCGCCAGGGGGTGAAATTTCATAACGGGGAGGTCTTTGACGCCGACATCGTCAAGCTCAACTGGGAGGAGAATACCCGGCTACGGCAACCATTCAGAGCTGGCGAGCACATGAACTTCAAGCCCGGGTCGCGCCTGGAGATCCTCGATCCGTACACGGTCCGCTTTGTCTTTTCAGAACCAGACGGCATGGCCATGGTCAAGCTCAGTGCTGTCCATATAGCTAACCGGCAGTTCTATCGTGACTTTGGCTGGGGCGAGAAGAGTTGGTGAATCATCGAAGGTGCTGGCCCGTGGGGCACGGGCCCGTATAAGCTGGTGGAAGGGGTCTCCACGCCGAATCAACGGTCCGACCGGCTCGTCCTGGAAGCCTATCCGCACTATTGGGACACCACCCGGTTGCCGCGCCTGCAACGGATTATCTTTGACAACACCCTGGAGCAGAAAGAGGCAGTGGAACTGGTCAAGAGCGGCGAAGGGCGGGTGGACCTGGTCACGGGGCTGAGCCCGCTGGAGACGCTCCGGGTGGCCCAGAGCCCTTTTGCCAAGGTGGTGAAGACGCGGGGAGCCTTTGTCACGGCGCTCGGCCTCTTCAACATGCGTAAGACGGGGAGTCCATGGCAGGATGTCCGACTGCGTCAGGCGGTTAATCTGGCCATCAGCCGCGAAGATCTCATTCGCTATGCCGCGAAAGGCAACGGCA
>JBKPCR010000259.1:0-4201 GCA_046727435.1 bacterium | reverse complement strand
CGCCACGAAATTGCCTAAACGGATGCCCTGGGTATTCGGGGTGTTGTTCCCACTGGTGAGCTGGGCGAAGGCGGTCCACTGGTCGGGGTTTCTCAAGAAGTGATTGGTTTGCCCCAGATATTTTAAGGAAGCATTGGTGATTGTTACATAACCGGTTGTCTGGTGCCAGATGGCTTGCTGATCGGGCTCAGCGAGGAATTTAAAGAACTGCGCAATGCCCCGATAATCAGTCGGTGGCAGCCCTTGCATGACCCACAGGGTTGCACCGCCAGGGATCGAGGTGCCCTTCTTATAGGGGAGACCCCAATGGGGTAACTGCCCGGTACCCCATTTAAACCGTACCGAGCGAGCGAACCCGCCAATCAATGCTGACGACTGCAGGTACATCGCACATTCACCACGCATGAATTTTGGGTCCGGATCGCCCATACGTCCACCGTAGCGGTATATGTTCTCCGCTTGCCAGCTGACCAATCGACCAATCAGCTTGCTCTGAAACTCACCGTTAACCAATAGTTGGGGCTCGACGCCGCCGAAGCCGTTCTGGTTGGTAGCGAAGGGGAGGTCATGCCAGGCGGCCATATTCTCAAACAGGATCCACGACGGCCATCCTGTGCTGAAACCGCATGGGGCGGCACCGGCGCTGATGATGCGCCTAGAGAACTCTCCCACCTCCTTCCAAGTGATAGGCGGTCTATCGGGGCTGAGCCCAGCCTTCTGGAAGGCATCTTTGTTATAATACAAAATTGGGGTTGACGAGTTGAAGGGCATCGAGTACAGCCGGCCATTCTTGGAATAATACGACAGCACCGGCTGAATAAAATCGCTCCAGTCGATGACCATCCCCTGCTCTCTCATCAGTTGAAAGACAGGCATGGTCGCTCCTGAGAGCAGCATGGTTTGCGTGCCAACATCGAAGACTTGCACAATATGCGGAGGTGTCTTGGAGTGATAGGCAGCCATGGCAGCCGTCAGTGTTTCCGGATAGGTGCCCTTGTACAGCGGCTTCACCTCGTAATCATTCTGTCGTTCATTGAACTTCTTGGCGAGAGCATCGACCGCGTCGTTTAACTGCCCAGTCATAGCATGCCAGAAATGCATATCGCTTCTCGCCCATGCTTCGCCAACGCCCCATGAGGAGCCCAGCAGGAGCATAAAGGCGATGGGGCTCCAAAGTTGGCGGCTGCACTTCAATTTCATGCCACTTCTCCCAGGCAGATGTCAGATGCTGCGGAATGCTGCAGTTACGCGTGCGGTGTCGAGCCCCCATCGTGGCATCGCTCCATAGTGCGGGGCGTATCAATTGGCATGTTCATATTCGTCATCAGGCGCGGCGCCAAGCCCTATTGTTGATCAGGCCGAATGCGATCATCCCTCTTGCACGTTAACCCTTTGTAAAAGTTTGCTTGGCAATAGCGCACACTATACCATAGGGATTGTGAGGCCCACAACACGAGTTTGTATCCCTACACGTATACCGATGTTCCTGAAAGTTCACGAGAAATTGATTTGTGCTGACGGCCGACCACGGGTATGCACTAAAGCCAAGGGGCTACGAGCTTGTGGGGCAATTGCCTGAAGCCAGAGGCAGAAGGGGTTTTAAGTAGTGCTCGCCACGCCCCTCGCCTTCCAAAGCTCGAACCCAGGGTTCTGCAGCCAGTTCTACTGCTTGTCGAATACCACCTTGCCCCGTTGCTCCCCACGGGGGCTATTGACCTGCGTGGCGATCGTCAAGTTTTTGCCGTCTGGGGAGAGACTCCACACGCCTCGGCTTTCAGCCGAGACGTCTTTCAACAACACCCTCCAGGTGCGGGTTGACACGATTACTAACTTGTCCCCTTCCCAGAAGGCCCTACCGACGACGGTCTCGCCACGAGAGCCGGTGTTGGTTGTCTCGCCACCACCAATCTTATACGTATGGATCTCTTTTCTTTCCTCTCCTTGGGTTTTCAGCCTTCTATTCACCCTAAGGTTCGACCCCTGCTGTTCGACCACCATCGTCATACTGGCGTTCCGTGCCTTCTCCGGGTCATCACCAAGAACCATGAGTTGTGACACATCACTCTGCGACTTATCCAGGACCCAAGTGCCGGAGAAATTTACTTTTTCCTGAGCGCTGACCAGAACCACAGTCAGAGCGACCAAACTCAGCCCTGATAACGTTTTGACGAATAATGTCATAAGCGATCTCCTCTACGATAGGATCTCTCTGAGGGGCGTCAGGGTATAGGGCTCACAAACCATAGGCTCTGTCGCCGCCCGCTGAAGCATCGTCAGCGCGGCATGGGTGAGCCAGGGTCGCTCAGTGGCCGGTGGTATCTTAGGATATAGCCTACCCTTTTCGCTTGACAGAATTCTGCCGCCGGTTTTAGTATCACAAAACTCCCATTCATGTCCAGTCGGGCTGCCCGAGAGGGGAATAACCAGTATCCTAGCAGTGCCATCCCGAGGTAGCATCTTTGGGTCACGATGAGTGTTCGGATGCCTGATCTATAGCCTCCCATGGAGAGGCGCAATCATGCTTGTCACTTCGGGAGTTACGTGGTGAGTCGTTGGGGCCCTGCTTGGTTGGACGTAAAACTAAGCTGACGACTTCTAGGTGGAACCTTGCGGTGCAGAAGTATTTGCTAAGACGGATTTTCTACGGATTACTCACCCTGTTCGGGGTGTCGGTGATCATCTTTATGGTCATGCGCATCCTGCCTGGGGATCCTCTGGTCGCGATGTTTGGCATGGAAGGCTTCATGAAGCTGTCTGCCGCCGACCGGGCTCGGATCATGGAAGACCTTGGCCTGAGTGATCCACTGCTGGTGCAGTATGTGGGCTGGATGAAGGCCATCGCCAGCGGTAGCCTCGGCAAGTCGTTCTTTCGTGGCGAGAGCGTCGGCGAAATCATTATGCATCGTGGCCCCTTGAGTGCCCAGATTGGCATGATGTCAGTAGTGATCTCATGGATGGTCGGTCTCCCCGTAGGCATCATCAGCGCTTTTCGCCCCAATAGCGTTAGCGATCATGTGGCCCGCTCCGTATCCATTTTATTTCTGGCGATCCCTGGGTTCTGGCTCGCCATGCTCATCGTACTGGCGCTGTTGTTTTGGTTTAATTACAAGGCTCCCCTACTAGTAGTCCATGTGTGGCAAGATCCCTGGATGAATTTTCAGTTGGTGATCGGCCCGGCTATTGTGTTGGGCCTGGGGCAAGGAGCATACATTGCCAGGATGTCGCGTTCGTGCCTCCTCGAAGTGATCCGCGAGGATTATGTCAGGACGGCTCGCGCTAAAGGGGTGATCGAGTGGCTGGTAGTGATACGTCATGCCCTGCCTAATGCGCTCCTCCCCGTCATTACGCTGTCAGGCATTCTGATGGGCTTCGTGTTGGGGGGTTCTGTGGCAATCGAACAGGCCTTCGGCGTGCCAGGATTGGGCCGGACTCTCGTCACAGCAGTAATCGAACGCGACATCATCGTTGTGCAGAATCTGGTCTTTCTCTACGGTGTCATCTTCATCCTCATCAATGTCATCGTGGATTTGAGCTATGCCTGGCTTGATCCACGCATTCGATATCAGTGAAGGCGGGTGATTCCTGTCGACAGTCCTCCAACCCAGCCATGCCAGGGAGCGTATTTCCGGCAAGAGGCGGACGAGTTCTGGCACGGTGAGAGAGTCGTGTGAAGCAGCAAGGAAATCTCCAGAGCGTAGTATCTTCTGCGGCGAACGTTACTGAAGTCCGGCGCCGACGTTCGGCCATGGGGACTCTTGGGACTCTTGTGAGACATAACCCGACCGCTATGGGGGGTGGGATCGTGGGACTGCTCATCGTCTTTCTCGCCCTCACGGCCCCGCTCATTGCCCCATACGACCCGCTGAAAGCCGATTTCCGACGTATGGCGAAGTCGCCTGACACCCATAATTATTTTGGCACCGACCAGATCGGCCGAGATGCCATGAGCCGAGTCATCTACGGCGCCCGCTCCTCCCTCGTGGTGTCCTTTGGTGCTGTTTTACTCGGCACAACGGTTGGCTCGCTGTGGGGGTTGGCAAGTGGATATTTGGGCGGTAAATTCGATATCACAAGCCAGCGCATTATGGAGATCCTGCAGGCATTCCCGGACCTGATCCTCGCCATGGCGATCTCAATGGCCATCGGGACGGGCATGCGTGCGGTCATCGTGGCCATTGCAGTGACGCGAATCCCCTTCGGC
>JBKPCR010000258.1:0-6384 GCA_046727435.1 bacterium | reverse complement strand
TCGCATGTAAAATCTTGGCCATGGTCCGAACTAACGCTCGCCAGCTACCATCCTGCTCACGGAGAAGCTCAGGGTCGTGGCCGTACCCCCATCGGTGCTACAGTCGACCATGATCTGCCCTTCAAGATTGCGGACGATCGTTTGAACAAACTTTAAAGCCAGCTGGCTCTCAGGTGTGTGAGCTTGCCTCAACAGTATCCCGATCCCGTCCTCGTGCTCTGCAGTAGAGGGTTGGCCAGGGTCATCGGAAAGGCTGACAACAACAACCTGTCCTTTAGCATGGCCCATAGACGACGTGCGTACCATCAGCCCGCTGCCAGGACGAAGCGTGTCCATGGCGTGTCGAAGCAGGCAGAGGAGGGCGATGCGCAAGTCCGAGGCTCTGCCAGGGACTGCAGGCACCGGCTGAAGATCCGTCCCCAGGTCGACGGGAACACGCCGCTGACGGAATCCCTGAAACCACGTCGACCGGGCGATCTGCAAGCTATCCCTGACGAGTTGGTTGATATCGACCATCACCACGCCGCCCTCATGGTCATCACTCATGAAGCCGCGAATGTGACGAATCAGCTGACTGGCATCAATAATGGCGTGATGGGCCGCCACAAGGTGTTGCAATGTGGCCTGATCATGGAGCCTGTGCAAGAGCAACTCCACCCGACCGCTGATCGCTGCCATCGCATTATTGAGATCGTGAGTAATCCCAGAGACGAAGATATTCAGGAGGTGCGTCCGCTCGTGCTGGACATCCAGGTGGCCGTGAGTTGTCATGGGCCGTCGAGACTCTTCACCCTCATGCGTAGGAGGGAATTGCCACCGTTGGAGAGTGCTCACGGCATATCGAACCAATAGGTGAAAAATTGCGGCCTCGATGCGGCTCGAGCGTCGGGAGCGTTGTGAACCGGCCGCCACCATACCCACCATCTTTCCTTGTACCCGAAGAGGAGCAGCCAGAACGGCGCGATAACCCAGTTTGTGGAGGCGTCTTGCGATCGTGCGTCTCGCACTCGCAGAAATCTTCAGACGTTGAAGACGAGCAGCCACCGATGCTGGGACACCCTCTGTAAGGTGTAGACGTGACTGCTCTCCCTCTACAGTCAGCCAAACGAACGCGGCCTCCATGTGGAGCAGATCTCGTGTGTGGTCGAAGAGCGTGCCGAGCAGCATGTCAACATCGACACATGCAGTAAAGGCTTCTATAGCGGCATCGAGATGTTTGAGGTCCTGGAGTCGCATCAAATTCTCCTACCGTGACGCAAGCGAGCGTATTGCCTATATACAACTATTCACCAAGGATACATCTAAACGCCCCGACATGGGCATATTTCACTTCATTTCGCACCCGGATCGACAGCCTAGATCAGGCAGATGAGGGGTTCCCTGAGTGCGATGATCGCTGGCCGATTATGGACAAGCGAATGCAGCTGAAGTTCCCCGTCAGCGGCGCTGAATTGATGGGGTGGAGGACGGGCGTCGCTCAATTGACTTTCCTCGGCACCCCGGCTACCATACCCTGGTCATGAGCGGACAGAGGAGGTGCTTTCGTGCCGACACAGACGCAAATTCGCCCTGAAGAGGACATCGGAACGGATCTTGGTCAGCCATGGATGGTGATCCTCTTCAATGATGATTATCACGCCTTCGACGAAGTTATCGCCCAGGTACAAAAGGCGACAGCATGCAGCCCAGGCGAGGCCTTTCAAATTACCTATGCAGCGCATAGCAATGGGCAGGCGGTGGCCTATGTCGGCGACCGGCCACAGTGTGAACAGGTCGCCAAGGTCCTGCGTGAGATCGACTTGCGCGTCGAGCTTGAAGAAGCCTAGAGGCGGGGTGACAAGATTCACATGGGCCTTTCTCCCCATAAATTCGAGGCCTTCGATGTGAGTGGCGAGATACAGTGTGCCTAAGCTCGACGTAGGGTGGAGCTGTTCGGATGTGCCGTGCTCCTGGCCGTCGCTGATCTATGAGGATGTACGCCGTCCGTGCCTTTCCCCGTTACACATTGTATGCTAGATTAGAGCTGCATGAACGGTATTATGTCGGCGCTATGATTGGCTGCGCAAGACGCGGGTTTGCCAAAGAACCGCGATGGCGACCACGCCGTTGTGCGCAGGGCGTCGACTCGTGCAGCCAGCATCACATGCCAGTCGTGCCACTCTGTGAAGAGGAGATGTTCATGGCGTTTCCAGGGTATGCGACCCCTGAAGGCACAGCCCGCTACGCGGCGCGTCTGCAGGGAACTGTCGCACAAGAGCATTTCCGCGAATTTCAGGGGCTGAAGATCTCCTCCATTGGCCTTGGAACCTATCTTGGTGAGCATGATGTGAGCACGGATGCCCAGTATCGCGACGCTATCATGCGAGCTGTCGAGCTGGGCTGCAATCTTATCGATACCGCCGTCAACTATCGCTTTCAACAAAGCGAGCGCACGATTGGGCAGGCGTTAGCCATGCTCTTCGAGCAAGGACGGGTACAACGCGATGAACTGGTCCTTGCCACTAAGGGAGGCTTCATCCCGTTTGACGGGAGTCCGCCGCGGTCGCAGCAAGAATTTTTCGGCTACGTCGAGAAGACGTTTATTCAACCGGGAATCATCAAGCTAGCCGACATCGTCGCTGGGTGTCATTGTATGACGCCAGCGTATCTCCAACATCAACTGGACA
This sequence comes from bacterium, assembly GCA_046727435.1. GTDB lineage: Bacteria > Tectomicrobia > Entotheonellia > J063 > CAVPRW01 > CAVPRW01. Next base: position 3,718 of record JBKPCR010000258.1, on the reverse strand, counting down.
CGAGCCTCCACAATCTTGGCCTGGAGTGCGTGGATATCTACTACGTGCATAACCCCGAAACCCAGCTCGAAGAAGTCCCGCGCCCGGAGTTCCTGCAGCGCATGCGTACCGCCTTTCAGGCATTGGAGGCGAACATCGCTGCCGGCAGGCTGCGTTGGTCTGGCACGGCGACCTGGGAGGGATATCGTCGACCACCGGACGCCACCGATTATCTGGCATTGAGAGAACTCGTCGCGGCCGCGCGGGACGTTGGGGGTGAGGGACACCATTTTCGGGCAATTCAGCTGCCTCACAATCTGGCAATGCCTGAGGCTTTGACCCAACAAAACCAACAGGTCGATGGGCAGACGCTGTCGCCACTCGAAGCCGCACCGATGTTTGGGATCTATGTGATGTGCAGCGCTTCGATCCTGCAAAGCCGTCTGACCGGCGGGTTGCCCGATGTCCTGGCGCAGGTTTTTCAACTTGACACCGATGCCCAGCGCGCCATCCAATTCGTCCGCTCCTCTCCTGGGGTCGGGTCGGCCCTGATCGGCATGAAGCAAGTCCGGCACGTGGAGGAAAATCTCGCCGTCGCCAGAGTGCCGCCAGCCTCGCTGGAGCAGTTCATGCAGTTGTTCGAACGGTCATCATAGCTGAGGAGGACTCGAGATGGCTCAAGTCAGCACCGTGGATCTGGTCAAGGAGGATCAGGAACATCTCTTCCATCCGTTACATCATCCCGCCGATCACCAGTCTCCCAAGGTCTGGGTGAAAGGGGAGGGGATCTACCTATGGGATGCCGAGGGGCGGCAATATATCGATGGCCTGGCCTGCTTGTGGAACGTCAATGTTGGCCACGGTCGCAGAGAGTTGGCTGAAGTGGCTGCGACGCAGATGGCCGAGCTGGCGTATTGCTCGTCCTATGCTGGTGCAACCAATATCCCAGCCACGAAGCTGGCCTCGAAACTGGCGTCGCTGGCATACCCCAGCCTCAACACCGTCTATTTCACCAGTGGTGGAGCGGAATCCAACGAGAGTGCCTTCAAGACCGCACGCTTCTATTGGAAGGCCAATGGCAAACCGGACAAGGTCAAGGTCATCTCGCGCCAGCATGGCTACCATGGAGTGACGCTGGCGGCCATGAGCGCCACTGGGATGGCTCCCTACTGGAAGATGTTCGAGCCACGGGTACCCAATTTCGTACATGTGCAGGCGCCGTATCCCTATCGGTTTGAAGGTGTCAAGCCGGGTGAGACCATTGGTCAGGCAGCAGCCCGTCAATTAGAGGAAAAAATCCTTGAAGAAGGCCAGGACACCGTGGCCGCCTTCATCGCTGAGCCCGTGCAGGGCGCCGGTGGTGTGCTTGTACCCCCCGATGACTATTTCCCCAACATCCGCCGCGTCTGCGACAAATATGAGGTCTTATTCATCGCCGACGAGGTGATCACCGGCTTTGGCCGCACCGGAAGCTGGTTCGCCCTCGACCGTTGGGGCGTTGAGCCGGATATTATGTCGTTCGCCAAAGGAGTCACGAGCGGTTACCTGCCGTTGGGCGGCATCATGATCTCGGATACCATTCGCCAGGCCGTGCTGTCGGCCAAGTACGAGGATCGCTGGATGCACGCCTATACCTATTCCGGCCATCCAACCTGCTGTGCCGTCGGGTTGAAGAACATCGAGATCATGGAGAAGGAGGGTCTGGTCAAACACGCTGGGGAGATGGGGACGCGTCTCTTAAGGGGGCTCAAGACGCTCGAAGAATTTGCCGCCGTGGGCGATGTGCGTGGGCTGGGCCTGATGGCGGCCGTCGAGCTCGTCGGCGACCGCTCCACCAAAGCGCCGACGGACCCGGCCCTGAAGATCGGCCCGCGCGTGCAGGACGAGTGCATCAAACGCGGGCTCTATACGCGCATTCGCGGTGACATTATTATGCTGTGTCCGGCGCTGGTGATTCGAGACGAAGAAGTAGATCGGATAGTCGACACCCTGCGAGAAGCCTTGCAGGCTGTCGTGCCAGAGCGGGCGCAACCCGAGGGGGTGAGATCGTAGAGGCGGGCTGCGGCGTGGGCTGCTAAGGCAGATCAGGCTGCCGCAGCCTGTCTGCTCCTATCGGCAAGCGTCCTCGTGCTTCATCTGCTCATCACCAACCCGCCGCTCCTCCTGCCTCCTGCCCGTGGTTATCATGACGTGATGGTGCGCAAATGTAGCATGGCGTACCATAAATGTGACTGATCATGAAGACGGCGCGAGGGGGACGCCCTCAGCACAGACGCCACACACACCGTAGAACTCCAGGGTATGCGAGGTGATGCGCGAGTGCGTACGGCGGATAATAGCCTGTTCGGTAGTGGCGAGGGGGCAGGCATCGATATCTTCCACTCTGCCGCAAAGGTTGCAGACGAAGTGATGATGATGGCTGCCAAAGGAATCCGCCAGCTCGTAGCGGGCAAATCCCTCATGAAATTGCAGGCGACGAACGATGCCTAAGTCGCAGAAAAGCTGGACCGTGCGGTAGACCGACACCCGGTTGATTGAACGGTCGCCAAGGCGACTGTGGATCTCTTCGATACTGAGTGGTGTCTGTCCGGCTAACAACACCTGCGCCACCGCCCGTCGCGGCTTGGTCAAGCGATAGCCAGCCTCCTTGAGCAGGGTGTATATGCGCTCCGCCGGAACGGTTACAGTCATAGCTTCCCCCTCACGTTGCAGGTGCGAAGTATGCTCAGTATGGCAAAATTATGCTGTCGATGCAAGTCTCTTCCGATGCTTGCAGGACTTGGTGGGAGTGATGTGCGACGTGAACTTCGGGAGGATATACACAACCGCTAAAGCCTCCGTTTAGACAGTGTACCCAGATGGACTGACAGAGGAACTGGAGGCTTGGGCTCCTGCGACCCAATATCCTCATGCGAACTATCACACAATCATCCACCGGGAGGATCTCAAGGATGGCGCAAGAAAGATTGGAGCATTCCTGACCCATCTGGCCATGGCAGAGACTGCGTCGCCATCGATCCAGAATCAGGCCATGAATGCCTTGGTGTTCCTGCACAAACAGGTGCTCACCATGCTTCTTGACTAAGCAATTAACGCGGTGCGGGCGCGGCGGAAGGAACATGTGCCCGTGGTGCGGCAGCGGGAAGAAGTGGCTCACGACATTTATCATCCGGGGTCTTTGCCGGGAGTATGATGTCATGACGCTGGTGGACAACCCACCTGGAGGCCCCTCCGGGCAGATGGTTTGAGGAGAACGGGATGGCCCGAATACCTCCGGTGACACGTAAACGCGTATGCGAGGACCTGCGCTCTTTTTTGACGAAGTCAGCTCCGGTCCGGGTGGCGTTGGCACAGGACCGATGTCGGTGCTGAAGTATAGCCCGGAGATGTCCCGCCGGGCCATTTCCTTGTGTAATTATGTGCGCAACGAGTCCAGCCTGCCCCAGACGGTGCGCGAGTTGGCGATGTTGACCACGGCTCGCGCTAAAGACTGCCCTTATATCTGGAACGCCCATGTCGCACTCGGCCGCCAGGCAGGTCTGAGCGATACCCTGCTGAACGCGCTGCGAGACCGCCAGCCGCTGCCAGCGATGTCGGTTGAGGAAGCTGTGGTCATCAAGCTGGGCATGGAGTTTTTCCAGACCAACCGGGTCAACCAGGACACCTTTGACGTTGCCCTCAAGCAGTTTGGGCCGCAAGGGCTGGTGGAACTGACGACCCTGGTGGGATAGTCGCAATT
>JBKPCR010000257.1:0-6722 GCA_046727435.1 bacterium | reverse complement strand
TCCGTTCCGCCGGGTTTCGGCCGCCACGCCCCTGGCTGGGCGGCCGAGCCGTCCTGACCCGCCCGCCGTGCGCCCGTGAGCCCGACACCGGGTGACGCCGTGCCTCCTCGCCGTTGGCCGCTGACCGTCGGACCCCCCGCTCCGCCGGGTGGCGCGGGCGTGTCGAGGCGGCGGCTGCCGACCCGCTCCGCCCTTCTCCTGGCCTGTGGGCCGTCGCCCATACTCCGCGTCGGCGACTCCACCCGAACGACGATTCCCGCGTGGGGTCAACCACGGCTTCTCCCGATGCCGCTCGGCTCGGCGGGATGCCCGGTCGGATGCCACGTGACCGCCCTTTCGCCGCGCTTGGGGGAGTGCTGGGCAGTCGCGACCCCAGCGGCGATGCGGTCAGCCCGACACCTGGGCGGCAGGCATGACACCTGCACAGCGATGAAGTGATCACAGATCAATCGCTCTGAGCTCCCTAGCCCTCACCGTCGTGAGATGGTGGTTTCAGGGAAACGGATCGCACCTGCAACGGGTGTTCGGCGCAGTGCACTGGCACGGACACTATGCCTGCTGCACTATCCCACCCTCACCATGCGGCAGGGACTGGCACGTGCTTGCTGCTCCCTGTTGGGTCGACTACGCCCGCTCCACGAGCGCCAGGACGGCGTGTCGCACAGCCGCCCACACGGCAGTGGTAGGGACAATCAACTCAAAATGCCCTGCGTCTGGCAGAATATCCAAGTGCACCTCATCGTGTTGTTCGGCTACCCTAATATATTGTTTGATGTACTCCGCGGGCACGCGCTCATCGCCGCTGCCCACCAGGTGCCATTGTGGCACCCCCAACGGCAGCAGCGCGTGTGGCGAGGCCTGCTGATACCGCTGCGGTACGGCCTCGGGGAGGCCGCCGACTAACTCCTGACACGCGCCACGACAAATGTTCCACCGCACGCCTGCGACAAGGTCGGGAATGCCTGCTAAGGAGACGACTCCATGGACGCGTAGGGCATCTGCCACCCAGAGCGGACTGGCGTCCGGCACATGGTGACGACCCGCGAGCCACAGCGCTAAATGCCCTCCTGCCGAATGCCCAACAGCCACGACGCGGGAGAGATCCAGGGAGAATTGGGGAGCGATCCCACGGAGAAAGTCGGTCCCCATGGCCACATCCCGAAAGGTCGTGGGCCAGCCACCTCCATTCCCGAGCCGACGATATTCCACATTCCACACGGCCAGCCCAATCTCTTTGAAGGCTGCGCTCATCAGTCCGGGGAGCGTCAGGTCGTATTGTACCCGCCAACATCCTCCGTGCAAGAGCAGCACCATAGGGTGGGGACCTGGCTGCGGCGGGAGATACAGGTCGCCGAACTGGGCAGGATCTGGGCCATAACACAGCCGGTGATCCGCGGGAATGGCTGGGAGCTGCACATAGTCATCAATGGTCATAAGCCCGGGAGCGCCGTACTCGGGTGTCGCCATCGTGATCTCTCCATATTGCACAAAACCTGTATCGCTGATCGTCATGGCCGAACGTGGATTAGGCTTCCGAATAAAAACAACAAACGCCGCAGTCTTTGCAGCCTAACACATGAACCGTGAACTGATGATAGGCTGCGAAGTTTTGCAGCCTATCACGACGCCATCCCTCATGGAATAGACCACAAACCGCGATGGTCACAGGGATTTACAGCTAAATGCCCGAGGTCTGATAGGCTGCGACTGTCTGCGGCCTAGCACTGTGCAACTCCTTGCTGATAGACTGCGGTTTTTGCAGTCTAACACGACCAGCATCTAGTGCAGGAAAGCCTTCTAAACATGTAGCCTTACGTCCCTAGCGAGTCAGCGTGGCTGGATTTGGAGATCGATCCCCGTGGTTGTCAATCTGAGAACTGGCCATGGACCATCGACACACTTCCATCGCACAGGTGTGACCGCGCTGCCCCCACGCTGGAAACACGTCTCGGGGTGTGCCCACAGCCTCAGAGTATGCCCTAGAGCTGCATCGAAAAGTCCGCTGGTCCTTCTGATTGCAGGGTTTCCCACACCTTTTGGAAAGACTATAAGAATGAGGGAATGTTCCCAACCCGTACGCGGATGAGACAAACTGTATCCCGCTCTCGGCCTCCCTTGACACGTTTCAGCGGCCTCGATATGCTGCGCAAGCGACACAAACATAGTGCAATTGAGGAGGAGGCAGGCGATGCACATCGGGCTGAGTCCGCTCCAATCAGGCAGCAACTTCGAGGCCACCATTCAAGACTGCGAACGCGCCGAGGCCCTGGGTTTTGACTCAGTGTGGATTGGCGAGCACCACAATCACCCGCTGCTCTACCCCACTCCACTCATCGGCTTGGCCGCCATCGCCAGTCGGACGCAGCGGTTGCGTCTGGGGACTGGAGTCCTCCTGCTCCCGCTGTATCACCCTCTCGCCGTGGCTGAAGAAGGGGCCATGGTGGATATGATCTCGGGTGGTCGCCTCATCCTAGGTCTGGGAGCTGGCTATGCGCCCGAAGAATTCTCCGCCTTTGGGATCTCCATCAAAGAACGCGGCAGGAGATTGGAAGAGGGCGCGGCCCTTTTACGCCGGTTGTGGACAGAAGAGCGTGTGTCCCATGAGGGTCGGTACTATCGGGTCGCCGATGTTACCCTTGGTCCTCGGCCCGTGCAGCAGCCGCGGCCACCCATGTGGTTTGCTGGCTGGGTCGAACCAGCCATTCGCCGTGCCGCTCGCTTAGGAGATGCGTGGCTTGGTGGCCCATCAGCGCGGTTGGATGAACTCGCCGCGTGTGTGCGCATCTTCAGGGAGGCATGGCAGGAGGCGGCACGAGCCGTACTTAGCCCAGATATCGCTTTGATGCGCTACGTTTTTGTGGCTGACAATCTGGAACAGGCATATGCGATGGTCGGTGATGCGACTTTACGGATCTTCGAGACCACCTATTTTCGATGGCCACACCCGGTGGTCAAACGGCCGCCAGGAACGCTGACGATCCAGGGACTCGCCGAGGATCGGTTTATTTTGGGCAGCCCGGCGCAGTGCATCGAGCAGATCGAGCGCTTTCGGCAAGAGCTCGGGCTTACCCATCTCATCTGTCGTCTCTCATTTCCTGGCGTCCCTCGCGAGGCTTCCGTGGCATCTGTGGAATGGTTCACGCGGGACGTGATGCCGGCATTACACTAAGCGTGTCCGGCGTGATCGCTCTCCAGATGACAGACCGCGCTTCGGCTATGAGCCAACTGGGTGTCGAAGTAGTCCAGCAATGCCTGGATGTCTCGTGCAGTCAGCCTAGGGATTCCCGCACGATGGCCGCACCCAGCGTCATGGCCCGCAGCTTCTGATATGCCACCGCTCGCAGCAGGTACTTCATGCCGCAGTCCGGGGCGATCATCAACCGCTCCGCAGGCACATAGCGCAGGGCCTCGCGGAGCTTCGCGGCAATGCTCTCCGGCGAGTCGATGCGCATATCGCTCAAGTTCAAGACGCCGAGGATAATGGTCTTGGAGGAAAACTCTTTCAAAACAGAGAGGTCCAGATTCGGCTGCGCCGCCTCGATGGAGATCTGTTGCACAACCGAGTCCTCAAGCTCGGTCAAGAAGGCGTACCGGTTGGGTTTCCCCTGCACCATTGCGGCATAGCCGAAGCAGAGATGCAGGGCGGTAGTGCCATCGACTCCCTCCAACGCCTTATTGATGGCGGTGACTGCGTAGGCCCTGGCCTCTTCGGGATTGGTTCGCAACCAGGGTTCGTCAAGCTGCACCACGTCGGCTCCCGCTGCGAACAAGGCTTTCACCTCTTCGTTCACGCAGGTGGCGTAGTCCATCGCCAAGCGCTCGCGGTCCGGGTAGTAGTCGTTCTGGGCCTGCTGTGCCATGGTAAAGGGACCAGGGACTGTGGCTTTGATGAGGCGGTCGGTATGTTCCCGCAGAAACTGCACGTCTCTGACCTGGACCGGACGCACGCGTCGAATGGGTCCCACCACACGTGGCACGGGTGTCGACCGCCCGCTACTGCCGCTGATCTGCCCAGGCTGGTCGATATCGACACCCTCTAGCGCCGTAGCAAAACGATTGGAGTAACTCTCGCGCCGGATTTCCCCGTCGGTGATGATGTCTACACCCGCACGCTCCAGATCTCTGATGGCGACCAGCGTGGCATCATCCTGTGCCGCCTCGAGGTGTTCGGCAGGAATGCGCCAGAGACCTGACACACGGATTCTGGGAACGGAGGTGCTCGCGAGCCCCTCGCGGTCGATCAACCATTCCGGCTGTGGGTAGCTGCCAACGACAGTGGTTAGCAAAGACTTTTGTGACATCTTCAAGAGCTCCTTCAGCGGTCAATAGAGGCAGGCTGCATTCCCCTCACCCCAGCCCTCTCCCGGAGAGAGAGGGGGGTTGCTCCCCCCACTGCCGCGTCACTGTGGTACACTCCTAGTCCTGCCTGTCAGTCGTCCTCATCTACCTGCCCCACAGCTGTTGGCTCGCCAGGCGCGCACCCTCGGCCATCGCCTGGAACTTGGCCCACACCACGGTGGGATGGATTTCCGGCTCCGTGGTGGCCTGTGAGGAGAACCCACAGTCGCTCCCGGCGATAACCTGCTCGCGCCCTACTATCCTGGCGTACCTCACCAGACGCTCGGCCACCAGCTCCGGGTGCTCCACGAGGTTGGTCGTGTGGGAGATAACCCCTGGGATGAGCACTTTGCCTTCGGGCAGCTTGACGTTCTCCCACACGCGCCACTCATGCTCGTGGCTGGGGTTCGCTGCCTCGAACGAATAGGCGCCAGCGTGGATCTTCAGCATGATGTCGACGATGTCCTTCAGGGGCATCTCGTGGATGCGCGGACCGATGTTGATGCCGTAACAGGTATGAAAGCGCACGTGTTCCGGTGGGATATCGCTGAGGGCATGGTTGAGGACTTCCACGCGTAACTCAGCCCACTGGCGGCACTGCTCGATGCTTAAGGCTGGATTCGCCACGTAATAGGTGACCAGTCGCGGGTCATCGATCTGCAGCAGGAACCCGGCATCCACAATGGTCTTGTACTCCTGGCGCATGGCATCGGCGATGGCGTAGAAGTATGCCTCCTGTGTGGGATAGTATTCGTTCAGGCGCTGGCTCTCGATATTCGTGGGAGAACTGGCGGGCATGAAGGCTTCCTCGACGTGCACCCCTTGGAGGGCGGCCCTGAGGTTCTCGATGTCCGTCTGCAATGCTCCCTGTCCCTTGTAGGTAATGGGCCCGGTGCACACCATACTGACCGGTGCGGCAACATTCCCCCCGCGCCTTTGTGAGTACCACGCGTAGTACTCCGGGAAGGCGATCTCCTCTCGCGATCCTGTCCATGGGCCCTCTCTGGGTCTCGTCGCTCTCGGTTCGAAGCCGGTGAGTCGCTCGCTCACATAGTTGACGAAGCCGGACTTCCCCTGCTCTCCATCGGCCACGATGTCCACACCGCTCTCCGCCTGCTTGCGGACCACCTCGGCTACCGCGCGCCGCACCCGTGCGGGAAAGGCCTCGTGGTCGTAGAGCTGGCCGCTCTCTTTCGCCTTCATCATCTCGAGCAGGTCTGCCGGGCGCGCCAAACTCCCGACGAAGGTGGTGAGAATCCGTTCGGTGCTCCGCTTCATCGCCTTCCTCCTTCTCTCGCAATCTGTTCTTGACCGACGCATAGCGACGAGTGCGCTGGCGGTGACGGATCTGATGCTGCCACGAGACATAAGCGGCTTGGCTTATCCAGTTGTTCAGGAGTCGCCATTCTATGGGTGCGACTGACGGGTCGTCAAGGGCAGGCAGCAGACGCTGTGGCGACAGAGTTTCAGGCCAACCTCAGCGTCGGCAAAAACTTCGGTGGCCGGCGGACCCTGGTGGCTTGCTCGAATGCGAAGGCTATTTTGATGAGCGTAGGCTCGCTCCAACGACGCCCCATGAAGGTCACACCCACGGGCAATTCGCCGAAGGCATAGCCGGCTGGGACGGTGATGAGCGGGTACCCTGCCAAGGCCGCTGGCGTCGAGCTCTCAATGAACCCACGACCGCCGTTGACGACGTCGATCACCCAGGCAGGACTGCGAGTTGGGGCGAAGAGACCATCCAACTCCAGGCGATCCATGACTTCGTCGATGCCTTCCAGTTGCGAGATCCTGAAATCCAGAGCGATGGCGTCGAGGTATACTTGATCGGTAAGCGGGCCTCGGGCCTGTGCCGCAATCAACAGCTCCTGTTGAAAATACGGCATCTCCTCCGCCGCATGGGCGCTATTATATGCGATTAACTCTTCCAGTGTATGAACGGGCAAATCAGGCCGGCTGGAGAGATACCGATTGAGGTCAGCTTTGAACTCGTACTGTAACACCGTGCGCTGGTCGCCTGGGAACGCCTCAAAATTCGCGAAGTTGGCCGGATCGACAAGCACCGCACCTCTTTCTCTCATGACGTTGAGGAGGGGCTCCGCGATGCGATCAGCGTGCTCGTTAATAGCAAAATACTGCCGGACGATACCGATCCGTGCCCCCTGCAGACCATTGGCATCCAAAAACTGGGTGTAGTCCTTCAGGAAATGGCCATCACTCTCGCTGGTGCCGGGATCTCGTGGGTCCACACCGGTCAGGGGGCCCAACACCGCGGCCGCATCGGCGACGGTGCGGCAGATCGGTCCTACTGTATCTTGCGTGTGCGCGATCGGGATGACCCCCGCCCGGCTCGTCAGCCCAACCGTCGGTTTGATCCCGACCAC
>JBKPCR010000256.1:0-13546 GCA_046727435.1 bacterium | reverse complement strand
TATCACGAGCGAACCTATCTGGCCGCGTTACAAAGACGCGGCTCGCCACTCTGTCAAGTGCTGGCTGAACACCCGGCATAAGCGAAATTCTTGCGAGAATTTCGCTCTTACGGTTGCCGAGAGCAGCTCAGATGGCTTTACGCCAGTACGGCATGAAGCCGGCTCACGCGGGAGACCCAGCCCGAGGAGCCGCCACTGCTGGATTCGCCCAGGACCCTAGGCGTCGGCCCCCCACGCGTGGGTGGCTATGGAGAGCGAAAGCGGCCTGCGATCTCTGCACCCATCGACCCCGCCGCCCAGCCCTCCTTCGCCTCTTGGCGCACGTCCTTCCCCCCGCTGATGGAGGCATGCGCGCCGGCGGCCGTGTTGCGCACGCCCCCGCTGATGGAGGCAAACGCCCCGCGAATCTCGTTTTGCAAACCGACCACCAACCCGCCGACGCTGGAGAACTGGTGCTGCTTCCCCACCACCACGTTATGCGAGCCGTTGCGGATACTCTCTCCCCCTTCACGCGGTTCGTTATAGCCCACGAACAGGTTGCCCAGGCCGTTCGGACAATCCGGAATCGGATGGTCCTGAGGCCCGCAGTCCGTCTGCCCCAGGCCATTGATAATACGCAGGTTGGCCCCGGTGATGACGACCTCGTTCGTGGCGGCATCGAAGGTGAGCGGAGCGAGCTTGCGCTCCAAGACGGCGAAGCGGTCGGGGAGGGACAATACTTTGCCCTCCCCGAATTTGCCCTCCCCCGCGGTGACCGCCTGGAGCGTCCAGCCGATGAAGCCGAGCACGCCGAGGCCACAGGCCAGGCGGCGCCACCAGCGGAGCCGCCGGTCGACGGCGTGGGCCTGCTGGTGCAGGGTGTGGACCTGGTGTTCGAGCGCATCGAGGCGTGCGTGGAGCTCATCCATGCGGCGACCCTCCTCTAGGGCATTGACTGGGACCGGGGAGTAGCGATGTGAGGGGGGATGGCACAAGTGTAGCGGGGTCGTGTGGGGGTGTCAATCGCGGGGCGATGCCGACGGCTCAACGAGCCGGCTGACCTCCGCACTGGCGTAAAGGATGTGCTGACGAGGGCTGGGGAGCAGACTCACCCTTACCCTCTCCTAGAGGGAGAGCGAATATCTCTCCCCCACGCGCGCGGGAAGCATTCAAACCCTGAAAATCAGGGTTTGACCGCTAAGCTCTCACCCCCACGCACGCGCGGAGCCTCCTGCACGAAATCCCCGTGCTCCCCGCCGTTCGGCTTTTTGTGCAGCATCCTCACCCCCACGCACGCGGCGCCTCCCCTTTCCGCACCGCACCGTTCTCCCCCTCTGTTCCTAAGCCAGGGACCGGTGGCTTATAAATCCATAAGTCACCGGGTACTGGCTTACACCTCAGAGCCATCAATCGCACCCTACTGCCATGCAACGCACTTGATCATGGGGCGTATTCCTGCTATGCTGAGCAAGGTAACGCCTTAGATCGCCATGTATCAACTTGTCGGAAGGGAGCACCGTATGAACGTCGTGGGGTACACCCGCGTGAGTATCGAAGAGCAAGCGCGGGACGGCGTGAGCCTGGGAGCACAGGAGGACAAGATCCACGCTTATGCTGTGGTGAAGGATTGGACGCTCACGGAGCTCATTCGTGACGCAGGGCATAGTGCCAAGAGCCTCAAGCGGCCCGGCATGGCGCGACTACTGGCCCTGGTGGAGACAGAGCAGGTGGACGTCGTGATGGTCTACAAGCTCGATCGCCTGACCCGGAGCGTGGTCGACCTCGGCAAGCTGATGGATCTCTTTAAGCGCAAGCGGGTAGACCTGGTGAGCCTGCAGGAATCCCTCGACGCCACGACCGCTACAGGAGAGCTCATGATGAACCTGCTCGCCAGCGTCAGCCAATGGGAACGGAAAGTCATCGGCGAGCGCACGAGCGATGCCCTGCAGCACCTCAAGGCCCAGGGCAAACGGTATTGCCATACCGTCTACGACAACCCCGAGGGGATCGCCCTCATACACCAGCTCCGGACGGCCGGCTACAGCTATGAGGCGATCGCCCAGCACTTGAATCAGGCGGGCATCCCGACAGCCCTTGGCGGACCATGGCAGGCCATGGTGGTCTGGGGCATCGTGCGACGCACCCAGCCCAAGCACGGGAGGAAAATTGCGTAATGGCTGACGAACCACTCTTAAGCCCGGAACAAGTGGCCGAGCGCCTCCAGGTGAGCGAGTACACCGCGGTCAAATGGATGCGGCAAGGCCGGATCAGAGCCCGCAAGCTGGGGAAATTCTGGCGGGTGAAGCCTGAGGACCTCGAGGCCTTCATCGAAGGAGGCACCGAGGAGGACCGTGACGATGCCGCGGCGCTCAACGAGGCGCTGGCCGATCCTGTGCGCATCCCTCACGAGCAGGTGCGCCGGGAGCTCGGCCTGTAGTGGCCTATCGCCTGGAAGACACGGCTGCAGCGCGGCGCGATTTGCGGGCGTTGCCGCGGGACATCCTCATACGGGTCGAGGCTCGCATTCAAGCGTTAACTGAAAATCCCCGCCCGCATGGAGCCGAGCGGGTCCAGGGCACTCAAGGGGGGCTGCGGGTGCGGGTGGGTGATTACCGAATCCTCTATACCGTTGATGATGCCCAGCAGGTGGTGACCATCGGCCGGGTACGCCATCGGCGCGATGTCTATCGAGGCCTCTGAACGTACCGAACGTTGCATCAAGGGGAGAACGCAGCGGCATGGCTGAATTATTGAAGCTCCGAGCAGCCTCCAGGCTGATCAGCGTTTCACCCGGCCGGCTCTATCGCGCCATTGCTAATGGCCGACTGACCGCGGCGTCAGGTGGAGGACCTGGCAAGCCGACGCTGATCAGTGTAGAGGCCTTGCAGACGTTCTGCCGGAGCGAGGGACTGCGCGTGCCTGATGCGGCCGAGATGATAGAACGTTCCGAACGTCTCGAACGTGCAGAACGTTCGGAACATGCCGAACGTTCGATGAGTCCTGCGGATGAAGCGCTTGCACGGCAAGCCCTTGAGACCATGGCGGGCCAGTATCTCGCCCAGGTGATGGCGCGGCAGAGTGACTACTTCTAGGCATTTCTCAGGGATGAGCTCGACCACATGGTCAACCGCGTGGTGGAACGTGTGGTGGAACGTCTCGCGGAACGTTTGGAACGTTCAGAACGTCCGGAACGTTCTAGGCCAGTGGCCAGCTTGCCACCATCATCTCCGCCGGCGAGGCAGGATCCCAAGGCCGCGGTGCTGCAACATCTCCAGGCCCTGCAGGCTGAAGGCCTCTCCCTGCAGAAGATCGCCGATCGCTTAAATAACGAAGGGGTGCCAACGCTCAGCGGCAAAGGGCAGTGGCAGAAAGGCACCATTGGCCATCTACTGGCTTCGGCGATCGCCGGGCGGAAGTAGCAATGGCTGCAACACCGCATCCTGGCCTGGCTGGCGGCTGAGGAAGAGGTCGTGTGACTATCCCGGAGCATGAAAGGAAGGAGCACTCGATGAATATGTGGGTACGTCGGCAGACATCAATGCTGCGTGAGTGCTTCTCCAACGCGTCACGGTCGGTACGTCGGCAGATCGCTGTGCTGCGTGAGCTTTACGCTAATCATTCACCTTTCAACAAACTTCTTTTTATAATGGGATTCCTCTTGCTACTCTCATTTCCTATTCGTCTGTTTGTTCCAAAAGAGCAGCTTGACAAAATATTGGCGTTGATCTTCTTCGGCTCATTCATTATGTATTTTTTGTGGCACGACCGCTATCCTGCCCTCAAGCGGTGGATTATAGACACGGAACATGGCGAAAATAACGGCAAAGATTTTTACAGTGACAAAGAACCAAAACAGGATACATCTAGATTACGTTGGTCCAACACGGTCGGCTTCGTCCCCCCTGGACGTAAACAATGTTGTGACGCGGTCTACAAAGAAGTACCACGACCATCGATAGGGCAACGAGTTTTTCGTATATTTAGTCGAATTTTCTCCTACCGAATCTTCCCTAAGTGGCAGTCTCTTGATCTTACTGGACGCCTATATCTTGTGGCATTTGCGGTGGGCCTCCTGGGACTAATCACCTCTGTAATCAGCCACAATATATCCTATTATAACGTCTCTATTCTGCTAGCATGTGCCGCTTGGAGCCTTGGCTTTGTCTTATGGATTTGGCCTTGGTTCCAAAAAACATGGCGTTCCTCCGTTGGAAAGTTGGCCATCACATTTCTGAATGGCTCAGTATTATTGGCAGATGTAATTTACGCGCGGCTACTTGTCGCGGACGCCTTGGGACTTCCCCCGCAAGACTTTGATATGACTGTAACAGTATGTGCCTGGATATTCTACATACCTGTTTGGCTAATAGTTGTATCAGTAATAGTCGCAATTATTGGCGTAATATTTTTATTGTATTTTTTTCTACTTTTCCTGATTGAAAAGCTAATTGAGCTGGTTGAGATTGCTTTACTACTGATATCCATGTTTTTAATTACAATTATTTCATTTTTCATTCATGTTAGACTACTTTACATAAGCGTTACTCGTCTTTCAGTTAAAGATATTGCCCAGTACTTCGATCAACCATTCCCTAATGGAGGCAACCTTTCCCATTTTTTCGAACAACAACCTCGTAAACCTCTTATAAATAGATCTAAACTCTTTAAATCTGGATTTAAAAGCCTTAGCCACTTCATGGGCGCAGTGGGAATTATAGCGGTAGCAGGATATATTGGGCAATCCTATCCCGCTATAACCGAAAGCCTTAAACCTGCAGTCCGAGTGTTAGCATACATAGCTGATTTTCAGCAGGTATCCCTATACCCAGACGTCGAGGTCAATAGAAGGCTACGGCTCCATGAGAATGGCGTTGTTTCCTATGCGGAGGAACGCGGCTGGGACATTGTTATTTCTGTTGAAAAGATACAGTTTGAGGTCACTACGCCTCGCAGGTCCAAGGAACGTTAGACAGGCTTCGTCATAACCCACCGGACCGTGGCTTAGAGTATACCCCTGGCTTATGACGCATCTCAATGGAAGGGTTAGGTGTAACAGCCTGCAAACAGCGGCCCCCGGACCTGCAAGCAAAGGGTGTTTTGGGCTCACATTCGGCGCCAACAAGTGCCATCATGGGCCCACAATCGCCGCCAATGAGCCCACATTGAACGCCAACAGCCTGCAAACAGCTCGCTGAACCCACCTTCGCTGCAAATCTACGATGTCCTTGGAGTGTCCGCGAATCTCCTCCACGGATTTGACCGTTTTATTCTGCAAAAGGTGCAGGAGCCACACCTCGCCACCACATCCCGGGCCATCGTCGCGTGTGGTGATGAGGCCACGAGGGAGGGTCATGGCATGGCGCGTTGACCCGCCCGCACGACCTGGGCGGTCCGTCCGCGAGCGCCATGCGGGGCAATCCTGGGGCTTGACGCCGGGGCAGGCCATGGCGTATGCAAGAGCCTGTTGAGATGTCCGTACGACTCAATGCGCCGGGCCTCCAAGCGGACCTGAGCGGGGCCATGCAGCATCACTCAGAGGCAAGTCCCCATCCTGCGGTGGGCCCGCGACCCGACTCCGAATCCGTAACCATGCGAAAGGAGCACGCCTATGCCTGACATGAACAATGGCGCCCTGCGCCACCGCCGTCTCACCCGCCGGCCGGTTGTACTGACCGGCCTCCTCGTCATGAGTCTGTTGATGACGGCCTCTCCCCCGCCGGCCGCCGCGGATCCAGTCGCGGACTGGAACGCCACGGCGCTCAGCGCCCTGCTCGCGGCTGGCCATAATAACCTCACGGTGACGCGCGGGCTTACCATGGTGCAGGTGGCGGTCCACGACGCCCTCAATGCCATTGAGCGGCGCTACGACGGCTACATGTTCGAGGGCCCGGCCGAGGCCAACGCCTCCATCGAGGCCGCCGTCGCCACCGCGGCGCGGGACACCCTGGTGCTCGCGATCCCCGCCTTCGGCCCGGCGGCCCAGCAGGCGGCGGCGATCGCCACCACCGACGCAGCCTACACCGCGGCGCTCGCCAAGATCCCGGACGGCGAGGGCAAGACGCGCGGCATCGCCGCCGGCCGGGCGGCGGCCGCGGCCATCGTCGGCCTGCGGAAGGACGACGGCGCCACCCGGGACGCCCCCTACACGCCCGGAGGGGCGCCCAGCCAGTGGCGCCCGCATCCCAACCCGGTGCCCGCCGACCCCCCGATCGCCGACCCTGTGCTCGCCTCCGGCTATGCGGCCTCCCTGCTGCCCGGGTGGGGCAAGGTGACGCCCTTCACCCTGCTGGCGGCGGGGCAGTTCCACCCGGCCGGGCCACCGCCCCTCGGGAGAGAGGCCTACGCCCAGGACTTCAACGAGGTCAAGCGCCTCGGGGGCAAGGCCAGTGCGGCGCGGACCACCGAGCAGACCGAGATCGCCCGCTTCTGGTACGAAGGTTCGGCGGCGGGCTGGAACCGCATCGCCCGCGGCGTGGCGGCCGAGAAGAAGCTCGATCCATGGGCGCAGGCGCGGCTGCTCGCGCTGCTCAACATGGCCATGGCCGACGGCTTCATTGCCGGCTGGCACACGCGCTACCTCTATGATTTCTGGCGGCCGGTGACGGCGATCCGCTTCGCCGACACCGACGGGAATCCGGCCACCGAGCCGGATCCGACCTGGGAGAGCTTCCTCAATACGCCGCCGGTCCCGGATTACCCCTCCACGCACAGCGTCCTCGGCGGCGCGGCCGCCGCCGTGCTGGCCGCGGTCTTCGGCACCGACCAGGTGGCGTTCACGATGACCAGTGGCGCGCCGTTCGTGGGCATCACGCGCTCGTTCACGAGCTTCTCGCAGGCGGCGCAGGAGAACGCCGACTCGCGGGTGTACGCCGGCGTCCACTTCCGGACGGCGTGCCGCGACGGGGTGGTGCTCGGCCAGAAGATCGGCCGCCGGGCAGCCCGCATGGGTCTGCTGCCGAGCGAGCCCCGCGGCTGAGGGCAAGGGCGGCCGCCCCGCGACGGACATGCCGCGATCGACCAGGGGTCTGACGAACGCGCGGGTGGCGCCCATGCTGACGCCATCTCACCACTTTTGCAGAATAAAACGATCAAATCCGTGGAGGAGATTCGCGGACACTCCAATGTCCTTTCCTAGAGGGGAGTTAGCCTCATCGCCAGGCCATGCCCTGGTCGCAACGGCCCCCAATGTCCGGCGAAAACGACCCTTTTGCCCAGTCATTTACATCCGGATGATCGTATTTACAGTAAACACTATGCGTCCGGATTAATGAGGAATCTCGTTTTTCCCGGACAGCCAGGCCTCCGGGCCAACCCTCGCCAACGTTGCCGTGACAGCTATGGCTGGCTCAGCCGACCGTATCCAGAAATGCGAACCTGGATCGCGCCTATGATATTATGCGCTCTCATCGTGGAATGCTGGCGAGGTGGCCCGAACAGTGAGCCGATCGCCTGCCGCTATCGTGGAGCGCGTGGAGAACGCCATGGCCGATACCCGGTATCAGTTAGCAGGGAACGCCCCTCAACTGTACGAACGCGAGACGGTCCACACCCTGGGCAGGCCCTTAGCCGAACGGATGTTTGCGCACGTGTCACTGCAGGCCGGTGACCGGATCTTGGATGCGGCGTGTGGGACGGGGATTGTCACCCGCGTGGCCGTTCAACGGTATGGCGACCTCGGGCACGTCGTCGGCGTGGACCTCAACGCCGGCATGCTGGAGGTCGCCCGGGAACACACGCCCATGACGGGCGTCCCGATCGAATGGCGCCAAGGCGATGTGTGTGCGTTACCGTTTGCTGATGGCCGTTTCGAGGTCGTCTTGTGTCAACAAGGGTTGCAATTCGTCCCGGACTCGGGAGCCGCCCTCCGGGAAATCCGCCGCGTGCTCGTGCCCGGTGGGCGCCTTGCGTTCACGGTCTTCAGCGAGATCCCCGCGTATTACGCGGCCCTGGCGGACGCGCTCGCCCGCCAGGTCAGCGCCGACGCTGCCACGAGTTGCCTCTCACGGTATACGTTGCGAGAGGCCACGACCCTACGGCAGCTGGTGGACGACGCCGGGTTTGGCGCCATCGAGATGCACGTCCTCGAGGTCATGCGGCGCATGCCGGCGTCAGCGGCGTCCGTCGTGGAGGGCATGGCGCGGGCCCCCTATGCGCGTGAGGTCGCCGCCGTGGAGGAGGCCGTGCGTCAGGCCATAGGGCAGGAGGTGAGTGCCACCCTGCACGCGTATCGTGACGGCGACGAGGTCCTGATTCCCCATCGAAGCCATCTGGTCCAAGCACAGGTCGCCTGAGCCGGTGTGCCAGCGCCCCCATGAACACAGCACGTCACACACATGGCCATGACGTCCTTGACGCTGGTGGGGCATGCCGCCAACGCACCTGCACCGCTCCTCAGGCGGTCACCAGCCATGGGCCATGAGACTGACATGCGTGAAGGAGAAGACCCGGATGTGAGCGATGATGCGGAACCATGTCCGTCTCAGCCGCCCCAACGGACGACGAGATCCACCGGTCGCGCCCCGTTCGGCAGCGTGCCACCTACGAGGGGGACGTCGCAGACCCCATCAACCACCATCTCGCCAGAGGAGATCACCATGCAGCCAGGTCGCCCTGCCATGAGCACCACGACACGGCTCTACGGCATCTTCGCGGATTCGACCGGACAGCGGCCGATGACGGTGCCCGCCCTCTTCAACGCCCTGTTCGACCGGCATGGCATCGATGCCATTTTCGTCCCCTTCCAAGTGACGGCCGAACACGTGGCCGCGGCCATTGCA
Source organism: bacterium (assembly GCA_046727435.1). Lineage (GTDB taxonomy): Bacteria > Tectomicrobia > Entotheonellia > J063 > CAVPRW01 > CAVPRW01. The sequence goes on along the minus strand of JBKPCR010000256.1, from coordinate 4,790 downwards.
GGCATGCGGCACCTGCGGAATTTCGCCGGGTTTGCGGTGACCATGCCCCACAAGGCGGCCGTAGCCCAGATGTGTGATACGTTGCTCCCGAATGCCCAGGCCTGTGGGGTCGTCAACACCGTGCGGATCGACCCGGATGGCCAGCTGATCGGCGAGACCTTTGATGGTGTCGGGATGGTCCAGGCCATTACGGCGCATCGTCCCTTGGACGCGGGCACGCGGGTGCTGCTGGTCGGTGCCGGGGGCGTGGGGCAGGCCATTGCCGTGGCGCTCGCCCTCGCGGGCGTCGGCACTTTGACCATCACCAATCGGACGCAGGCCAAGGCCGACGCCCTCGCCCACACGGTCCGGCGAGCCGCCCCCACCTGTACGGTCGAGGCCAGCGCCGCCGTTGATCCGGCCGGCTTCGATATCGTCATCAATGCGACCTCCCTGGGGCAACAGGGGCAGGGGCCGGGGCCGCTGCCCATCGACGTCTCACGGGTGTCTCGGACGGCGCTGGTGGCGGACGTGGTGTCGGTGCCGGAACGCACGCCACTCCTGCACGCGGCGCAGGCGCGCGGTCTCGGTGTCGTGCGTGGCATCGAGATGATGACCCCGCAGATCGAGACCGTCGCGGACTTTCTGGGCATGACCGCGCACGTCTCAGTGGCACGCGACGGCATCGCCTGACATCCGCATGGAGGCGACTCGCGAATCGCTCGCGCCTCACGCCGGGCGTCACACGGCATGCCATACACGGTGTCACGGCACTGGACGAGCCCTCGCGAGTCGGAGGCATACCCCACCGACGTAGAGGGAGTCGTAGCCATGTTTGTGCAGGCCACGACAGCAAGGGACCCTGCACAAGGTCCCTATCGAAGAAAGGAGCGTGCCACGATGGATGTCCGGATGATTCTAGACAATGTGCGCGAGGTGTCCGCCCGCTTCGCCGCAGAGCGCCGCGAGCGGCAGCAACGGCAGGGGCTGGTCGCCGCCGACTTTGCGCAGCTCTGTGAGGCGGGGTTTCCCCTCGCCGGGGTGCCGGTCGACCACGGCGGTATCTGGGAGAGCGTGCGACGGTCGACGCGCCCCGTCTGCGAACTCCTGCGGACGTTGGCACACGGAGATTCGTCGGTGGCGTTGGTCTGCGCCATGCACCCCACCGTGCTCGTCTTCTGGATGGCCACCCCTCAGGTCCCTCCACCATATCAGGCGGCCTGGGAGGCCCAGCGCCATCGCATCTTCGAGACGGTGCGTGAGGGGGCCTGGTGGGGCACCATCAGCTCAGAGCCCGGCAGTGGGGGCGACCTCGCCAAAACCCAGGCCATGGCGCGCCCTGGGCCGACGGACGGGGTCTATCGGCTGACCGGCCAGAAGTCGTTCGGCAGCGGGTCGGGGATGACGTCCTACATGATCACCACTGCCCTGCCCGAAGGGGAGAGCGCCCCGGACGTGTTCGTGCTGGACATGCGCCAGGTGGCGTGGGACGGCACGGCGGGCGTGACCCTGACGGCCCCGTGGGAGGGCCACGGCATGGCGGCGACCCAGAGCCATGCGCTGCGCTTCGAGGACTTCCCCGCCACGCGCATCGCCTGGCCAGGACAGCTCTCACGCCTTCAGGAAGCCGCTGGCGGCCACAACCAGTGTCTGTTTACGGCCGTCATCGTCGGCATCGTGGAAACCGCCCTGGAGGCGGCCCGCCCGCAGGTGGCGCGGCGACGTGACGCGCTGCGGGCGTACGAGCGCGTGGAGTGGACGCGGGCCGAGCAGGAGGGCTGGCTGATCCAGCAGGCCTATGAGGGCATGCTGCGGGCGGTGGAAGAGGACCGCGACGGGCGGCGCCACGTCATTCAAGGCAAGATAGCGATCGCGGAGCTGGCCGAGGCGGCGACGGAGCGGATCTGCCGGGTGCTGGGCGGCGGGACCTTCTCGCGCTCCTCACCGTTCGGGCACTGGTACGAGGACGTGCGGGCGCTCGGCTTCTTGCGGCCGCCGTGGGGGCTGGCGTATGACCAGCTCTATGCCTGGTCCTTAGCAGCGTTGGCGTGAGAAACTTCTCAAAGCATTCGGGGCAAACCGCGTTCGACGAGCCATCAATGCTGCGCAGCGGCGAGACAGCGATCTTACTATGGGGCCATGTCATCTCTATGATGCATGGTATCGGTCATCGGGCTCATGGTCAGGTTCCGCATGGGACAAGAGGAGGTGGGTCATGGCGACGGTGTGCTGATGAGGTGTCTGGTGCTAATGCGATGGTGCCAATCTATAGAGAAGATTGGCAGAAACACCACGCGTTCATCTGAACAGGTTCGGCTGTGCTTATGGCCTCGATAAGCGCAATTATTGAGTGTAAGCCTCCTCGCAAAGAGAGCGCAGCGCATATTCGCAGCGATCGTGGGTTCAGACAGCTGTTTTCAGGCTGTTGGCCCAGAATGTGGGCTCATTGGCGGTGATTGTGAGCCCAGGCCTCCGCTTGTTGGCGTGGAATGTGGGTTCTTACGCACTTTTGGTGAAGGCTGCACGAAAGTTTTTGTGATCCGGGTAGTTACGCAGCTCAGCCATTTTTTGGCTATTGCCCAGATAACCTTTTTCAATTCAATGCGTTAGGCTGAAGAAACATCACCAAAAGTGCATAAGAGCCGGAATATGGGCTGAAAACGCCCCTTGTTTGCGAGCCCATCGCATACTGTTTGCAGGCCGTTATAGTTAGGTTGCTGCCGCGCTTGACACTCGCTTGTAAATCAACGTATTACTGGAACGACCTCACAAAGTCCAAGCGAACGCGAAACTCCTTATCGCTTTTGTCGACGATGGTGACCGGCTCACTGCCGATTCGTTGCGCGCGAATCATCAGATTGTTCAGATCGACCGGACCACTGGTCAGCTCGTCGACCGTTTCATCCTACCGGACTCCCGTCCATATAGTCAGCTTTATCACGGGCTGGCGCTCGATCCGTCGACTGGGCTGTTCTATACAAATTTCTTTGACGAGGGCGTGCGGGTGCTTAAACTAAGCCCGGACATGACCCCGCCCGCCATTACCGTCTCGGCCAGCCCGGCGACGCTGTGGCCGCCCAACGGGAGACTGATCACCGCCGCCGTGTCGGGGACGATCACCGATAATGAGCCCGGCGGCTCTGGAGTGAAGGCGAATAGTGCCGCATATGTCGTTATGGACGAATACGGCCAGGTGCAACCCAAGGGTAGTGTGACTCTAGAGTCAAACGGCAGCTACACTTTCACCATTTCGCTCCGGGCCTTGCGAAATGAAAATGATCAGGATGGCCGGCACTATATGATTGCCGTGAGTGCCAAAGACGACGCCAGGAACCTAGGGGTTGCATCGACCATCGTCACGGTCCCCCACGATCAAGCCAACTAAAACAGCACCTGTGGCATGCCGATCGACCATAAGACGGTCAAGACGCTCTGGCAGGAGAGTCCCGTGGCCTGTCAGGGGCACCTGGCGCTGTGGGACTACCACGCATACCCTGACCGCTATCAGGCGCAGCTGCAGGTCATCCAGCTCTACTATCGCGGGCGGGATAAGGTCACCATCAGTCGCTTCTTACATGTGTCGCGGCCCACGGTCGATGCGTGGATCCAGCGCTTCGAGATGGAACACTTCGCCGGGCTGGTGGACCGGAGCAGCGCACCCAAAGCCCCCGTCCGCAAGATGTGGCTGCCGCTCATGGTGCAAGTCTATCATCTCCAGAAGGCCCATCCAGATGCGGGGGAGTTCCGGATCTGGAGCCTGCTGGCACGGTCCAACATCTCCGTGCGCACGATCGGGCGGGTAATGGCGCCGAACAAGTTGCTCTATGACGATATCCCGCACGTGCCCAAGCGAGGTGTGAGGCAGGCCCCTAGGCTTCACCCGTACAAAGCTAGCTTTCGGCATCAATATTGGTTTATCGACGGCCGCCGCATGGATTTTGCCTTGGATGGGGTGCGGTGATGGAGCCTCATCATGCTCGAAGGGTATTCGCGCACCATTCTGGCGGGGGCGATGGCCCCGACCGAAGCGACTTGGGTAGCGCTGATGGTGCTCTATACGGCGTGTCTGCGCTACGGGGTCCCGGACACCCTCATTTCAGACAGCGGCGGCGCCTATACCTCCAATGTATTTGAAGAGGTCTACCCGGCTGCAGCTCTCGCAGTTTCAGATGACCCAGGGGCAGGTGGCGACCGCAGGCGAGTTGGCGCAGCAGCTCCTCGATCTGGCACAACGCCAGCCCGACACTGGGGGCATGGTGGAGGGGCATTTTCTGATGGGGACGATGGCCTTCTATCGGGGGGACTTCCTCGCCGCCCGGACCCACCTGGAGCAGAGCTGGCGCCTCTCTGACACCTTGCCGTCTCCCACCGCGACCCTCCGTGGTGGATTTGTGCCTGGAGTCATACCGCGCACCTCGCTGGCGCGGGTGCTGTGGGCATTAGGCTATGCCGACCAAGCCCAGCAGCGGAGTCAGGAGGCCCTGGCCCGGCAGGGGGAACATCTCCCCAGTCTGGCCTATGCGGAATGCTTTGTGGGCCTCGTCTGCCAGTGCTGCCGAGACGTGGCGGCGACCCAGGCGCATGCCGACGCCTTGATCGCCCTGGCCGTGGCTCGCCGCCAACAGGCCAAGGCATTGCAGCTACGCGCCGCGCTCAGCCTGAGTCGATTGTGGCAGCAGCAGGGCCAGCGGCAAGCCGCCCGTGAGCTCCTGGAACCCATCTATGGCTGGTTCACCGAGGGCTTTGACACGATAGATTTGCGGGAGGCTCAGGTGTTACTGGCCGAGTTGGCATAAAGTGGTCTGGCACCT
>JBKPCR010000255.1:0-8914 GCA_046727435.1 bacterium | reverse complement strand
GCCGATCAGGATCGGCCCATCTGTTTCGGTCCTTTGAGTTTCTCGCGCAACTGCGCCGTCGGGATCGCGGGCAGGGTCATGATATTGACCGTCCCCCGCGAGCCCAGGTCGATAGAGAGATGTGTGACCGTCTCGTTGTCTGGGGCTTCGATAATGCTGACAAAATCATAGGGGCCTAACACGCCATACTGGGCGACGACCTCACAGCCGAAGTCAGCGATCTCTTTGTTCACCTCCTCCAAGCGATCGGGGTTTGTGTGCAGGGTTTGCCGTCCCTCGGGAGTCAAGGTGCTCAACAGAATATATGTCGGCATGGTCCCCTCCTGGCGCAGATCACCGGTGGCCGGTACGTGGGAGCGCGCGCGGCGCCTCAGACTGTCTGGACGCGGCGCCTCAGACTGTCTGGAACGGAATATAGGGGTCGCATCGGAGCCCGTCAAGGAATCAAAGGGTCACCCAAGAAATTAGGTTCTCGTGGGCCCTGTCCCATGCACTCATCGTGAGGTACGTCAACATGACCTTCTCGCGCAAAGGTACCCTTCACCAGAAAAGAAAAGAGGGCATCTGTTCGGTCGTTCGTAGCTCCCGTGCCGCAGGTTCTTGAAGCCATCGGAAGACTCCGGCGGCTCTTGCATTTCGAGGCCGCGAGTTGACAGAAGGCCGCTTCTGGGAAGTCCGCGATTCGCAGGTATGACTCCCCTATCCGGCCAAAGACATCTTGTGCCGCCTGTGCTAAGATGCTATTTAACAAATAGGCAGCGAGTTGAAACTGGCAGACTCTAGCTGGGAAGCACGGCTTTACATGAGGAGGTTTCTATGGAGCACCTAAACGTTGAGGGTCTACCTGAGCCCATTGTGCGAGGCTTAGAAGTCATCATCAAGATAGCTCGTAAACTCACAGGGAGGAAACCTCCCCCGCTACGTCGCCAACGTATTGCACTTGGCGTGCGCAAGGGCACGGTCTACGGGAAGCTTACCCGCGAGGAAATCTATGACAATATCGCCTGAGCTGGCGATGCTCGATACGAACGTCCTTATCTACGCCTACTATGAGGATGCCCCGCAATATCCCGCTACGTTTCCACTGCTTGATCGTGCTCAAGAGGCTGGCGCGTCACTCTGTCTGAGCCCCCAGGTGCTGGCCGAGTTTTATGCGGTGATGACCAATCCGCGCCGAGTCAGCGCCCCTTTTACAATAGAGAAGCACTCGCCGAAATCGAGAAGCTGCGAGCGCTCCCCGGCCTGACGCTGTTGCCTGTACCACTGGATGTGGTTGACCGTTGGGTCGCGCTTCTTCACGAGTACCCCGTCACAGGCCGTCAGGTCTTCGATGCCCAACTTGTCGCCACCATGCTGGGAAACGGGCGTCTCCAGGCTCTATACATTTAATTGAGTAGACTTTAAGCCCTTTCCAGGTATCGAGGTCCTCACCCCCACTGCCCCATAGGCTTTCGTCTCTATATTGTCTGACTTGGGCAGCCATCAGCAGGAGCTTGCCCTTTGCCGCTACGCTGTCGGCGCGAAGCCCTCGCTGGAGTCGGTCCGAAGGAGCAAGGAGCGTGGAAGGGAGAGTCACCCCAAAGAACACAACATAGCCGAACGCGGGTCCTCGTGACGAAGAGGGCGTCACTAGGCGCCCCCCAATAGGCGCCCCCCAATCGATGTGTAGTCGTTTGAGGTTATGCCCGTGTGGGGAGGAAGTGTGCTAGTTATAGCGAATGATACTGCGCGCCACTTCGCCCTGCTCGAGGGCGTCGAAGGCGGTGTTGATCTCGTCTAGTCGATAGGTGCGGCTGACGAGCTCGTCGAGTTTGAGTTTCTTGGCCATGTACAGGTCTACGATCTTGGGCATGGCAGCGCGCATGTTGGCCGAGCCATAGGTGCAGCCCATCAAGACGCGATCCTGATGTAAGAAATCGGGGTCGATGGTGAGCTGCTCGCCGTGCCGAATCACCCCCACGATCACTGCCTTGCCCCCACGCCTCGTACACAACAGGGCTTGCTGGGCCGTTTGCGTCAGACCAATGACTTCAAAGGCGTAATCGGCGCCCTCACCGCCGGTGAGCTCGCGTACCGCCTCCACCGGGTCGGCATCGCGCGCATTGATCGTCATGGTTGCCCCGAACTGTTTGGCATAGTCCAGCTTGTTAGGCCGTACATCGACGGCGATGATCTGCTCAGCTCCAGCCAGTGCGGCGCCCTGAATGACGTTGAGGCCGACGCCGCCGCAGCCAATCACCACCACGCTGCTGCCTGGTTCTACCTTGGCCGTCCACAGCGCGGCTCCCACCCCAGTGGTGACACAGCATCCCACCAGCGCCGCCTTATCGAGCGGTATGTGATCGGGTACCTTGACCAGGCTTCCCTCTGGCACGACACCATACTCGGCAAACGATGACATACAGGCGAAATGTTTGATCTCCTGAGTTCCCTTGCGCAGCCGGGTGGTGCCATCGGGGAGATTGCCGTTCAAGCTATACCGCACCGAGCACATGTTCGGCCGCCCTTCGACACAGTATGTGCAGCGGCCACATGCCGGGACAAACGACAGAATGACATGGTCGCCCGGTTTGGCATAACTCACCCCAGGCCCGACCTCCTCAACAATGCCAGCGCCTTCGTGACCGAGGACAACGGGTTTAGGATAGGGACGATCCCCCTTGATGTAATGTAGATCGCTGTGGCACACGCCGCTAGCGACGTAGCGCACGCGTACCTCTCCCTCTTTGGGGGGTAATAAAGTCAGATCCTCGATGGCCAGCAGTTTTCCGACTTCGTACAGGACGGCGGCTTTCATGGCCTTTCCTCCTTGGCCCTCACCCTGGTCTCTCCCCGCGGGAGAGGGGACAAAAACCCTACCTCTGCCCACCCTACAGACTCATCCCCCCATCTAGGAAGATCGTCTGCCCGGTCATGTAATTCGATGCTGCTGACGCCAAATAGAGCGCCAGCAATCCCACCTCTCGCAGCTGTCCAGGCCGTCCTAACGGGACTGTCTGGGCGGCGCGCTGTGCCGTTTGACGAGCGCGTTCCTCCCCTGAGGTCACCGGATCCGGAAAGATCCCGGGCGCAATAGCGTTGACGTAGACGCCATACGGCGCCCATTCCAGCGCCTGGGCACGTGTAAAGCCGACCAGGGCCGTCTTGGCGATGGTATAAACCACCATTTCGCCACCCCCCTGGCGTGCCGTCCAGGACGAGATGTTGATCACTTTGCCGGAGCGTTGTTCCAGCATATGTGGACCCACGGCACGTGTGCAAAGGATCGCTTCCGTCAAATTGATGTCCATGACGAATTTCAGCTCATCGTCGGAGAGCGCCTGGGTGGCATTGGCTTTCCCTGGCAGGGCCACCAACGGCTTACGGATGGAGTCGCCAAGGTTATTGATCAGGATATCGATATGGCCAAACTCCTTCATGACCGTATCGATTGCGCCCTGCACTCCATCGGTTTTGGTGACATCCGCCATGACCGGCACCACGCGCCGGCCCGAGGACTTGGCGATCTCGGCGGCTGTGCTCTTAACATACTTGGGGGTCAGGGCATTGAGGGCAATGTCTGCACCCGCCTCCGCTAGCACCTGGGCAATGCCTTTGCCAATACCGCGTCCAGCGCCCGTGATGAAGACGACCTTGCCGGTGATATCGTATTCTGCAGGCAGCATAGCAATCCTCCAAAAAACAGTGCTGGGTGCTGAGTGCCGAGTTTTGAGCACTTTGATCATTGATTTTTCAGCACTCAGTTCTAGCTTTCAATCACTTCTCCACCGTCCGAGCTTCAAGCTCCCAACACTTGGGTAAATCGAGCAGTTGGTTGATCTCATCACGGATTATCTTGACCTCTGCACGGAGCGGTGCAACGATCGGCTCCCCGCTTTGCAACGCCTGTCGCAAGGCTTGACAAACACCCATGCGCATCTCCTCTCTGAGCCGGCTCGCTACACTATCAGGCGTGCTCCTCTCCCGTGTAGACAAAAATGTCAGGCCCGAGTATGCCATTGTGGCTATAACCTGTCAAACAGGGTGTGCGTCATCGGGAGCGGGAATCGTCGCTAGGACGGACGTCTACGACGGTCACGCACACCCTGTTCGCCCGGGCGATTTTTCATGTATGATACAATGCCTTAGTCCTGCGCCCATGTTGGGGGGGTGTGGCCGCGTGACCAGCGATGGCGCGACGATCAACCAAAGGGAGATTTACATGACGTCTGCACTTGAGGGTGTGATGGTATTGGACCTCTCACGGGTCCTGGCTGGCCCATTCTGTAGCATGATGTTGGCCGACATGGGGGCCGATGTACTCAAGATCGAGGAGCCGGAGGGGGGTGACGAATCCCGCACCTGGCCGCCTTTCGTGGCGGGAGAAGCAGCAGGCTATCTCAGCATGAACCGTAATAAGCGCAACATGACTTTGAATCTGAAAACCCCAGAGGCTCAGGACATCCTCAAAAAGTTGGTCGCACGTGCAGATGTCGTCGTCGAGAACTTTCGCACCGGCACGATGGAATCCTTCGGACTCGGTTACGAGGTCTTACAGCCGATTAATCCGCGACTCATCTATTGTGCGGTGTCGGTCTTCGGACGCTCAGGCCCATATAAAGACAGGGCGGGATACGAGGCGCTGATGCAGGCCTTCAGCGGTGTGATGAGCCTCACTGGAGAGCCCGATGGCCCGCCGCTGCGCTGTGGCGTGTCATTTCTCGATCTCGGCACCGGCATGATGGCGGCCTACGCTGTCATGAACGCCCTCTTCCATCGTGAACGCACCGGTCAAGGGCAAAGGGTCGAGGTGTCGCTGTTCGAGACGGCTCTATCGCTGTTGTCGTACCATGCTGTGGGGTATCTGCTCACAGGCACTGTTCCACAGCGACAGGGGTCAGGGCATCCCATGATCGTCCCCTATCAGGTATTCCAGACTCAGGATGGCGAGATCTTCATGGTGGGCTCCAATCAACGCCTCTGGACCCGGCTCTGTCAGGCGCTCCGCCGCGAAGATCTGCTACAGGATCCGCGGTTTGGCTCAAACATGGAGCGTGTCGAACATCGCAAGGTTCTCGTACCCATGCTGCAGGTCGAAACCCAAAAATATCCGACGGCCGTGCTGAGCGAGATGTTGGACAAAGCCGGTGTACCGTGTGCGCCGGTGAACACCCTCGACCACGTCCTCACCGACCCGCAAACTCAGGCGCGGGAGATGATCGTCGATATTCCCCATCCGCTCATCCCCGATCTCAGGCTCCTCGGTCTGCCGATCAAGCTCAGCGAGACTCCGGGCGACATACGTATGCCCCCACCGCTCAAGGCAGAACACACTGAGGAGGTGTTAAACGATCTGGGATATAGCGCAGCAGACATCAATGGCTTTCGCGACCGTCGCGTGATTTGAAAAGAGGTGAAGAACGATGCCGACAGCCTTCCATCAGATTTTAAAGGATGCTGCGCAGCCGATCTGGGAAGCGATCCTGGCTCATCCATTCCTCAAAGAATTAGGCGACGGAACGCTACCACACGATCGTTTCCTCTACTTCATCCGGCAGGACTATCTTTATCTCTTCGAATTTGCTCGGGTGCTGTGTGTGGGAGGAAGTAGGGCCGAGGATTTAGATACGCTGGAGATGTTCGCCAAGCACGCGGCCAACACCGTAGCCGTCGAGCGCGTTATGCATACCGGCTTCATCCAGCGCCTGGGCCTGCAGGCTGACCAACTGCTAGACAGCGAGCGTACCCCCACCACACAGGCATACACAAGGCACCTCCTGGCAGTCACCCGGGAGGGGACCCTCGGTGAGATCGTCGCGGCAGTGTTGCCGTGCTATTGGATCTACTTGGAGGTCGGGCGACACCTCGCGGCCTGTCAGCCTGTCGATCCGATTTATCGGGACTGGATCAAGGCTTACGGCTCGGAAACCTTTGCCGCCTTGGTCCAGCAGCAGCTCAACCTCGTGGCTCGCCTGGGAGCGCGCGCCCCAGCTCACGAGAGCCGGCGCATGACGGAGCATTTCATCCAGAGCAGCCGTTATGAGTACTTATTCTGGGACGATGCCTATCGACTTGTGGCCTGGCCAGTATAAAGGGAAAATGCTGAGGGGGGAGGACATACATGCCCGTTCAGGATGAGATCCTACGTGCGATCGATGCTGCTGCCGAGCGTGTCATCGAGGTCAGCCGCCAGATCCATGCGCATCCGGAGTTGCTCTTTCAGGAACACTTCGCCGTCAAAACCTTGTGTGGTGCCCTAGAAGCCTTTGGGATTACTGCTCAACAACCAATCGGAGGCCTGGACACGGCCTTGCGTGCTGAGTTCGGCCGCGAGGCAAATTCGAAGGTGGCGATTCTCGCGGAATACGATGCACTCCCGAACGGTCATGCCTGTGGCCATAACCTCATCGCTGGCGCCGCACTTGGCGCGGCCGTGGGTCTTGCAGCCGTGCGTGATCAGCTGCCCGGGCAGGTCGTCCTGCTGGGCACGCCTGGGGAAGAGGGGGGTGGCGGCAAGGTCGTGTTAATCGAAAACGGCGCCTTCGCCGACATCGATGCCGCCCTGATGTTCCATCCATTCGACCGGACAATTCTGACAAATCCCGCCCTGGCCCATCAGTGGGTTACCTTCACCTTCCACGGCAAGAATAGCCACGTAGCGGCGGCGCCCTGGGATGGCTATAGCGCGCTCTCTGGGGTGATTCAAACATTTAACCTGATCGATAACGCCCGCCTACATTTTCGCGATGGCACGCGCATCCATGGCATCATTACCGACGGTGGTAAGGCCGTGAACATCATCCCGCAGACCGCCGAGGCCATGTTCTCAGTGCGGGCCTTAAACGCTGAATATCTACCGGTGGTCTCCGAGCACGCGGTCAAGTGTGCAGAAGCTGCCACGTTGGCGACCGGAACACACCTGGAGACGAAGGTGCAGCGCGGTTACAAAGACATGCGTGATAATATGACGATGGCACGCCGGTTCGGCGACCATCTTCGCACCCTTGGGGTAGAGTTTCTCGAAAGGGACCCCAGCGCCGGTTCAGGCAGTACAGACATGGGGGACGTCAGCTACACGGTACCGTCGATCCATCCTGATATGGCCATTTGTGACATCGGGGAGTCGATGTGCCATCAGGATACATTTGTCGCGTGTGCCAACCACCCCCGGGGCTATCAGACGATGCTGAGCGCCGCCAAGGCCATGGCCCTCACGGCGTATGATTTGCTTACCCAGCTTGGCTTCCTGTCAGCTGCCAAGGCTGAGTGGGCGCAGCAACGGTCATGAGCTTGGGGATAAGAGAGTAAACTCCCTGTGACGGTCGGACGTAGCGATTGTTGCGCAATATCATGGGGGGGCGATTTGGGAAGAGCGCCAGTGGCGCAGCGTTGGGCTGCGACCATCCAAGAAGGCTTTCTAGGTATGCGGTGAACTCATGCTGGAAGGTCGCAAGCTCTACGCCAAACGCTGCCTGAAAATTCTGCATGAGGTCTGTAGCATGGGGCACACGTCGGAAGTAATCTATGACAGCTGACAGCCCCCGCTGCTCAATGAGCAGGTCTGTGGCGAGAAACGCCTGAGCATACGGCATGGCGCTACCATATCTGGCGTTCAGGGCCTGCCATTCCTGGGCGGTGACCATCTGCGACAAGGGAGGATGCTCATGTTCGTGCTTGACTTGGGCAATCTTCAGATTTTTTCTACGGCTAAAGGTGTCCAGGCCAAGAACTTCTAACACCTGATAGGCGACCCAGTCGGCAAACCCCTCGATGAGCCATAAATCGCTAGTGAGCCTCCCATCGGCGAGCTCGTATTGAACGATGTGGGTGAGCTCATGAGCAAATACATGGATGCGCTCGGGCCACTTGAGATCATCCAGCATCTCTTTATTGACCAGGAATTGCTTGCCCTCCTTGGTCTGGCGAATGCGGCCGAGGGCTGATTTCGCGATAGCGCGGGCTAGGGTGGGGTCGGTATTGAATTGCTCGGTCAGTCCCTGAGCGAAGGCCTCGCGGTAGGGGTAGAAGTACAGCGTGAAAGATGTTCTGGGGACAGGCATCTGCAAATCTTCCGTCATGACGGATACAATGGCGTCCACGGCGTCCTGGTAATTGCCGATCTGTGCCGCCACAGGCCGGGAGGCCCCAGGCATGACTGTGAGCCGTGTTTCGCGTGGCACCGCGGTGCATCCGGCCAGGATCGTCGCGATGACGAAGCCGAGCCCTCTCATCACATATCCACGAACGCCATACATAGCCGATTGCCGAGCTGCCCTCGAACAGTTCTGACGCTTCTGCCTGTCAGGTCGCTTCTAGCGCGCTGCCGTCGCGCTGCCGCCGTCCATCTCCTGGCCCTTCTGACCAGCGACCAGCACCCACCAATAGCGGTGCATCTCATCTGTGGTCACCGCCAAGCCGAAGAATTGTGCCCGTGGATCGACCATGACACTCCACAGCTCACTTTCGGCACGCAGGGCTTCAATAAGGCGAAAGCCAAACGTGGCCAGAATCTCGCCCGGTTGCCAGACTGTGCTCTGCCAGATAGCGCTGATGGCCTTCCAGGCTTCCAGCGTCGGATCCTTGGCGCGCAGCTCGCGGTCTATACCCTGGTCCAACATGTTCGCGCCGCGGCGGGATTCACATAAGGCTTGGGCAAGTGTGGCGAGCGACTCATCGGGAAGATAGTAATACAAGGCTGCCACACCACGCTCAAAATGCATCAACTCGATGAGTTTGGCAGCCAGCTCCGGCGCCGCTGGTGGAGTGGTTATCGTGGTTGTTGTGGCGGTCTGACGCCGCCACGGCCACAGCCGAAACTTTCGGTGCCGTGGGTCAGTCATGGTATCACCTCTGGCAATCTTCTCCGCGTCCGCATGCCTAAGCATCGGCTTCAAGCCGTCAGCGCTTCTCCTGCCTACTTCTTGTAACATAGTGC
>JBKPCR010000254.1:0-5801 GCA_046727435.1 bacterium | reverse complement strand
GGTATTCCCTTGCCTCGCGTAGACTTGACCGAGATCTCCCCACGCACTTGAGCGCCCCGGCGCCATCGTGAGCGCGCGGAGTAACCCTGCCTCGGCGCGTGGGAAATCACCCTGCCAGAAATAGGCCCAGTGAGAGCGAAGCTGTCACCAGCGGAAAAGGTCTGCCGTAATCCTATACATTTAAAAAGGTTTTACGCCGCATCCAGATGCAGACGTTGCTGCATATCCAGGCCGAATGTGCCATACGGGTTGATGTGTGCATAGGTGAGGGGCGTTAAGGCACGGAAGTCCTCGGGGGTCATCCGCTCGAACCACGTGTCATCCGTGAAGATCTGCTGCACCATCAAGGTATTGATATACACCAGCGAGATTTGCAACAGATGCAAGGCCAGCATGGCCATCTCTTGATCTTCCAACCGATTGGTGGCCATGTCCCCGCCGCGTCCGTAAAAGATGAAGTCATTGGCGCTGTTCCAGTTTTCGATCACCTGTAACCCGTCGTGGATTTCTTGACGCAGGGCTTCGTCATGCAGGAAGCGACAGCGAAAGATCGTCTTCACGGCCTTCCCCAATTCGACAATGGCCCGATAGGTGTAGGTGCGCGCGAACATCAAGCGCCATACCTGGGAACGGCGCCGGTTTCTGCGCACGCATAGTGCGAATGACGCGAGGCGCCTACCTGAGAACCGTGGCATCCTACCTGAGAAGCTGTTGTAAAACCCTATCGGAGGTCAGCTGAGGGACTTGCCAAGCAGGGCTCGTGGGTCTCACACTCCCACACGTCTCATGATCAGATGCGGGAGGATCAACCATGAGCCCCGAGGATGACTATCCAACAGATGTGACCGATGAGCCATGGGAGTTGCTCCAACCCCTGCTGCCGGAACGCACATGGCGCCCCAGCGGACCCGGACGACCGCCATGCGACGTGCGACGTATGCTCCACGGCATCCTGTACCTCAACAAGACGGGCGGCCAATGGCGTCTGGGGCCCAAGGACGTTGGCCACGGGAGCACCATCGATGGCTATTTCAAGCGCTGGCGACGAGACGGCGTCTGGGCACGCGTGATGGAGACACTTCGCCAGTGGGAGCGGCGGTAGCTGGGCCGACAGCCCGAACCCTCCGCTGGCAGCCTTGACTCGCAGAATTATGCAGGGGACATTTCTTACAAATTGATGCGCATCGCGAGGAGTTGTGGCTAGTCTACCCCAGGGTGCGCGACCGCGAGAAAGGGTTGTATCCTGCGTCACATCTTGGAAGTCTGGTGCCAGACCATCGAGCCACGTGTATTCGATCGACCATCTCCCGCGTGACCTCGATCGCCACTCGTGGGTCGCGTGAGCCCTAGGGGTAATGGCTGTAAGTAATTCGGACAGCGCATGGGAGTGGCCCATCATGACGGTGCTGGTAGCGATGTCCGAGGCGTCACCACCTCCCTTCGCCGCTCCAGGGTCGAGAGCTCTGTCGCGCTTTCCGCTTGACACGAGGCGGCGTGTGGAGTACTGACGCACCATCCAAGACCTGTCTCTAAGAGGTGTAGGTGGGGACTCCTTCCCATCCACGCCCAGGCCGCTCGCACGACCGTGCCGGAGAGTCCATCGATGCGCTGCCCGCACTGCGACGCTGACACTCCAGACGGGGCCAGGTTCTGCATCCAGTGTGGCACTCCCCTGCAGCCCCGCTGCCCTCAGTGTGGGGCGGACACGCTCCCACGGGCCAAGTTCTGTGGCGAGTGCGGCGCCCCACTCACGGCGCAGAGCCCCGCGCCGCCTGCTGCCCCACCCCCATCACCGCTGCGGTATACCCCTGGGTATTTGGCCGAGAAAATCCTCACCTCCAAGGCCGCCCTCGAAGGCGAGCGCAAGCAGGTCACCGTCCTGTTCGCCGATCTTAAAGGCTCGATGGAGCTGCTGGTCGACCGTGATCCCGAAGACGCCCGCCAACTCCTCAACCCCGTCCTCGAACGCATGATGGCGGCCGTGCACCGCTACGAGGGGACAGTGAACCAGGTGATGGGCGACGGCATCATGGCCCTGTTTGGGGCGCCGATTGCGCACGAGGACCATGCGGTGCGGGCCTGCTATGCCGCCCTGGCTATGCAAGCATCGGTCAAGCAATATGCCGCAGAGGTGCAGCGAAGCAAAGGCGTGCCCATCCACAACCGGGTCGGGCTGAATGCCGGTGAGGTGGTGGTGCGGGCCATCGGCAGCGACCTGCGCACGGACTACACGGCAGTGGGGCAGACCACCCACCTGGCGGCAAGCATGGAGCAGATGGCGATGCCGGGCTCGATCCTGATCACGGCCGAGGTGTTATGATTAGCGGAAGGTCACACCAGGTGAACGCACTCGGGCCTGTACCGATCAAAGGGTTGCATGCGCCGGTGGAGATCTTCGGAGACCGGACAGAAGAGGCTTGGGTGCGCACCCGCCGAAGGATACAAGCCCCATCTGGGGTTGAGGTGGCGGTTGAGCAGGCGTCAGGTGGGGCGTGCACCCTGACGGCGAACCCGCCGGGCAGGCAGAGAGGAGAAGCGCATGCCGATCACCACGCAATATCTCTTCGTCGCGAGCATGGACGTGGATCAAGATAAGGAAGAACTTTTCAACGAGGTCTACGACACCGAGCACGTCCCCAATCTGCTCAAGGTGCCCGGCGTCCGCGCCGTTACCCGCGTCAAGGGCGAACCCTTCACCGTGAGCATGGGCGGCGCAGCGCAGCAAATCGCGCACACGGGGCCACGGTATAGCGCCCTATACGAGATCGAGGGGCCGCACGTGCTCGTCAGCGCGGCATGGGCGGAGGCGGTCGAACTGGGGCGCTGGCCCGGCCAGATCCGGCCCTACACCCGCAATCGGCGGCACGCGCTCTATCAGATCTGCTAGCGCCAGGTCTGCGCTGTGTACCCGAGCGGTAGGCACGCGAGCAGGGAGGGCCTCATGTTCGATCTGATCATCCAGCAGGCGCGTATCTGCGATGGCACCGGGAACCCCAGTTTTGTGGGGACGCTTGGCGTCACGGACGGCCATATCACGTACCTCGGTCGCGAGACGGGGCTGGCCGCCCGGTGGACCATGAACGCCGACGGGCTCGTCGTCGCGCCGGGGTTTATTGATCCTCACACGCACTACGACGCCCAGATCGCCTGGGACCCCCTGCTCACCAGTTCCGCCTGGCACGGGGTGACCACCGTGGTCATGGGCAACTGCGGCGTGGGAGTGGCGCCTGTCAAGCCGGAGACGCGGGACCTCCTCATGCATGACTTGGTGAACGTGGAGGCGATTCCGTATGACGTGATGGAGGCAGGGATTGACTGGCAATGGGCGGTGCTGAGCCTCGAACAGGCCGTCCACAAATTGACGGCGGCCCCCGCCATATTCGGCATTCCCAACCGCGGCACGCTGGCCGAAGGCTACGTGGCTGATCTGGTGCTGTTCGATCCCCAGACCGTGGCGGCCAAGCCTCCAGAGTATGTGCGGGATTTCCCCCGACAGGGCCGTCGCTTGATCTCGAAGGCGGAGGGGATCGTGGCCACGTTTGTCTCGGGGACCCAGGTATACGCGCACGGCGCACATACGGGGGCGTTCCCAGGCCGCGTGTTGCGCGGTCACGCGTAGCCATGGCAGGCGACGCTAGAGTGGTGGGAGAACAGTTCGGCAGCAGCGGAGGGAGGAGAGGGCTTCCCTTGCGGGATGGTCCTATGACGCTATCGGCAGGAGGAAACGGAGATGGCTACGGTCGGGAAGGGTCAATTCACCTACGAATTCGTGGAAGACTGGGCACAACTGCCGGCCGGCTGGACCCTGGGCCAGACCGGCATTGTAACGGATGCCCACGATCGGGTCTATTTGTTTAATCGCAGTGCGCATCCCTTGATAGTGCTCGAGCGGGATGGCACCTTTCTCACCTCCTGGGGCGAAGGGATCCTGTCGTCTGCGCACGGGATGTGCATTGATCAGCAAGGCAATCTCTATCTGCCGGTCATCAACTCGCACGTGGTGTTGAAGTACAGTCCCACTGGGAATCTGCTGCTGACCTTGGGCACCTGGAACCAGCCCTCAGCGACCGGCTGGTCCGGCAATTACCGCGATCCAGTCAAACAGGCCGCCGGTCCCTTCCATCGCCCGTCCGATGTCGCCATCACGCCAATGGGCGAGATCTATATTTCGGATGGCTACGGCAACGCCCGCATCCACCGATTCGCCGCGGATGGTACGCTGCGAAAGTCGTGGGGAGTGCCGGGGAAAGGCGATGACCACAGCCAGGGGCAGACACCTCTTGGGACGTGCCCACCGATAGCCCTAAGGGAGGACAGACCATGAAGTTCGGACTCATGTATGAAATCCAGATCCCGGAACCCCACTATGACGGGATTGAACAGGAGCGCTACCACCAGGTGATGGCCCAGGTCGAGCTGGCGGACGCAGTCGGCTTCGAGTACTTCTGGACTGTGGAACATCACTTTCTGCGGGAATTTTCCCACTGCTCGGCCCCGGAAGTACTCTATGGTGCGATCTCCCAACGCACCAAACGGATTCGCATCGGCCATGCGGTTGCCCTGCTGCCGGGCCAGTATAACCACCCGGTGCGGGTCGCCGAGCGGGCCGCAGTGCTAGATATCGTGAGTGATGGCCGCATGGACCTGGGGACCGGACGTTCCACCACACTCATCGAGATGGACGGGTTCCAGGTCGACCCCGAGGAGACCCGAGCCCAATGGGAAGAAGCGATTGCCATGATCCCCCGGATGTGGACGGAAGACCCCTTTTCCCATGACGGGCGCTTCTACCAGGTCCCTCCCCGCTCGGTCATTCCTAAGCCGGTGCAGAAGCCCCATCCCCCCCTCTGGGTCGCGTGCAGTCAACCCGACAGCTTCCGGGCGGCCGGGGAGATGGGCCTGGGGGCGCTCTGCTTCAACTTGGGAGGGTATGAGCAAATGGCCGAGCGCGTCGCCATGTACCGCGAGGGGATCGCGCACGCCAAGCCGGTGGGATGCTTTATGAACAACCAGATCGCAGCGCTGTGCGTGACGCACTGTGCCGAGAATGACGAAGAAGCCCGCACCGTCGCGGGGCCGGAAGGCGCATGGTTCGTCCACATGGCGGAGAATCTCTACGCGCCCTGGCAGGGGCGCAAAGTGCCCGATTCCTACAAGTTCGCGGTGTCAGCCATCCAGCACGAGCGCTCCGGCAAGACCTTCACCGATCATATCCAGTCAGGCGCCTTCGCCATGGGCAACCCAGATACGGTCATCAAGGTCCTCAAGAAGTACCAGGAGGCCGGGGTAGACCAGATCCTCTGCTTCATGCAGATGGGCAACCTGGCCCATACCCGGATCATGGACTCGATCAGGTTATTTGGTCGTTACGTCATTCCGGCTTTCACGTAGCGAGTTCACACCGAAAAATAGCCATGGAAAGGGGCAGAGAATAAGGCCGTGTCGATCAGCCGACGTTTCCTTAGGCTTTGGCCTGGAAGTGGGGGATGATGTACTTCCCAAACAGTCGCAGTGCCTCCATGACCTCCTCATGGCTGATTGGGCCTACCTGGAACAATGGGTGTCCTCTAAACACGATCTCACAAGCATACTAGACCTGGCCTCGTCGGCGGCGCTCGTGGCACTGGTAATTCCGGTGGCAACCGCCACGGGCGCGTCAGGGTGGGACCTTGTCCTCCGCAAAGGGCATATGGCGCCTGGCGAGTGGCCTCTCCGCGACGCGTGGCCAGGTTCCGGCGTTAGCGGCTTACGGCCCCGAGCACCCGAATGCCCAGGGCCATCTCCAGCCCTCACGACTCCCT
>JBKPCR010000253.1:0-8295 GCA_046727435.1 bacterium | reverse complement strand
TACGTGGAGGAGACGATACAAATGCTTCCAGAAAAGCCTGAGCCGGTTTTATTAGGCCAGATTCTCCACAAGGTCACCTGCTTAGGCCGTATTCACGTCTCTCAACCCTCTTTCAGCTTTTCGTAATTGGCGAAGGTATTGACTCTTAAGAGCGGTAAAAATATGAGCCCGTTCAGCAAGTCTTCCGGCTCCCCCGCCTTGGCGATGATTTCCAAATCCTGCACGCATGTCTCGATCGACACCCGTAATTGATGCGTATAAATAACGCCACGAAAAGCCATGCCTGCTCGTCGCCTCTCCTAACAGGTCATCATCGCGCGTGAAAAGCACCCGTTCCAGGACACCTGCGCGGTCCAGCAAGTCAGGATCCTCCATCTCACTGGTGCCATCCTCATGTGCGGTGATAACGTCAACCCCGCGCAAACGGAGCCCAAGCGTAATGGCACGTGGGACATGTTGGTCCATGTACAAAGCAATGGGCATCACCGCAGCCCTTTGGCCTTCAAGCATGCCTCTAATGTTGTGGGTGTCGTCGTTTGCCGCATCTGATCAATGGACGCAAGCCGCCGTGCGATATCGGCGTCGAATGCTGCTTGGTGATCCCAATAATACGCCAAAGCAGAGTGTATTTGCCCCAGAGTTAGATAGGGATGTTGAAAATGCAACTCTTCTGGACTCCAACCGTACGCGAGATGGTCTAAAACGAGTTCGACCACTTTCATGGTGGTTCCAGCAATAATTGGGATATGCGCTTGATCAAGAAGTATATATTTGTCCTGAGTTTCAACCATTGAGGGAAATCCTTCTGCCGTTTATGTTTGGATTTGCAAAGTGCCCATAAGGATACTGGCCGTCTAACGGCCACGCTCACCGGCGCCGGTAGGCGTCCGGTGCAGCGGGTGTTAGGCGTCCTTTCACAGCATGAGCTTACGAGCTCTGCCCAAGCATCGCCGAGATAGCGCGCTTGAAGGTGGGAACGTCATGCTGGACAATCTCCCAGACTCTTTCTAAGTCGATCCCCAGGTAGTCGTGTACAAGTACGTTACGAAAGGCGATAATACGCCGTCACTCCACGTCTGGATGAGCCGCCGTCAACGTGTCTGACAAACGCTGCGTTGACTCGGTCATTGTTTGCAGGTTTCTCAACACGGCATCCTGAAGTGTGTGAGATGCCATGAACTGCTCCCGCCCGCCTGCAACATTCGCCTCGATACGCCGGATGCACTCCAGGATAGGGCGGAGGTAGATGGTATCATCTTTCATAGGGGTATGGCTTCACGCAGTACATGGTCACGAAGCTCGGGATTGAGCGCCTTCTCCGTGATGACCTCGACTCGCCGGCCTAGGAGATCTTCAAGGTCGAGGATGAGACCCGCCGGAAACCACGAACTCGTGGTCGGCCCGACATCTATGAGTATATCGATATCGCTTTCGGGTCCGGCCTCGCCGCGTGCGACGGAGCCAAAGACCCGGATATTGTATGCTCCATGTCTGGCTGCGATGCGCTTGATGTCGTCGCGCTTTTCGCGTAGAAGCTGATCGAGAGTCACGACCTGCCCTTGTGGATTTGTTCTATCCTGAGTCATGCTAATGCTCCAAGCTGATGTTGGCTTCACTCTCTATACTCAACCTCCTGAGGCACGCACCTAACGTCGCTCATCACCGGCCGCAAGCGAGCGGCGCGAGGGAGCGGTCCGGTGCAACGTCAGACTGTGTGAAAACCCCGAAATCTGGCCTTTTGGGCGGCGTAACCCATTGGTTTTATTGAGGCACATTTTTGAAAAATTGAGTTTTCACACAGTCTGACGACGGGTTAGGCGGCGGCGCAGGTGCGTTGCAAACTGACACTCATTTGAGCCACACCTGCCTGATGCTCTTACCCTTTGCAGGCTCTTCGTAATTGATCTTGCCCGCCCTCTTCAGGTCGATGAGGCTGAAGCTAACAGCCTGATCGGTGCGGACTCCGTCTACTTTGCCAATAAGCTGTTCGTCAAGCCATTTGCGTTCGACGCCTTTCGCTTTCGACCGTGCTCCCCGATCGAGGAGCAGGCGAAGAATGCGTGGCGTGGCAGGGTAATTGGCGAGGGTATAGGGCCCCACCTTCGCAGTGTTGCACGCCAGAGCGGTTATCGGCGGACCGGCGATTGATGCCCGCTGTCGTCGCAGTTCGCCAATTTGGGCATCGATGCTATCGCGCTGCGTAATCAGATCGCTAATCTGCGTGTCGATCATGTGCAATCGTTGCTGTTTATCAGCCATTTCGCTCTTGCATCTCGTGATTACACTCAGCGCGGCACCGGCCTCGTTTCTCTCTCGCGCAAGGAGTTCGCTTAGCCTGCTGACCAGCGTCGGCTCGGCGATTTGCGACTGCATGAAGGAGTCGATGATCTCATGCTTCCCTAACGAGCCCCTCCGTACCGCCTCCGTGACGCCGTAGATGCGGAATGACTCGCCGTCCGTAAGTATGGCTACGATTGCGGCGGGCTCGTGACTGAGCTTCTTGAACACGTAGTACTCAACCTGTTCGACATAGCCGTCGAGCCTGGTTCGTGGCGACTTCGTCTCAACCACAATGCCTACGGGGAAGCGATCGACGACTACGTCGACGTAGCCTCGTCCAGTCCGCCTTTCGTAGTTGAAGTCGGCATCGTTGTAGCCCAGTGCGCGCAGCATGGGCAAGACGATCTTGTTCTTGACGTCCTCTTCGCTGACGAGGCTGGCAGTGGGCAACTCGGCGATTCGCCGGAATTCAATATCGATGGCACTCACTGCTGCCTCCTTTGAGATGAGACTACGATGCGAAAGCTGGTGGGGCGACATGATAGGCGGCAGTCGACGTAAGCGTCAACCTGGCCTCCGCCGCCTAACGCCGATTAGACTGCCGAATGGATTGATGAAACACTGCAGCGCCCTGCAGCTTATCACCCCGCCAGCTGTAGCGCCCATCCCTCAAAACCGTCTGGATTCTAGCACCCTTACGCATTCCCTTCAAGCGCCGTGCGATGCCTGTTAGGCTGCGGCATCGTGCCGTCTAACATCCTAACACGGTCATGCCGTCTCATTGGCTAGAGACGGTCCATGGGGCTGTAGACCCCTTGCCCACCACGGTTCAGCACGTGGGTGTAAATCATCGTTGTGTTCACATCCCGATGCCCAGGGAGTTCCTGTATGGTGCGGATATCGTAACCATGTTCTAGGAGACGGATGACGAACGAATGGCGTCGTATGTGACAACTGGCCGGCTGGGTCAGCCCGATGGTGCGCGCGGCCTCTTTGACCGCTCGTTGGAGCACCGATTCGTGCAGATGATGTCGCCGGCGCTTACCTGCCCGTGCACGGCCAACGCCGAGAGAACGCGGTGTGAGCTCGTCCTCGCCCATGTCCAGGGGATGGCGCTTCCCGTGGAACAGGATCAACCGCTTGATCTAGCCGACATACGCTTCCTCCGTTCGCCCACTGTCGTGTCGTATCCGCATGGCTTCTCGGCCCTGATCGAGGAGCTTGGGCCTGTGCCCTGGGGAAGCGTGAGGGACGCTGACCGCATGATGGAGTGACCAATGTGTAGCCCGCTCGCTCCGATGATCATCACCCAGCCGCGCACGCTGCTGAGACCGAGGCTGGATCAGCGGAGATCCCTGCTGACGCGTGCCTGACCTCAGCTTCAGGCCGGTGCGCCCATACTGGCTCGTCTTGACTGCCACCTCCTCATCGAACTCCGCGGACGTCCTCGTGCTTAACCCATGGCTGGGCGCGCACGATCCCGTCATCTCCCCCGTTGATCTCCAGGGCCACCTTCACCGGCGCCCGTTTCTCGCTCAACCCCCTTGAAGCTCCGTTCTCCACATACATGTTCACGGATAGACAAATATATCAACAATTTGTTGATTATGACAAGTGCACATCGTAGACATGGCCGAAGGTAGCCCATATGTGCCAGAGGTGTTACCTTGGAAAGGATCATCGAGAAGGCAGGCAGCAGTGGGCATGGTGGGAAATCGGCGCCAGGTAACTCGCATTATGCCCGTCTAAATGGCCAGCAATTGCAAAGATTCTTGCCTCGGTCGAGGAGAAATGATCCCCCGTGCGTGAGGCCTTCGCACGAGCATCGTCAACATGAGAACAGCAGCTATCCTATCGAGTTTTGCGTAACGAATCGAAAGCTGGACCCCTGAGGGGGGCGCGATACCAGGTGCTGGCTATGTCGAATGCTTGCACAAGGCTCAATGATGCGGCTCTTGTCCCCGCGTCACCGCAAGCAGGGCCTGCCTGGTGTGGATGGGGATCACGCTGCTGACCTCACCGCGCATCTCCGCGCGAAATTAGGTAAGCACACGTCGTGATCGCAATGCTTCGTCGGCAGAATCCTTAAGGCCGGGTGAGCGAAGCTGCGTTGGAACATCGCACATCACTTTGGCTCCCTTCTCCCTGGCTCCTCCTTCGTCCCCTCACCCGGGCCCTCTCCCAGCGTGGGAAGAGGCAGAAGGTACACCACGGATGGTTTCTACCCATACCCTGGCGCCTATGCCCCCGGAGGGTTCGAGTGAGAGTATAAGGGGCACGCCCAATCATTAAAACATGGCAATGGGGTTCACCGGCGAGCCGGTGCCGCCAACGACGCGTAAGGGGGCAACGATGAGCATGAATTCGTATCTCTCCTCCTCGGCGCAGACCTCCGCCAAGGGCTGTAATAGGGCATTGTCCAGCAACCCGATGCCATACGCAAAAATGGCGCCGTGCACCGACCATGGGATGTCATAGCCGTTGGGCATGAAATCCATCATATCCCACACCAGCAAACAGCAGTCTGACTGACGAATGAACTTCAGGCAGGAGGCGTGCAAGCCTGGACGACCTCGCGGATCACTCCCCCAGATGGGATTCACTTGATCCCAGTTGTCGCGACCGCCGTAGACGATCAGGGCATCACCGGGTTCCATGGTGATGCCCTCAGCCTTGGCGATGTCTTCTAATTCCCAGCCGTGGATCGGCTTGTCCATGGTGACAAAGGGCTCTCCCCGGTATTTGGGCACGTCCAGGAGCACGCCACGGGTGATGATGCCCTCTTTCCAATGCTCAACCGACCCCCACTGCGCCCCATCGAAGGTGATTACCTCGTCGGGATTGCGGCCGTTCCACATGCCATTGCTATCCCACACGTGGCACAACGCATCGAGATGCGTGGAGGCCTGGCCGTGATAGGACACGCCGTAGTAGTCGGTGGCGCTGCCGCCTGTTTCCCCACGGGCATTCCGCTTCATAAAGTGCTGCGCCGGTGTGGGATTATTGGGTGCGGGAGTTTTGGGGAACACACGGCTGAGCGAGACGGCGCGGCCCTTCCGCACCAGTCGAGCCGCCGCCAGCCGCTTCTCGGGCGTCACGAGATTGACGGCTCCCATTTGATCGTCTTTGCCCCAGCGTTCCCAGTTGCGGTCTGCCTTCAGATATGCGAAGACTTCGTCTTTCGTTGGTATGCGATGTTCCATGTACTATTCTCCTCTAGGCAACGTATAACACAGGCTATTCACCCTGCCCACGTTAATCACCACGATACCGCCCAGCGAGGCCGATCAAGTATCATGTACTTTTTCTCTGCAAGCCCTCCTCTATCACTGGAGAAGACGTCTCAGGCCCCGGTTCCTGAGGTCTTGAGAGCAACGGCGTGAAAGCGATGACGGGAAGCCATAGCGCCAGTCCGATGGCAGCGTTGATGCCGATGGCCGCTGGCGCCCCGACCGCGGCGGATAGGGCGCCCAATTCCAGCAGCCCCAGAGGCGTTGAGCCGATACATAACCCCAGCACGCCGACGGCCCGTCCACGCATCCCCGGCGCTGCTGAGAGCAAGATGATGGTGCTTTGCATGGTGCTGAACCCCGCATTGCCGAGGCCAACCGCGAACAGGAGGACACACGACAACGCATACCAGGGTGAGGCGGCAAAGCCCAGGAGACTGACCAACTCGAGCAGCGCCCCCAGCGCGAAAATGCGTCCATGAGCAGAGAGTTTCCCCACGGCCGCGAGGAGGACGGCGCCGATCAAGGTACCCATGCCGTCGGCTGAGGCCAGTAGGCCCATGAGCCCAGGCCCAACCCGTAGGTGGTCTCTGGCCACGACTGGCAGGATCTGCACATAACTGAACGCCAGAGCATTCATGATTACCGTGATACAGAGGACACCCAGCACGACCCGATTGTGCAAGGAGTACTGCAGCCCAGTCACCAGGCTTCGCCAGATGGGCTGGGCAGGTCCCGGTGGACCGGGCAGGTTGATTTTCACTTGCAATATGAGGCTCAACGCCAGCAGATGGACGGCCATCAGCAGGCCGTACACCCCCGCAAAGCCAGTCATCTCGATCATCAGCCCGCCGATCAGCGGGCCTAGAAACTTCCCCACCGTATTATTAACCGTTTCCAGGGACATGGCACTGACCACCCGCTGTGGCCCCACCAAGTCGTAGATCAGCGAGCGTCGTGAGGGCATGTCCAGAATCGTACTACAGCCGAGAATGAAGGCAATAAGCAAGACATGCCAGGGCTGGATGGCGTTGAACAACAGCAAGACCAGCAGGAGGCCGGTCATCATGGCGTTGACAGACTGCGTGCACAACATCACCAGCCAGCGGTTGGTACGATCAGCGATGAGCCCAGCGAACAGCCCGAACGCCAACAGCGGCGCCGAGCGCGCCACCCCCACCAACGCCACGTGCCAGGGGGAGTTGGTGAGGTCGAGGATGAGCCAGCCCAAGACGCCCGTTTCCATCCAACGGCTCGCATGGCTCATCCCCCCAGCGGCCCATAACCATAGGAAATCTCGATTATGCAGGATGCTCAGATCGGCGAAGTGCAGGGGCCGGAGCGTTCTGAAATGGTTGTGCCGTTGGCTGTGGGGCATGGACAATGGCGTATGGTATTTCGTTCCGAGTCGTTACCGCCGCTCGGCAAGCTGTTGCAACACTGGGATTTCGTCCAATTTCTTGCCCACCATGTCCCACAGAATCCCCTGCGGGCATGGATATCGACTCGCGGTCTGGACGACACCTTCAGGCGTGGCAAACCAACTCAGTGAGATATCATGGACGGTCATCTCGATGGCACCATCGGGGACGACTTGCATGGGGTGCACGGTGGTGACGATTGGCGTATCCTCGTCGACCAGACCGGCCTGCCGGCACAGCGCATATTCCAGGTCGGAGTAGCCACCTCCCTTCCCCAGCCGCGCCCCATCACGGCTGACCGCCACCGACCCGGCGACGATCAGATCGATGCGGCGCATCTCCGCCAGCGTCACCGGTTTACCCAGGGCAAAAGCCCCCTGAATGCTGCTGGCCCGCCAGAGCCCGGTGGACCTGAGCAGGACGGGATCGAGGGCGATGAAGGGTGTGAGCTCGCGCAACCGCGGCACTGCCATATACAGCACCTTCCCAGCCTGCAATGCTGCATAGCGCACGGAGCGCTGGGGTGCATCGGGATTGCACTTGAGGGCTCGTGCCTGTTGCCAGGCAGGCAGCATGGTCAGATGTCGCGCCGCCGCCTCCGCGCCGATGAAGTTCGGAATGCGTCCCTGCGCCCCCGGAAAGCGCGCCACCTTGTTGACCGTCAGCGCCCGCCAGATCTCTTCGCGCAACCGCTGTTTGCTGTCAGACATGGCTGCGACTTCGCTACTCTCGGGCACCGGCCCGCTCCTCGTGATGAATCTCCTCGCGCATCTGTCGCCAGGCCTGGCGCGCCTCGTGCACCGAGACTTCGTCTTCGATGGTGCTGATATCGCCCGGGTCGTGATCGAGGATCACGGCCTTGAATACCCGACGCATGATCTTGCCGCTCCGTGTCTTGGGGAGCATGCTGACAAAATGCATCTCGCCGATCACCGCCAGCGGGCCTAAATCGCGGCGTACCGTGTCGAGCAAGGCATGTTTGAGCTCATCCGACGGCTGATGTCCCTGTCGCAGGACGACGAAGGCTGAGATCACTTCGCCGCGCAGCGCATCCGGTCGCCCGGTGACGCCGGCTTCGGCCACCGCTGGATGCTTGAGGAAGGCGGTTTCCACCTCGATCGTCCCCACCCGGTGGGCGGCGATTTTGATGACCTCATCGGCGCGCCCGGCAAACCAGACAAAGCCATCGTCATCGATGTGGGCCGAGTCCCCGGTGTAGTAGACTCCCGGAATACGCTGCCAATAGTCGCGGGCATAGCGCTCAGGATCGCCCCAGAGCGTCTGAATCAACCCAGGGAACGGACGCTTGATCACCATGATGCCTTTTTCACCGGTGGCGCAGGGTGTGCCCTCTGGGGTCACAA
>JBKPCR010000252.1:0-19452 GCA_046727435.1 bacterium | reverse complement strand
GGCAGGGTTGGCCCAAGGGCCGTCTCCAGCGTGACCAGTTTGCCGGCGACTTTGTCGCGGATCTTCCGCTCCTCATCACGGTCGTCAATCTGGAAGTAGTCCTTGAGCAGGTCGACGACCGGCAGATAGGGGGTGGCCTGGTCATAGGAGGTCGAAGAGCTCTCCAGCAGGAGCCAGCCCCGAGGGCGAGAAGCCTGGGTGAACTCGTGGAAGAGACGGGTCTTGCCGACCCCAGGTTCCCCGATGACCGCCACCACCTGGCCGTGCCCAGCCCCAGCCTGTTCCAAAGCCTGGTGCAGGGCCGCGAGCTCCGTCTGCCGCCCCACGAAAGGAGTCAACCCTCGCGCTGCCAACGTCTGCAGGCGCATCCGAACCGGGCCGGCGCCCACCAGCTCGCACACGTCTATGGGAGCGGGCAACCCCTTGACGGGCACCAGGCCCAAGGGGGTGACCTGGACCCACCCCTCCACCAGCCGTAGGGTCTCGGCTGTCAGTCGAATGGTTCCGGGAGGTGCGAGTTGTTCCATACGGGCGGCCAGGTGGGTGGTCTGGCCGATCGCCGAGTAGTCCATGTGCAGATCGTTGCTGACCGCCCGCACCACCACTTCGCCGGAGTTCAACCCGACCCGCATCTGAATGGGGATGCCGTGGGAGCGCTGCACCTCGTTCCCGTACTGGGTGACGGTCTCCTGCATTCGCAGCGCCGCATAGCAGGCCCGCACCGCATGATCCTCGTGCGCAATCGGCGCCCCAAACAGGGCCATGATGCCGTCGCCCATGACCTGGTTGACGGTCCCCTCATAGCGGTGCACCGCGTCCATCATGCGTTCGAGGACCGGGTCGAGAATCGCCCGCGCCTCTTCCGGATCGCGGTGGGCCAGCAACTCCATCGAGCCCTTCAGGTCGGCAAACAGCACGGTGATCTGTTTGCGCTCGCCTTCGAGGGCGGTCTTGGAGTGGAGGATTTTCTCAGCGAGGTAGCCAGGGGTGTAGCTCACAGGTGCATGAGGGCGTGGGGGAAGAGCTGTCCCGCATTCGCCACAGAACTTGGCCTGTGGCTGATTGACAAACCCACACTGGGCACAGGGCATTCGAAGGGGAGCGCCGCAATCGTTACAAAACTTCAGGCCTTCAGGATTCTCAAAGCCACAGCTCGGGCAATACATGGGTACACCCTCCGGCACGGCCGTGGAGCGGCTGGGTCAGGCGTGGGCAGGAATCTCGGCGCGCGCCACGGACATGGGCATATGGGATGGTATGTCGGTACTCCAGGTGTGGCGATGTGTCAAGCGAAAAGCACGCTCCGGCTCCAGAAGCCGGAGCGGAGGAGCGTGGAGCGATGAGGCGTCGTGACCGTCACGGTGCTGGTGGATGGCTACTGAACTCGGCCCTACCCCCTTAAGCTCAGCAGCCGTACCGCTAAAGTAGCAAGAAGGTTGAGATCCAGGACGCCCACGAAATTATATGTAGATGAGACCCTCCTCGAGTGGTTGGCGCAAGACCTCAAGGACATGGCGGCGAAACTCGGGCAATTCATCCAGGAAGAGCACGCCATGGTGGGCCAGCGACATCTCACCCGGCATCGGCACGTGGCCCCCGCCGATCAGCCCCGCATCCGAGAGGGTATGGGGGGGCGCGCGACACGGGCGGGTCGTGACCCACGCCGTACGGTCGCCGGTGAGGCCGGCGACGCTATGAATCCGCGTGGTCTCAATCGCCTCGGCGAGGGTCATCGCCGGCAGGATGGTGGTGAGGCGGCGGGCCGGCATGGACGTGTCCGCCCCGGGAGGGCTGAGCATAAGGACATTATGAGTAGAACGCTTGCATGGCTTTTCACCACACTGTTGCCTCCACCCCCGCTGGCAACCCTCTTGTTTGACCTTGTCTCGGCTTGGGATTGGTGCTATAGGAGTCGATGTAAGCTGTCCAAGTGCGTTCGCTCTGTCGCGAGGCGATGACACTAGCTAAATGGCGAGAGGAAGCCCTCGACGAGCGCGGCGAGAACCGTCCCTACCGGGGACAGCCGGCGTTCCCAGCGAGCACCTTCAGACCACTCTTCACCGTCATCTTCCGGGTAGACCCTGCGTCCTGGCCGGTGGATACTCCGCCCCGCTGTGCGACTCGACGCGGTCTGCAGGCATCCATCGGCCATCACCGAGAGAGCTCCGACGGAGGAAGCTTACAACCTTGAGGCACAGGCGACGCTGATCACGTTGCCTGCTGACTCCGGCAGGCGGTGCTCATGCCAGCTGGCGCCGCCGTCGTGGGTGCCGAAGACCTGCCCCCGGCGGGTGCAGAAGTAAACCTGCTCTGGATGGTGGGCATTGATCGCCACGCCGAAGGTGGTGCTGCCCACGCTCACCCCCCGGTCAAAACGCTCCCAGGTCTCCCCCAGATCCGTGCTGCGCAGGACACCTCCCTCCTCGCTCCCGAAGTTCCGGCCTACACAGGCATATAGGCTATGGGGATCGCTGGGGGCCACTTGCACCCCCCGCGAATAGCAGATGGGCGAGAACTTTTCCAGGTGCAGGTTCTCCCAATGCTCGCCACGATCCTGGCTGCGCCAGACTCCCACGCGGTTGGCGATGAACAGCGTATCCGCCTGCGGCGAGCCGAGCGCGATGCCGTGGAGATCCATCAGGTCGACGTTGCCGACGAACTGCCGGTTGACGAGCTGCCAGGTCTTGCCACCGTCGACACTACGCGCCGCCCCGCCGACTTCCAGCGCGGCATACATGCGGTTCGGGTCGGCCGGCTCGATGGCCAGCCCCAGGATACGCGTCGCAAAGGCCATCTGCACCGCGTCCGGGTTGACGATGGTGGACAGGTATTGCCAACTCTCGCCACCATCGTCGCTGTGATAGACGTCGCTCCCCTCGGTGCCCAAGAACATGACCTGGGGGTTGCCCGGGTGGAACGCGAGCGACCACACAATCCGTCCTTCAGGCAGGTGCATCCGTTGCCAGCCGTCGCCGCCATCCTGGCTCCGATAGACGCCCCGCTGCGTGCCCACGAACACCACCTCGGGGTGCTGAGGATGGATCGCGACGGCCCGGGCCTGGGGCGAGGGCGGCATCCCGTCAGTCAATGCCTGCCACTGGTTGCCACCGGCCTCTTGCCGAAACAGCCCACTGGCCTCAGCCCCGACATAGATATACGTTTTCTCTGCCATCGTTTATCCCCTCCCTATACACGAGTTCCTTGCCCAACATTCACTATGCTGCCCGCTCTCTCACGCTCGACGAGCTCCTGCCCCGGGCAGCTCATGCGTGCTCTCCCCCAGCATGGGGACATGGGGCAGCACCTCGCCACGTCACCGGGCGCCGAACGGCGCCGGCCGATACGATGCATGAGGAGGTTGAGGGTACGCCATTTACAAAGCGTCTCATGATAACTCCTCCAGCAGTGCCTTGGCCTCCTGCAGGTCGGCGGTGTCAAAGCCCTCGGTGAACCAGCCATAGATCGGCGCCAGTAGGTCATAGGCTTCCTGGCACTTGCCTTGCTGCTGCCACAGCCGGGCCAGACTCATGGCGGCCCGCAGCTCCAACGACTTCGCCTCCTGGCGGCGGGCGACGTCCAGGGCGCGCCGCAACCAAGTTTCTGCCTCTTCCGGCTGCGGCACCAGCTGCCGCAGGAGCAAGATGCCCCGGAAGCGACAGACTTCCGCTTCCCACCAGCGTTCCTCGTGCTGCTCCACCAGGGTGTGGGCCTTGGCCAGCGCCTGGAGGCTGTCTTCCGTGTGACCTAGGTGGGCGGAGACCTCCGCCAGCAAGGTGCTCTGAAATGGCATGAGCAACAGTGCTCCAGTGGCCTGCCAGGCGGCTATCCCCTGAAGGATCTGGGCAAATCCCTCCTCTGTATGCCCTTGCATGGTCAGCGCCCACCCCCGCAGGGTCGTGCCTAAAGCCGACCACTGGGCAAACCTTTGTTCGGTCGAGAGAGCGACGGTGGCCTCTGCGTGCTCGTGCACGGCCGGCACGTCGCGGCGAAACTGCGAGACGAAGGCCGCCATCGACCGCGCAAACGCCAGACTAATGGGATGTGACAGCGTGTGGGCCAATGCCAGGGCCTCGTGGAGGTAAGCCAGGGCTTGCTCTGGGTACCCCAGCAACCAGAGGGCCATCGCGGCAAAAGCTCGGCAGGCAACACCCGGGTCCTGGCCCATGCGGAACGCCGGAGCATGGCGCTGGTCTGGCGTGTAGCGTGCGTTGCCTTCCTCCAGGTGCTGGCGGGCAGCCGGCAACGTGCCGAGGCAGAGCTCCGTCCATCCGAGAGTATAGTGGGCGAGGACCGCGAGCGCGGGGTCGTGGGTATGTTGCGCCAGACGCAGCAGGGTTTCCCCGAGCTCGCGTGCTGTGTGGAACTGTTGCTGTATATTATAAAACCGCCACAAACCAAACAGGACCGGGACCAGCTCTGGTATCTCGCCCACCTGCTGACACAGCGCGCGTGCCCGGATGTAGGCCTGCTCCACCTCGGGTGCTGCTTGCCCTTTGGTCACCTGCAGGGCCGCGCCGAGGGCGATGTGCAGGGTCAAGGCGTGCTGGGTTCGCTTGATCGTTTCTGGCAGGGTCTTCAGCAGCTCGATGCCGGCGGTCAAGTGGCTGATGGCCTCCAAATGGGCCGAGCGCTCGCTTGCCTGTTGACCCGCCCGCTGCCAGTAGACCACCGCCTGCTCAGCGTAGCCCGCTGCGGTGTAGTGCTGGGCCACCAGCTCCGGCTGGGTCTCCGCGAGTGCGGGGAAGCGGGCTTCGAAGACCTGCGCAACTTGCTGGTGCACCTGCTGCCGGGTGCTCTTGAGCAATGATGCATAGGCCGCGTCCTGGATCAAGGCGTGCTTAAACAGATACCTGGCCCGCGGCGGACGCCCCCGCTGGTAGAGGAGCTCGGCATCCACCAATTGCGCCAGCCCGGCTTGCAAGGTGTCCTCATCCTGCGGGGCAATGGCCTGAAGCAGTTCATAGGCAAACTCCCGCCCCAGCACCGCCCCGAGCTGGGCCACCTCCTTGGCCCTATTGAGCTGATCCAGCCGGGCCATGAGCGCGTCCTGCAAGGTGTCTGGAATCGTCACCATGCGCAGCGGCCCGCTGAGCACATACTGGTCCGCCTCTTCGCATAGCAGCGGGGAGGCCAGCAGCATCTTGGTTAGCTCTTCGACATACAGCGGCACCCCATCCGTTTTGGCCACGATGTGCTGCACTACTTCTGCCGGGAGTTTTTTCCTTCCCGCCCGCTGGGCGATCAGCGCCTCGACCTGCTGGCGCTCCAGGCGGTTGAGCACCAGGGGAGTGATGTGGGAGCGTGCGGGCCAGGGCGGACTGAACTCCGGGCGGTAGGTCAGCACGTGCAACATCGGCACCGTGGGTGCCTGGTCAATCACGACCCCGAGGAGTTCCAGGGTGGTGGGGTCGGCCCAGTGCAGGTCTTCCCACGCCACTAGCACCGGCTGCCGCTCGGCCTCCGCCGCCAGCCACGCGACCAGCGCGTCTAGCGTCTGCTGTTTCTGTTGCGGCGGCGTCAACGTCAGAGGCGCAGAGCGCTCCGCCGGCAGCGGTACCGACAGCAACCCGGCCAACAGCGGCACTACATCGGCCAGCGGCAGGCCAGAGGGCCACAGCCCCGCCTCCAATTTGGCCAGCCTGGTCGCGGGGGGGTCTTCAGGCTCCAACTGCAGCACGTGCTCGAGGTGAGTGATCACGGGATAGAGAGCGCTGGTGGCATGATAGGGCGAACAACGCAAGGCGATGCGCGGCAACCCCTCGCCGCGCACCTGTGCCCGCAGCGCTTCCACCAGGACCGATTTGCCAATGCCGGCCTCGCCGCTGACGAAGACGACCTGCCCCAACCCGGCTTTGCTCTGGTCCCAGCGTCGGCGCAGCAGCCCACTTTCCTCCTCCCGCCCCACCAGGAGCGGGACTCCAGCGGTGGAGAACTCCTCGTCGCGGCTGGGCGATGTCAGCAGGCCACGCACATGGCTGACTGCCATCGGCTCGGCGACCCCGGGGAGCGCATGGGTACCCAGGTCTTCCAGGGCAAAGGTGCCTTGGAGCAGCCGTGCCGTCACGGCGCTGATGACAACCGCATTGGCCGGGGCGAGGGCTTGGAGCCGCGCAGCGAGGTTGGGCGTTTCCCCCAGGGCCAGGTGCTCGTACCGCCCGCCCCCTCCCATCACTCCCACCACGACCGGACCGGTATGGATGCCGAGCCGCACCGCGAGCTGCGCACCATACTGTGCCGCCAGACGGGTATTTAGGGTGACAATGGCCTCAACAATACCCAGGCCCGCGTGCACAGCGCGCCGGGCATCGTCTTCATGGGCCGCGGGGTAGCCAAAATAGACCAGCAGCCCATCGCCGAGGTATTGGGCGATATGGCCCGCGTAGGACTTGATAACCTCGGCCGCGGCCTCCTGGTAGGCGCGGACCACCGCGCGCAGGTCTTCGGGGTCAAGCTGACCAGAGAGCCGCGTGGAGCCCACAAGGTCACAAAACATCACGGTCAGCTGGCGGCGTTCGGCGTCGGGGGCGTGGTGGATCGGTGCGGGCGGGACGACTGTTACGACGTGCAGAGGCTCGGTCTGCGCGGTGGGAAGGGAAAACGCGGGGGACGGAAGGGACGTGACGGCGATGGCGTCTGGGAGAGCAGACGGGCTTGGGGGTGCCGTGGCGGATGGGCCCGCAAGTGGCCCCTCGCCTGTCCACACCAGGCCCTCACCATCCTCATCGCGCGCGAGTCGTTTGAACCCGAGTTCTTCCCGCACGTCCTCTAGTAAGGTATCGTCGAGGCCAAAAACGTATTTGAGCGTGCGGTACGTGACCCGCCGCTCTTGTCGGAGCAGTGCCATCACCCCTGGGAGCAGTGCGTAGAAACGCCTCTCAGCCTCTGTGCCGTGTCGTACGTCTGCGTGCAGTGGTGGTGCGCCGTCCCTCCAGACCAAGCCATGGCCGTCGTCATCGACCACGTGTGGCTGTGCGTACAGAAGTTCGTCCTTAAGGTCCTCGAAGGCGTTTTCATCCAGGTTGAACTGCCGTTTGAGTGTCCGATAGGTCACGCGGCCTCGCCGTTGGAGCATCGCCAGCACTTGATTGAGAATCTCCTCGAAGGTCATGGCTGCCCCTCCATCAGTCTGGCCCTCATGCCACGGGAGAGCATCGTTCGTCAAGGCGGGTTCGATAAGGACAGAGCACCGCGAGTATACCAGGAATCTGGAGGAGCGGCAGGAGAAATTGCACAGCGCTGCAGTGCCCCTGGCAGGGCGCCTATCGGGAAGAAGCCGGAAAAATTCCAGAACCCAGAACATGGGAAATAGAGTGCAGCCTTGGTCATACTAGGGGGCTACCCCCTGAACAATTACGCGTCAATTACGGTGAAGCTGTCCACCTGCATGCCCTGGGATGACATCACAGTACATTCATTTGACAAAGCTCTCTAGATTATGTACTAGACTGGTCAAACCAAGTGTGTAGAATGGCAGGCAAATCCAGTAAATTCAGAAATAAGATAGGTAAGGCAACGGCGACGACAATCGAAGATGAAACCAGATACAAATAGATTATATATGGTCGCCTGCGTGCATGTGAGGTTTCAATCCTTAATTCTCTCACTTATCACTCGCCACTGAGTCTTTGACGAGGTTCTGATGGCTGCATTTGTCCTGCGACGCTTGGGGCAGACCGTCATCGTACTAATGATCGCTTCGGTGATCGTCTTCGCTCTAATGCGCATGATTCCGGGCGACCCAGTGCAGATCATCATGGGGAGCGAATACTCTCGTGAGGCCGAAGCCCAGCTTCGCAAACAACTGGGCCTCGACCGTTCCATCGTAGCGCAGTATGTCATCTGGATCGGCAAGGTGATGCAAGGCGAGTTCGGTTACTCCTATCTCAACCACGAGCGCGTCAGCGTGCTGCTGTGGGACGCTTTCCTGCCCACCCTCTTCCTCGTCATCGGCACCACCATCGTCGGCCTCTTGATCGCTCTCCCCTCGGGCATTATTGCGGCTATCAAAAGAGATACCGCGTGGGATTATGGCTCCATGGGGTTCGCCATCGTCGGCTATTCCATGCCGAGCTTCTGGAAGGGCATCCTCCTGATCTGGATCTTCGGGGTCTATCTGGGCTGGTTCCCGACCATGGGTTACGTCCATCCCTGGGACAATCTCGCCGAAAGCCTCTGGAAGCTGACGCTGCCCTCGATCACCCTCGGGACCTTTTTCTCCGGCCTAGTGGCCCGCATCACGCGTTCGAGCCTGCTGGAGGTCCTAGACCAGGATTTTATCAAGGCCGCGCGGGCGCGTGGCGTTAGACAGGCCACGTTAGTCTACAAGCATGCGCTGCAAAATGCGCTGATCCCGGTGGTGACCGTCATCGGGCTCCAGTTTGGCACGCTGTTGGGTGGGGCGGTGTTGACGGAGACCGTGTTCACGATCCCCGGGATGGGCCGGCTCACCGTCGCCGCCATCCTCAATCGGGAGTATCAGATTGTGCAGGGCGCTGTCCTGCTGGGCGTGGTCTTCGTGGTCATGGTCAATCTCATCGTCGACCTGACCTATGCCTTTTTGAACCCCAAGATCCGGGTCCATTGAATCATTCTATGAAATCCTCCGAGTACGGTCGGCTCTGGCGTCGGTTTCGCCGCAACAAGGGCGCGGTGTTCGGCCTTGGAGTGTTCGTCGCCATCGTGGTCATGGCCTTAGGCGCCGACTTCATCTCCCCATACGACCCGCTGGAACAGAACTATGCCCGTATCATGGAGGGTCCCTCAGTCGATCATTGGCTGGGCACCGATAGCTTTGGGCGTGACATGTTGGGCCGCATCATCTACGGCGCGCGCATTGCCCTCATCGTCGGCATTCTGGCCGTGCTGCTGGCGATGGTAGTCGGGGTGACGCTCGGGCTCATCTCCGGCTATTACGGCGGCATCATCGATAGCGTCATCATGCGGGTGATGGATGGGGTGTTTGCCTTCCCCATCCTCATCCTGGCCATCGCGCTCATGGCAGTCATGGGGTTTGGTGTGCGCAATGTGATCATCGCCGTGGCGGTGGTTTCCATCGCGCCATTTGCCCGCGTTACCCGAGGGGACGTCCTGGCCGTCCGAGAAGAACCCTACATCGAGGCCGCACGGCTGGCGGGCATCCGCAATACAGCTGTTATCTTCCGCCATGTGCTGCCGAACGTCCTGGCGCCGATCATCGTGCAGGGCGCGCTGCGCGTGTCCGCCGCCATCATCACCGAAGCGGGGCTGAGCTTCCTGGGACTTGGACCGCCGCCTCCCACGCCGGTATGGGGCTCGATGATCGCGGAGGGCCGCAATTTTATCGTGATGGCGCCGCATATCTCGACGTTCCCGGGCATCGCACTGATGATCACCGTGGTCGGACTGAATCTTCTCGGCGACGGGTTACGCGACACGTTAGACCCTAAGCTCAAGATATGACCGAGACGATCTTGGACATTCGTGACCTGAGCATCGACTTTCACGGCGACGAGGGTGTGCTGCGGGCCGTCGATGACGTGAGTTTCACCATTCAACGGGGCGAGATCCTGGGATTGGTCGGGGAGTCGGGAGCCGGTAAGACGCTGACGTCCGAGGCCATCCTGCGATTGATCCGCTGCCCACCAGGCCGCATCACTGGAGAAATCCTCTATCGGGGGCGGAATCTGCTGCAGCTTGGCGAGGCAGAGCTGGCTGACATCCGCGGGAAAGAGATCGCCATGATCTTTCAGAACCCAATCCCCTCGTTGAACCCCGTGTTCCGGGTGGGGGAGCAATTGCGCGAAACCATGGCCTTGCACCTCCCAGGCCGTCGGCGCACCCTGCGGCGGAAAGCCATTGACATTCTGACCCGCGTCGGCATCCCATCGGCTGAGCGACGCGCCCAGGATTTTCCACACCAGTTTAGCGGCGGTATGTGCCAGCGTGCCATGATCGGCATGGGGATTGCCTGTGCGCCGAGTCTGCTCATCGCGGACGAGCCAACCACCGCACTCGACGTCACCATCCAGGCGCAGATCCTCGGGTTGATCCGGCGGCTGGCGGCGGAGCTGGGCATGGCGGTGCTCCTCGTCTCCCACGATCTCGGTATTATCTCGCAGATGTGCCACCGAGTCATCGTCATGTATGCCGGG
Source organism: bacterium (assembly GCA_046727435.1). Classification (GTDB taxonomy): domain Bacteria; phylum Tectomicrobia; class Entotheonellia; order J063; family CAVPRW01; genus CAVPRW01. The sequence continues at coordinate 9,322 of JBKPCR010000252.1, read as the reverse complement.
AAGATCGTCGAGGAGGCGCCCATGGCGACGATCTTCCATGCCCCCGAACATCCCTACACACGGGGGCTGATGGCCTGTATCCCGCGGCTTGACAATGCGCCCGCACGCCTGGGCTCCATCGCGGGCGTAATGCCTGGCTTGCGCGATATTCCGTCGGGGTGTCGGTTTCATCCGCGCTGTCCCATCGCCAACTCGCGCTGTGTTGTGGAGGAGCCCGAGCGGCGGCCGCTGACCAATAGCCATGGGGTGGCATGTCATCTGGCTGGGAGCAATTGCTTTCCCAGGTCAACCTAATGCACCTTTCCTCCCCCCTTGCAGGGGAGGATACAGGTGGGGGTCAGTGCCGATTTTACCCCCCATGCCAACCTTCCCCCGCAAGGGAGGAAGGGGAGCCGCTATGGGAAGCTTCTTACTCGACGTCCAACAGCTCACGAAGCATTATGCCGTGGACGATGGGCCGTTGAGCCGTCTGCTGCCCGGGAGGTTTGGACGGACGCTGCGCGCTGTCGACGGTGTGAGTTTTACCATCGCTCCTACGGAGACATTGGGGTTGGTGGGCGAGAGCGGCTGCGGCAAGACGACCACAGGGCGCTTAATCCTGCGGGCCATTGCTCCTACGGCTGGCCGTATTCTCTTCGAGGGCCAGGATGTCACCACTCTGCACGGCAAAGCATTGCGGCCCTTCCGGCGTCAGGCCCAGATCGTCTTTCAAGATCCCTACTCCTCCTTGAATCCAAGACTGCCAGTGTGGCAGATCGTCGGTGAGCCTATGTTGGTTCATGGCCTGACCACTCAAGATACGATACAGGCCGACGTCAACTCTATTCTGGAGCTGGTGGGGCTCAGCCTGGAACATGCCGAGCGCTATCCCCACGAGTTGAGTGGTGGACAACGGCAGCGCGTTGGCATCGCCCGCGCCCTGGGGGTGCGCCCCAAGTTGATCGTCGCCGACGAAGCGGTGTCGGCGCTGGACGTCTCGGTGCGTGCCCAAATTCTGAATCTGCTCGTGGAACTGCGCGAGCGCCTTGGTCTGGCGTATCTATTCATCTCTCACGACCTCGGCGTGGTGCGGTTCATCAGCCATCGCGTGGCCGTGATGTATCTGGGGAAGCTGGTGGAGATCGCTCCGGCAGCTACGCTGTTCGACAAGCCGCTGCACCCATACTCACAGGCGCTCCTGGCTTCAATCCCCACCATCGGTGACGGCAGCAGTTCAATGTTTGACCAGACTGAGCGTCTCCTCAGCGGTGAGTTGTCGAACCTGATCGATTTGCCCCCTGGGTGCCGGTTCTACAATCGTTGCCCCTACCGGATGGAGCGTTGTCGCGCCGTTGAGCCCGAGTTGACGACCATAGAATCGGGGCACGCGGTCGCGTGTCATTTGTATGAGCGATAGCGAAGGTGCGAGGTTCAAAGTTCAAGGTTGAATAGCCAGGTGCGGAGCGACAGGACTCAACTTTGAACGTTGAACGTTTATCAGGGAGGGTACGAGCATGGCAACGAGCCGCGATGGATTCGCAGTCGTCAACAGCATGCTGAGTGAGGACCAGACCCGGCGGGCATTCCTCAACACGCTCGGGTGGTCCGCCGCCGCCCTAGCCGCCTCGCAGGTCGTGTCGTTCGGCAGTGTCCCGCTGGCCTTTGCCCAACAGCCCAAACGCGGCGGGATGATCAAGATCGGCATTTTCACCAATATCGACACCCTCGACCCCCACAACACCACCAATATCGCTGCTACAGCGATCCACAACAATATCTACAATGGCATTCTCAAGATCACTTACGACGGGAAGGAAGTCCGCTTCGTCCCTGACCTTGCGAAAGAATGGGAGATCATCGGCGACCGTATGCATGTTTTTCGCTTTCACCAGGGCGTCACCTTCCACAACGGCGACCCCTTCACCGCGCAGGATGTGCAGTGGAATCTCGAACGGGTCAAGGATGTTAAGCAAGCGCCCATCCATGCCTGGAAGCTGAAGCTCCTCGAGAAAATCGACATCCTCGACGATCATACCGTCCGCCTCGCGTTCGCAAAGCCCTACCCATTCCTACGCGTGGCGTTCACTGGCTCCACCGGTCGCGCCGGTACCATCGTCAGCCGCAAGGCCGTCGAGCAGTGGGGCAAGGACTACGGGCGACACCCAGTCGGTACTGGGCCATTCAAGTTCGTCGAGTGGAAGGAGGCGGACTATATCCAGCTCGAGCGCTACCCCCAGTACTTCGAGCGGGGCGATGATGGCCAACCCCTGCCCTACCTCGACAAAGTGCAGCTGAAGTTCATCGTCGAACCGTCCACTTTGGTGGCCGCCGTCCAGAGCGGTGAGGTCGATGGCATCAACAACGCGGCGCCCCAGTTTGTGGCCCTGCTGCGCAAGAACCCGAACCTGAATGTGTATACGCTGGTGGGCGGCAACTGGCGGCAGATCGCCTTCAATTGCGCCAAAGAGCCCTTTAGCGACATCAACTTGCGCCGGGCGGTGGCCTATGGGATCAATCGGGAGGAGATTCTCAGACAGGTACAGTTTGGCGAAGGGATCGTCGCCTATGGGCCGATTTCGCCTCCGATGACCGGCTTCTATGACCCCGAATTCGGCAAGCATAAAGAAGGGCAATACTACGACTTTGAGCTGGCGAAGGCGTATTTGCAAAAATCGCGCTATGCGAAGGGGACCGAGGCGCTGCTGCTCAGTAACAATGCCGGGTATGCGCCGCGGCAGGCAGAGGTGCTCCAGGCCCAGCTCGCCAAGTTGGGGATCAAAGTCAACATCAGCCTCAACGACTTCCCCACCTTCCGCAAGCGCTGGTTGGAAGAGCGGCAATGGGATATCATGCAGGGCCAGTGGGACGCCGACCTCGACCCCGATGAGACGTTGTTCCCTGAATTGCATTCACAGGAGACCTGGAACGCGGGGCGCTGGAATAACCCCGAGTTCGACCGTCTCGTCGAGCTGGCGCAAGTAGAACCGGAGGAAAAGAAGCGCAAACAGTACTATGATGCCGCCGTGAAAATCATCGTCGATGAGGCACCAGCTGCGGTTATCCTGCACGAGAACGAGCAGAAGATCTTCGCCAAATATGTCAAAAACTTCCAGACGATCCCGGCCAACTCTATCGATATGCATCGAGTGTGGCTGGATAAGGTGTAAGCGGGAGATACGGAGAGGGGGGGGAGGTACGACTTCACCCTCCATACCGACCTTCCGCCACCGGGAGATCGAGGGTACACAAGACGCTGTTGTCATGTGATGTCGTACGCGATCATTGTCGTCTCGTGTTGCACCGAAGCATAAAGATTGCGGGTCCACACCTTTTAAGCTTTCACCCGTAAGCGCCACACCCTGCGGTTTCTCTAGTCAATGATGGCTGTACCAACGACACCTGGCAGGTGCTGGAATCTCTCTATGCGCCCGCCCCTCAATGCTTCGCGATCCATAATTTTCCCAGGAATGCTGGCAAAGCCGACGCCATGCGCCAGGGGGCCTTACGTGCCTTTGAGATTGGTTCAGATGACATCGGCGATTGGGATGACGATTTGGTGACATCGCTGGAGGCCATTCCCACTTTCTGCAATCCCTCGGATAGGGCGAGGGCGAGGCCTGGGCGGTATAGCTCTCCGATTGTAAGCGTCCATGGGGTCAAAGCAGGTAGATCCAGAGACATCTGGATGCTGGCCGTTGAAATGACAAGTGACCGCGTTTACGAAGACGGGAGACGTGAGGATGCCGCGGAGTCTGCAGGTCTCCACAGCGAGAGGATTTGCTCCACCCAGCGATCCCCCAGGCCCTGCTCCCGCCGGATCAAATGCGTTAGCCAGCTCTGCCGGCCATGCACCCACGGCTGATACACCCGATAGCCATCGCTGATCAGAATCCCAGCCCAGCGCTTGACTAACGCTTCGAAGGTGACCTTGTCCCAGGAACAGGGCGATCGTGGCATTGACCATCACTCACAACCAAGCCAAGATGCCATAGAGGTACTACACGGTCTCGTCAATAGAGTTGACCTGCGCACTGGCGAGCCCTCTCCGCAATGGCCTCGCAATGCGGCTGAATGGCTTGCGAGACCCGCGCCACGGCGCTCGGTCCGCTGCACCTCCGCGGCATACTGCTGCACCGACGCCTGTAGCGCCAGCGCCGCATAACACGCCCGCAACGCAGGGTCCTCATGGGCGATCAGCGCCCCAAACAGCGCCATGATCCCATCGCCCATCACCTGATTGACGGTGCCCTCGTAGCGATGCACCGCCTCCATCATACGCTCCAGCACCGGGTCGAGAATCGCGCGCGCCTCCTCGGGATCGCGGTCAGCCAGCAGCTCCATGGAGCCCTTGAGATCCGCGAAGAGCACCGTGACCTGCTTGCGTTCGCCTTCGAGGGCACTGCGGGAGGTGAGGATTTTCTCGGCGAGATAAGGTGGGGTGTACGACCGTGGCAGACGCGCGGGTTCCCTTGTCGGTGCGGCTGGCGTCTCACCTGCCCCCGCGCCACCGGCCCAGACCAGGACTCTTCCGGCTTCATCCACCGCGAGCCGCTTCGCATAGATCAGGTCTTCCTTGAGCGCTTCCAGGGTGTCGTCATCGAGCTGCAGGCGGAGTTTGAGGACGCGATAGGAGAGCCGCTTCTCTTGCTGGAGAAGAGCCAGAGCCTCTGCGACAATGGCAGGATAATTCATCAGCGCCCCTCCACCTGCGCCAGTGCCGCCTCCGCTTGGGGCAACCAGAACGTCATGTCCATGCTGCGGTAGAGCTCAATGGCGGTGAATAGCTCAGCGTGGGCCTCGGCGCGGCGTCCGCTCTTGGCATAGAGCTTCCCGAGGCCGAGGTGGCAGTGGGCCACGAGCGGGCGCATGCCCAGTTCCTCGGCCAGGGCTAGGGCCTGGCGGTAGTGGGCTTGGGCTCGCTCGTGCTCCGAGGGATCACGCTGCGCCGCAATCTCGCCGAGGAGGCGCAGGGCATATGCCTGGTAGCCGCGTTCCTGGTGCGCACGGGCATGCGCCAGCGTACCGGCGGCCAGTGTGTGCGCCTCCTCCAAGCGGTCGGCCAGCAGATGCGCTTCCCCCAGAGAGAGACGACAGAATGTCTCGAAGTATACTGTTTCCATCGCCGTGCTCTGCTCCAGTGCTTGCGTGAGCAGCGGCACGGCGTCGGCGACGCGTCCACCCAGGGCGTATGCCGCACCCAAGGCCGCGGCCATCAAAGGAAAATAGATCGGGAGGTCTGCGTCCTGACACGTGGCGGCGGCCCGTCCGAGCAGGGGGAGGGCCCTGGGCAGGTCGCCATGGCGGAGCAACAGCAGACCAAGCCCCCAAGCAGCATACATCAGGCTTGCGGGGTGATCGACCACCTCAGCGATCCGGAGCCCTTCTTCCCCGACGGCCCTGCCCTCGGGGAAGAAGCCCAGCTCGGCATGGCACGCGGCGATTAAGGCACGGGAGAGCACAGCGGGTAGGAAGACCTGACCGAAGCGGTCGTAGCGCAGCGCCCCCTCGAGGGCCGCCACGGTCTGCATGTAGCAGTCGATCGCCCGACAATAGTCGCCCTGGGCCTGATAGGCAAAGCCGAGGTAGCGGTTCGCCAGGGCGTGCAGGATGGCATCCCCGCCAGCTGTCGCGAGTGCGACGGCGCGCTGAGCGACGGCGATGGCTTGGTCATGTGCGCCCCTGAAGTAGAAATGGGCTGACAGCAAGCCAGAGACCCGTGCCAGCCGACGAGGGTCGTCGAGGGCTGGCGCGAGGGCCTCGGCTTCGCGCAGATACGCCAAGACACGCCCGAACTCACCAGCCGGACTGAGCGCCGAGCGCATGGCAAGTCGGAGATCGATGGCCTGCTCACGCGTGTCGCGTGTCTCCGGCAGATGGCGAAGGGCACTAAGCGCGTGTTCGAAGAACCCCGTGGCCTCACGGTGGGCCGACCGAGCCAGGGCCTTCTCTCCCGCCTGCCGGCCGTACGCCAGGACCTTGTCCCACACTTCGCCCCGGAAGGCATGATGAGCCAGACGTCCAACCTGCTCGGCCACCCGGTTCCCGGCGACCGCTTCCAGGGCCTCGACAATGCGGGCATGGAGGGCACGCCGTCGCTCCTGCAGCAGACTGCTGTAGGCCACCTCATGGGTGAGGGCGTGCTTAAAGGTGTAGGCCTGTTCGGGGAAGAGGCGCGTCTCGTAGAGAAACTCGGCAGCCTGGAGGTGCGCCAGGCCGCGGTGCAGCGTCGCCTCGGGCCGCTCGGCGATGGCCTGCAGCAAAGCGAAGGGCACCTCGGTGCCGATCACCGCTGCGGTCTGGAGGAGGTGCTTCTCCTCAGAGGGCAGCCGGTCGATGCGCGCCGCCAGCACCGCGTGCACCGTGGCGGGCACCTGTAGGCTGGCCAGCGGCTTGGCCAGCCGGCACGCGCCGCGCTCGCCCACCAGGATCCCGGTCTCCCCTAGTGTCCGCACACTCTCCTCCAGGAAGAAGGGGTTGCCCTCGGTGCGGGCGATCAAGAGCGCCGTGAGCGGCGCCAGACTGGGGTCGTCGCCAAGGAGGGCGTGCAACAATGCGTCGGCACCTGCCACGGGCAGGGGATCGAGCCTGAGCTGGGTGTAATAGGTCTTGCTACCCCAGCCATGCTGATATTCTGGACGGTAGTTGACCAGCAGCAGCAGCTGGGCCGTCGGCAGGCTTTCGACCAGCTGGTCGAGCAACGTCTGCGTTTCGGCGTCGATCCAGTGCAAGTCCTCAAAGACCAGGAGCAGTGGCTGTATCTGACTTTCCCGCAGCAGTATGCGCTTGAGCGCGTCGAGAGTGCGCTGGCGACGCTGGAGCGGATCGAGGTTCAGAAACGCGTGGTCATCCGGCAGGATGTCCAGGAGGGCCAGCAGTGCCGGGATCGTGTCCTGCAAGGTCTCGTCGAGCGTGAGGAGATGCCCGGTGACCCTCGCCCGGATGGCTCGCGGATCATCGGCGTCAGCAACATGGACATAGCGTTTGAGCAGCTCAATGACCGGAAAATAGGGGCTGGCCTTGCCATAGGAGACCGAGGCGCTCTCGATCACCCGCCAGTCCTGGGTGTGGTGCGAGTGGACGAACTCGTATGCCAGGCGCGACTTCCCCATCCCCGGCTCGCCCACCACGGCGATGACCTGCCCATGCCCCGCCTGGGCCCGCTCCAGGGCCTGGCGGAGGGCATCCAGCTCCATCTGTCTGCCCACAAAGCGGGTGAGCCCACGCGCAGCTGTTGCCTGCAAGCGCCGACGGACCGAGGTGGCCCCGACCAGTTCACATACGTTGACGGGGTCTGCTAGCCCCCTCACCGGCACCGGACCCAGCATGTTGACCTGGATGAACCCTTCGGCCAGCCGCAGCGTCTCCGCGGTCAGCAGTGTGCTCCCCGGCGTCGCGAGCTGCTCCACGCGGGCGCCCAGGTGCGTGGTCTGCCCGATGGCGGAGTAATCCATGTGCAGGTCGTTGCCAATCGCTCGGACGACCACCTCGCCGCTATTTAGGCCCACCCGGACCTGCACCGTCACCCCATGCCTGCGGCGCACCTCTTCGCCATAGCGGCGAATCGAATCCTGCATCGCGAGGGCGGCATAGCAGGCCCGCACGGCGTGGTCCTCGTGGGCGATAGGCGCCCCAAACAATGCCATAATGCCATCCCCCATGACCTGATTGACGGTGCCCTCGTAGCGATGCACGGCCGCCATCATGTGTTCGAGGATCGGATCGAGGATTGACCGGGCCTCCTCGGGGTCGCGGTCCTCCAGCAATTCCATAGAGCCCTTCAGATCGGCAAAGAGCACGGTGACCTGCTTGCGCTCGCCTTCGAGGGCAGTCTTCGAGTGGAGGATCTTCTCGGCCAGATGGCTCGGAGTGTAACTGAGGGGAACCTGGGGTCGAGGAGCTGGCGGCTGTTCCGTGAGCGGAGTGGCGCATTGACCACAAAAGGCAAATCCCGGCGGATTGTCAAAGCCGCATTGCGGGCAGCGCCGGCCGAGTGCGCTGGCACACTGCCCGCAAAACTTCATGCCTTCCGGATTCTCAAAGCCACAGCTCGGGCAGTGCATGAGTGTGCCCTCCGGCACGGCCGTGCGAACGGCAGGGTCGCGCGCGGCCAGACGCCTCGACACGCGCCACTGACATGGGTCTATGGGATGAGGTGTCAGTACTCCAGGTGGGGCCAGGTGTCAAGTGAAATGCACGAGACGGCTGCAGAGGCGGGAGCGGAGAAGAAGGGCTGCCCGATGAGACGGGGTGACCATCACGGTGCTGGTGGACGGCTACTGAACTCGGCCCGACTCCCTTAAGCTCAGCAGCCGTACCGCTAAGGTCTTAAGAAGATTAAGATTCAGCACGCCCGCGAAATTATACGTATCTGAGACTCTCCTCGAGTGGTTGGCGCAAGACCTCAAGGACATGGCGGCGAAACTCGGGCAATTCATCCAGGAAGAGCACGCCATGGTGGGCCAGCGCCACGTCGCCCGGCATCGGCACGTGGCCCCCGCCGATCAGCCCCGCATCCGAGATGGTGTGATGGGGCGCGCGACACGGGCGGGTCGTGCCCAACGCCGTACGGTCGCCGGTGAGGCCGGCAACGCGGTGGATACGCGTGGTCTCAATGGCCTCGGCGAGAGTCATCGCCGGCAGCATGGTAGTGAGCCGCCGTGCCAGCATGGACTTGCCCGCCCCAGGAGGGCCCAGCAGGAGCACATTATGGTCAGAACGCCTGCATCGCATTCAGCTTTACCACAGCCTCTAAGGATGCCGACGGATAGCTTACTTAACCGGCACTTCTAGTTGAGGCAACGGCGCAGAGGAATATCAGGACCACTCGTCAAGCAGCGCCTTGGCCTCCTGCAGGTCGACAGTGTCGAAGCCCTCGGTGAACCAGCCGTAGATCGATGCGAGCAATTCGCGGGCTTCGCCGCGTTTGCCCTGCTGCTGCCACAGTTGGCTTAGACTCACGGCAGCACGGAGTTCCCACGTCATGGCCTCTTGGCGCCGGGCAATAGCCAGAGCCTGGTGGAAGCAGGCTTCCGCCTGTGGCGCGTCTGGCGGTGTGTGCTTGAGCAGCAGCTCGCCCTTGAGCCGATGCAACTCCGCTTCGGCGTACCGTTCCTCCGTCTGGTCGACACACGTCAGCGCCTCGACCACCACGGCCAGCCCTTCCTCCGCGTGTGCCCCTCGCGCATACGCGTCGGCCAATGAACCCAGATAGTACGACCAGCTAATCGCGGCGCCCGTCGCCCGCCAGCCCTCTAGCCCCTGCCGGAGCTGCGCCATCCCCTCCTCCCCTTCACCCAACGCGGCCAGGGCCCAGCCGCGCAATATCGTGCCCATCGCCACACGG
>JBKPCR010000251.1:0-6891 GCA_046727435.1 bacterium | reverse complement strand
CGGATATGACGCCGTGACTGGGGCGTTGAATCAGATCGACATCCGCGGTGAAGGTGGGCTGACGTTAAAGGACAAGTTTGCTGAGGGGCCGCGCACCTATATGGGCATCCAGAGCGCTGGCTTCCCAAACCTCTTCACCATTAATGCCGCTTCGGTCGGCAACTTCGTCAGAGCCGCCGAGCCGCTCGTGGACTGGGTGAGCGACTGCATCAGTTATGTGCGCGACCATCAGTGTACACGTATTACGCCCACGCCCGATGCGGAAGCGGCCTGGACCCAGCACGTCGCTGAGGCGGGCGCGAAGATTCTCCGGACCCAGGCCGACTCGTGGTTCGTGGGGGCGAACATTCCCGGGAAAGCCCGGTTCTTGCTCACCAGTCCGGACACCGCCCCCGTGATGCGGGCCAAGCGTGCAGAGGTGGCGGCCAAGGGCTATGCAGGGTTTCTGCTGCAATAACTGGGGCGCGTGCTCCGCGTCGTCATGGGTGATCGGTACCGTGGACTGTACCGATCACCTGGATGCTTGTGGGGGTGGCAGGAAACTGCATCCCTATGCTCCAGAATAGCGGGGGCGGTGCCCACATGAGACAAAATCCGGCAAAGGGTCTAGTCAAGAGGGGGCAACGCACATGTTTAGGCTTGAAATAACTTGCTCTTGCGGGAGGAATTGTTAGCTTATAAATAAGGTGTAGCTCCACCCCAAAATCCGCAGTAACGCAGTATGGCCATCACCGTCACCGTCCCTCCCGTAGGTCCTTGAAGGGTCCCCTGCGTCACTTGAACCTGGGGATCACCTTGTCGGTGAGGATCCGCATGGTATTCATCACGACGTCGCGAGGGACCGATGACGTCCAGTTGACCTCGAACATGATCTCGTCTGTGCTAAAGTCGTCCCGGAGCATCTGAATCCCGTCGACCACTTCTTCCGGCGTCCCAAACAGGTTGACTTCCTCAGTCGCATCGGGGCTGGCTGAGCCCGCGTCGGTGCTGCCGATGCCCACCCTTCCGGAGTAATATCGCCTGGCGAGCTTCATGAGGGCCTCAGTCTGGCGCGTGGCCTCCGCTTGCGTGTCGGCCACCAGGGTGGGTATGCGGACCACGGTCGTCGGGTCGCCAGGGTGCCCCGCGTCCTTCCAGGCCTGCCGGTAGCTTTTCACGTCTTCCTTGAGCACCGCGGACCCTCTGAGGTTGTGAGGAGAGCTTCCTGCCCCGATGGCGATGCGATAGCCCCTGGTGCCCATGGGCACGAAGCTCTCCTGGCTATCCACGGGTAACAACATGGGAGGATAGGGCTTCTGGTAGGGCTTCGGAATGGCGAGGTAGGGTTCGTAGAACGCGGGGTAGTGGTAATACTGCCCCTCGAACCCGGAGAAGTGCTCCTCCGTCCAGAGCTGCTTCATGACCTCCAGGAACTCAAAGAAGTGCTCTCGACGTTCGTCAGAGCCGCGAGTGCGCCCTCCCGCGCCGTAAATGAACCGACCTTGGCTGACCTGGTCGACGATGGCGACCTGTTCCGCGACCTGTAAGGGGTCCTCCAGCTGCAGATGATCAAACGCGTATCGTTCATGTGGCAGTGCTCGTGCGGATGCCGTCTCCCAGGGTTGCTTCAATACCGGGCGGTGGACGGACGACCCGATCTTGATCCTACTGGTGCGGCCGGCGATCACAGCGGCCAGCATGAGCACCTGAGGATCCATGCTCGCCTGCTTGGAAAAGTGACCTCCCCCGAGCCAGATGTAGTCCCAGCCCATCGCCTCCACCGCCTCAACCTCGACGAAATTCCTGGCGTACGCTTCCTCTTCGAGAAGTTTCCCTCCACTATAAGCAGGATCCCAGGGAACCTTGCCACCAGCGTACATGGCATTCCAGGTATGGAACAGTCCAAAGTCCATCATCGTCCCTCCTCTATTGCTTAGCGATACGACTCTGAGGTGTGATCAAGGCTAGCACTGGTGGCACATAGTGTCAACTAGGGTGCATTCCCTGTTTTTTAAGAGAGCCAGGAGGCTATCATTTCATGAGCTTTTCGGCAGCGGCCATATTCACGATTTTGGCCGCTGCCAAGCCGCCCATTGGTGTTCTAGTGATTTGTCAAAATTACTCAAGATTACTCGGCTAAAAAACAAGGAATGCACCCGATTGATCATGCATTCAAACCCCGCCTGCGCCAGCTTCTGGATGTGCTCCTTGGAGGGTTGGCCTCCAGTTGCCAGCTCCCCAGAGAGGGCCACATCATTTCTGATCTCTTCAATTGCCATCGATGGCGCCTCCGTGTCTATTCATGTTGACAGCTTCCCGGGGTCTATCAGCCAGAACTGCCCTGGTATCTTGATGTAGCGCTACTCTCCGGGTCATCTCACCAGCGCTCCACTCCAGGCCGATACGAGGCCGGGCGTCGAACCACACGGCACGTCTGCGCTAGGCTCCGATCTCGCGGATGATTTGGCAGGGATTGCCCGCCGCGAACAGCCCTGCCGGAATGTCCCGCGTCACCACAGTGCCCGCCCCGATCACCGCCCGCGCCCCGATCCGGACGCCCGGGCAGAGGATCGCGCCCCCGCTGATCCATATCTCATCCCCGATCTCGACCGGCCTGCCGTATTCCAGCCCCGTCCTGCGCTTTATCGCACGCAGCGGGGGCGTCGCCGCAGAGATCTGCACGGCGGGCCCGATCAGCACCCCTGACCCGATCCGTACCGGCGCGACATCAAGGACAACACAGTTACAGTTGAAGAAGACCTTGTTGCCGAGCGTGATATGGCTGCCGTCGTCGCAGTCAAACGGGGGCTCGATCCAAATGTCCCGGCCCGAGGCGGGAATCAGTTCCCTGATGAGACGCGCACGCTCATCCGGCTGGTCGTCGCGGGTGTCGTTGAGCGCGTTGAACAGCAGTCGCGCACGGCGACGCTCGGCGCGGAGCTGAGGGTCGAGCGGGTTATAGAGCTCACCAGCCAGCATCTTGTCGTGTTCGCTCCGCATCGGCTCTCCTGAACGCCGATCCACACTCGGCCCCACGACCATGAGACGTCCGACTCGAGGACCGAGCGAGATGCTGCCTGCCATGCGCCGTTCCGAGGGAGAGGCGCGACATGCTATCCCGTCACAGCATGGCCGTTGGCCCAGGCCGCTCGGCTTAGACCGGCTCCAACGGCTGGTGTGGCTCCGACGGCCACTCAACGCGGATGGGATCGCTCGGGTGCACGTCGCCGCCGCCGAGCACGATGCCCATAACACCCGCCTTGCGGACCAGATGCCCCTGCACATCGTGGTCGAGCACGGCCTCCCTCAGGCCCGACTGGAGGCGCTCGAGCTGTGCACAGGGGTTGCGCAAGCCGGTGATCTCGATGATGGCCGTCAGGCCGAGGTGCAAGCGCGTGCCCAGCGGCAGGCGCAGCAGGTCGATGCCCCGCGTGCTGATGTTCTCCCCCATCTCCCCCGCGCGCACGGCAAACCCTCGCCCACGGAGCTCGTCGTGCAGCTCGGCCGAGATCAGGTGCACTTGCCGCCGATTGGGCTGACGCGGATCGCGAGCGACGCGCGAGCGATGCTTGACCGTCACGCCCATGTGCGCGTCGTCCTCCACCCCCAACCCCGCCAGCAGCCGGATACTCGGCTGTCCAGGCTTCTTCAGGCTATGAGACGCACTCCGGTGCACGGCTTCAACCATCCCGCCCATCACTGGCTCCTTCTTCCTCGGTCCAGAGGACCGGACCCGCGCAAGGCGCGTTCGAGTTGTCATGCTGGTGTGAAGAATCTTATGCCCGGTAGCCGTACAACGCGAGAACGTCCTGCATCACGGGACAGAGGCGTCCACGCCGTCGTCATTCCGAGCCCTCTCGCCACCGGCCATCCACGGCAAGGATGATGATGTTGCCCCAGTGAAAAGCCGCGCGAACAAGCGGTCTTGCCTCGCACGTTGGCAGGCCAGACCAACCGGGGCCATGCCTCTGGTGAAACGTCCTCCCATCGTGCTGGAACTCCAGAGGCGTGACTCGACCAACAGCGTTGGTCGTGGTCGCATGTGAACGGGAGTGCGTCGCCTCGATCACCGCTGCCGCACGCAACAACCGCCTCGCCGCGAGGTTCCGCTTGGCTCATCGTCGTCTCCCGGCGTTGCACGCCCCATCAACACGATGCGTCCTGATTGCCGCCAGCACAGCTGCGCCGGAGGACGCGACCACCGCCGTGGAACACGCCAAGGACGCGACCACCGCCGTGGAACACGCCAAGGCCGCACCCATCCACCGTCGCTCGGGTCGCTCCAGCCTGTCAGTATTGCACCACTAACGCCGCAGACTTCTGGGGCAGAAACCGCCGGCGATCGTACAACTGTGTGGTCGCCGGATCCGCATGGCCGACGGTGCGTTGGACATCCTGCAGCTTGGCGCCATTCACCAACGCCGTCGTGATGAAGGTGGTGCGTATGAAATGGGAGGAATAGCCATCTCCGAAGCCAATCTGCTCTGCATAGGTATGCACGATGAACTGCGCGCGTACGATGGTACGAAATAGCCGATCAACGAGCTAACTATGGACCGGCATGGATCGACACCCTCGGACGCCTCTCGGTTATAGTCCTACTCTTCCACCCGCAGCCGCGTCATCTTTGGTGTCCTTGCGATCTCGCGCAACCAACTGTTGAACCAGAGTTTACGCAGTCTCCCACGAGGTTATGATGTTGTTTGTAGTGTTGCTTGATGGCGTCTCGTTTGCAGATTAAAGGGGCGAAGCCGGGTCTAAGAATTTTCTTCGGTGCCAGCTGATGGCGCACGATCCTGCTGTCGATGGAGTGCCAACCATCGTTCAAAGACCTCTCGAGGATCAGTCTCTAGATAGAGCTCCTGAGTGTTGGCTGCCATGTCCTCAAGCCTCGAGGGAAATCGCCGCTCAAGCTCCCCGGATGCCACTGCGGCTTCGTAAGGATCATAGGGTTCTAATTCCCTGGGTGCCAGTAAAATAGACTTTATCAAGATTTAGAGTGTATCATGCCTCACGACCAACCATCGCGTGTCGGAGGTGCCTATGCCAAGCTACGAGGATGCGACCCGACGTGCCGGGAGTTTACAAGCGATGACGGGGTTATCCGAGCCAGAATCTACCGCGCTGCTGCCGCATTTCGAGCACGCGTTGGCGGCCTCTCTGCAGGACCGCACGATTGATGGGCAACCCCGCACCAGCCGTCGTTACAGTACTTATGACCATTGTCCCTTACCGACGATAGCGGACAAACAGCTCTTCATGCTGACGTATGTGAAACAGAACCCGATTCAAGAAGTGCAAGGTCAGCTCTTTGGGATGTCGCAATCGCATGCGAATACGTGGATTCATCTCCTCCATGCGGTGTTGAATCAGGCCTTAGCCCATCAAGAGTTGCGACCCGCTCGAAATGCTGACGAATGAGCGGAGATGCTCGCAGCCAAACGGACTGCGGATGTCCCGTGGTCCCCCCTTTTTGGCATGATCGTACGGAGCGACCGATCCACCGCCCAGCCGATCCCGAGGACCAACAGGACTACTACAGCGGTAAAAAGAAGTGCCATACGATCAAACACCTCCTCGTGATTGATGAGACCAGTCATATGTGCTTCTTGAGTGCCACGTATGAAGGGAAGGCGAATGATAAAAGCCTGGCTGAGCTGGAGGGCTATCCCTTCCCACGAGGCAGCTGTCTCTATCAAGACATGGGGTTCCAGGGCTATACATGCCCAGGGATCACGATCGTCCACCCCAAGAAAAAACCCCCTGGTGGGGAACTCACCCCCCCAGAGAAAGCGGCCAATCGTGCCATCTCGTCCGTCCGCATCCGTATCGAACACGCGATTGGCGGGGTGAAACGCTACCGTATGGTCAAAGACAAGATACGCCTTTTGAAAGACGGCATTCGCGACACTATCATGGAGATGTGTTGTGGACTGCATAACTTCCGCCTACAGTACCGACCGTGGAACTATGCCGACTAATAAATATTGAAAGAGTCTATTGTACTGGGGAGGAACACCTCCCACACTGATTGCTTCCATCAGAGCTATCAGTTCCTGAAGATTTCTGGAAGCCTTTGCATCCGTACCGTCGTAGCGACCGACCAACATCCTAATTTGCTCCGTTACCTTAGATCTTCTTTGTTCTAGCTCATCCTTGGACGTACGACTAATCAGGTAGGATTGAGCGGCATTAACTACTTTAACCGTATCCTCGATGAGCTTGTTCTTCCTAGCAAGAAGCTCCGATATTCTGGTCCAGCTCAGTGCAACAATGTGGATGCGCGAATCAGCTACAATAATGAACCGGGAACCGAGATCCAGTAGCCCCTCAATATTTGCCGCTACTCTCTCGGCCCGCTCGCCTCCTTCTATTTCATTAAGTGAAGCAATCGAGACTACAGGTGTGAGCTGGTTGTCCTGCAGAAAGCTCACAAGTGCCTTTCGTAAACGAGTGTCTATTCTGTCGACGATGTTCTAGTCAAGGTACACGTAGCCTCCCGACATAACACATGTTTCCTACTTATGTTTATGCCCAACGCTACGGCTCAGCTGCGCCCGGAAGCGGGAGTGAGGCACGAGCAGACGCTGTAGCGCGTCGGCCGCAGCCGATGGTTAGACAGGGAGTTATTACGACCTGTTTCCACTGTTTATGCCCAACGCTACGGCTCAGCTGCGCCCGGAAGCGGGAGTGAGGCACGAGCAGACGCTGTAGCGCGTCGGCCGCAGCCGATGGTTAGACAGGGAGTTATTACGACCTGTTTCCACTCTGCAATACCTTCGCCAAAATGCGCTCACTTGAAGGGGCTTCCATCGTAGATCTATCGTAGAGTTGTCGTCCACCACGACTGCAACTCTCAACCTATGAGGAAGCCCCGCATGGACATTTTAGCACTTTGCCAATGCCTCCAAC
>JBKPCR010000250.1:0-13378 GCA_046727435.1 bacterium | reverse complement strand
CCATCATCGACAAACTGGCCGAACGGTGCCACTTCGTTGTCGCTGCGATCGGAGATTGAGGCTCGTGTGTGTCGTGCAGTATGCACGACGTCTTGGCCTTGGAAGATCGTGGCATCCCAACAGTTCTCCTGTGCACTGAGCCCTTCATGAATTCCGCCTGTGACCATGCCGTAGCGTTTGGCAATCCTGATTACCACGCTGTGCAGGTCAGACATCCGCTCGCCTCGTTGACGCCTGAGCAAGTGCGGGCCCGCGCTGATGAGGCCCTCGGAGGCGTGATTGCCATCCTCACCGGACAGGCCGGGCGTGCGCTGATGCTGGGACAGGAACCGCATTAGCCACGTAGTGCTTCTCATAGTGACGATACGCATGTGCAGGCTGTGCACACAGGGGATCATTGGTACCCGGCCCAACGGCATATTTCCATCGCCGCATCGGTATCTCTGCCAATGGGAGGAAGCGACATGAAAATAGGCCTGTCGCTGACGACCGCATATCCCCGTGAAGAACCCGCGGTCGTCCGTTTCCAGCAACTCGTGCAGCAAGTGGAAGCAGCGCGAGATCATGGGTTTCACTCCGTGTGGGTGGGCGATCACCACGTCACCCCGCATCTGTACTACCAGAGCGTTCCCACCATCGCCCGACTGACGGCGCATGCCGGGACCATGCAAATCGGTCCATTCCTGCTGCTTCCCCTGTACCCTCCCGTCCTCTTGGCAGAGCAGATGGCCACCCTGGACGTCATCGCCGAGGGGCGCCTTACCCTGATGATCGCGCTCGGCTGGCAGCCGGAAGCTTATGCCGCCTTTGGCATTCCCTGGAAAGAACGTGTCGCCCGCTTCGAAGAGGGCATTGCGATCTTGCGGTTGCTCTTCGATAAAGATGCCGCCGCCTATCTCGGCCGCTTCCATCGGTTTGAGGGCGTGTCCTTTCAACCCAAGCCTGTGCAGGGGCGCATTCCGCTGTGGATTGGTGCAAGCGCCGAACCGGCTATCCGCCGGGCGGCGCGACTCGGCGATGCATGGATCATCGGACCCCTGACCCCACTGGAGACGGTCAAGGCGCAGATAGGCATCTATAAAGCTGCCTTGCGGGAATATGGCAGAGAAGCAATCGTCGACGAGTTTCCGATGCGACGGGATGTGTTCATCGCGGAGGATCGAGAGACCGCGATGAGCATTGTCGAACCGGTGTTCAAGTCGGGCTACCGCGGGGTCCGAGGCAATCCACTGGATGTCCTGATCGTCGGAGGGCCGCAGGAATTCGTCGAAAAGATCGAGCAACTGCGGGCGCTAGGGACCTCGCATGTGCTATTGCGCTTCATCGTGCCCACTCAAGAGCACATCCTGCGCGCCATCCAGATCATCGGCGAACAGGTCATCCCGCAGGTTTCCTAACTACAAACAGATAAATAGTTTTGGATGTATAATCGGGGGAGGAGCTAGACCAGATGCAACCCATCCAGCTTTCTCCCCTGAGAAGGCCTCCCCTAACTGTTCCATTGCTACCGGGAAGCCAATAATTATGCAAAGCGATCGGGGTCAAAAACTCGATGGCACCGGCTCCGATCACGATGTGCTTTGCATAACTAGATAATTCTATAAGAACAGAAAACCAGGTTAGGCTAACTACTGACACGCCTTGACCCACCTGCGCACACTAAAGAATCTTGTCTGAACTCAAAACGGCTGTCTCAAGTGCCAGGAACCCTTGTATGGTTTCTCGCCGTGAGAATGTCGTTCAACCCAAAGGTGAGTCTGTGCATCCGGGAATGCCCTCCGGATTGCTTCGACAGCGAGATCACTCGCTAAGACATACCATCCCTCGCCCAATGCCTCAAATCTCGGTGGCTCCAACCATATCCAGCCGTCCTTCCAATACACGCTCTTGGCCATCGAGAGCCCCGTGCTGTCTAGCCATTCGAAGGGGTTTGTGGGGCTTAACGTCCACCCCAGCTCTCGCGCGACGTTGCTGTTCATCGCGACCCAGCGATATTGCGGCCCGACAAGCTGGCGCTCGCTGTTCCATACAATGAGCTGATTCTCTTCCTGGGCATCCCCTCGGAGGTAGCCTTGGTACGTCAATTCGTGCCCCGATGCCAATGATTCTCGGTCAGGCTCATCATCTGCTGAATCGATCAGCACGCCTCGATACCGTTCCTCACGAGGCCTCTCCCAATCTGGCCGAATAAACCACGATCGTTCAGCAATCAGGTGAAGTCCGCCGACAGATGATGGATAGTGATCCCAAGCGGTGGCATCTTTACCCTGCAGCCAGTCCTTCCCACGTTCGCTCCAGAGATCCCAATTCATCGCGAGCATCTCGGATGGCCGCTCTCTCGGCTCGATCAGCTCAAGAGCCGGATCATAAAGCGGGTAGAGAACATCGTAAGCCTGTTCCGCCCAACGGGGAGCCTGCCCCGATAATGCACGACGTCCAAGCAGCCTCATGGCGGCCTCTCTACCTACAATAACCCTTGGGCATAGCCAGGAGCTAGCTAAAGCCATTCGCATCCACTGCTTGAGCCGCAAGTCGTCATTCCAAGGATAGGTCTGCTCGATCTCCGAGTAGAGCCTGGTGAATTCGCTCGCGAGTTCATCGGGATTATTACCGCACCCTCGTAGGATACGGAAGATCGCACGATACAGTTCAGCAGTAACCGCCACGTCACCTCCGACGAGCATGCGAGACTCATTGTAAGTGGCTTGTGCTGTGATGGGGGTCGGGATGAGGAGTAGTTTTGGCGGCGGCATGTCATGGATCTCCGTCCATGTCCAACCCTGCTCCTGGCATATTCTTCTCGCGATGCCACGAATCGCGATCGATTCGTGCCGATTGAGCCCGACGATGAACCCCCGCAGAGGGTCAAGAGATCGAGGGTTCTGGAGCGATCCAACATGCAGAGCCACCAGAATATGTTCGAGCTGCACGGCATCCCCACACGGTTCTGCCAAGAGAACGCGTGCCAATGCGCGGCCGTCCTGCTCAACGTACTTGGCGAGGCAGCGGCGTGCTGCAGTTCCAATATCAACCACAGGAAAGCCTAATAGGTGAACCAGAAACCGACAAAGCGCCTCGTCGACGGAAGCTGGGCCTTTTGGAGCGCTCAGGGAGCTGTATGGTTCGACCTTCTGGTTGGCTGCCAGCACTTCATCGAGATAGACTCCAACCGCCTCAAAGACACTGTCCGCCGGCCATCCTAGCTCAAGGAATTGGAACAGCTCTACTATGTCGTTCGTTATGTCGTCCGTAAGGTAGTAGTTGCTCAACCTGCCAGCAAAGAGGTCTCTCCCGAACGGCTCCCGTGCTCTCGCGAGTGCTTCTTGCGGAGCCACTCTCTCTAATGCCCTATACGCTACTTTCTTCTGAGCGCCATCCCACCAGCGGAACCAGGACCCATCCTTAGCAGCCTCAATAGCCTGTTCTGCAAGCTGTCTAGCGGCATGATGGTCCCCATTTGCCAGCATCCATTCAGATCGCCAGGCAAGAAATTCCGCCATTCGATACTCTGGAGGGGGGAAAGTTGCGATCAGGGCATTGAGATGATCAGAACTCTGAATGGTCACTTTCTTCACAGCAGACCACCAGTCGAAGTCACCATTCTCTTCTGGATTTGGATTCCAGTCGCTGGGGCTATCGGCCCTACTCAATCGAGCAGCAACCTGATCAGTTGTGAGGGTCTCACCGGTGGTGAGTCGATAAAGCGTGTTCTTGAGGGATGATTCATAGCGGTCCATTTGCAACCCTTCTAATAAATTGACCTCGCCAACGTGAGCCTCCCAGAGCGCACCCTGAAGATCCCTCGCCACTTCGATGCGATGTGATGGCAGCGAGTTGGTTCGAACACGAGACATGAGCCCTTGAGCCGCACTGATTCTCTGATCCAAGGGAGCCGTATTCAGGGTGGCAACCGCAGCGTTTCCCGTTGCGCCAGGATCAACAAGCGAAAGCAGTTCACCGTAAATGGCAGACAGCAGTGGGTAGGAGGCACCAGCTTGTGCCCCACCGATCACCAATGCTTCGATGGTCGTGGATAAGTTAATGACACCCCGGTCAATCAACTCGATCGCCAGAGCAGAGGCCCTCGACGAATCACGTTGGATGACGGTATGAAACATTTGTGCAGCCGCCGAAGATTGACCGTCGCCCCCTGCGACCTCCACCGCTCTGGCAAACTTCTCAAAAACCTCCAACTTCTCTGTCGTGAGGCCGGACTCAACCGCGCGATCGAGCCATTCCGCCAGATGCGCCATATGATAGTCCTTGCGACTTCCCGCCCCAGCCGAAACCTCGCTAGCCCGACTGACCCACTCCCGATAACGATCCTCTTCGCCGACGGCATGCAGAAAAGCTGCGATATCCAAGCAGGCTTCCTGCCTCTGCATCGGGTCGTCGTCTTGGGCGTCCAACGTCGATGACAGCCCAAGCGTCACCGCCTCTTCTCTGTGAAGCACACCTTCACGGAACAGTTCTCCGGCAAAGTAACGTCGGTGATCGGCGGTTAGCTGGGACGCTGCTGGTCCGGCGGTTATCTCCAGTACACTATCCCGGAGCGCCTCCACGCCTTTTGTGCCGAACGCACTCGCAACTCTTGGGAGCTGCCTGTAGACACCTTGCTTCGATTGGCCGACCATGTAGTTGTTTCGCCAGTCGTACGTGGGAAGACTGACGGGCCGGTTATGAAATAGCAGAATGGAGCGGAAGGCACCTCGTAGATCAGGGATAGCCTTCCCAGTTATTGCAGCTGCGAGCAGGATCCCAAGCTGACGCGCTGCCAATTCAATCCGTGCCAGCGCCTCCTCGCGATCATCCTTTACGCCAGGGACCGGTCCTTCCGGCAAGGCCAGTAGTTCCTGCAGGCATCTGAAGTCAACCGTGAATGTCGTGTCGCTATAGCCAAAGGCATGACCCTTTTGCAGCGCGTCAAACCTAATATGAGCCAGCCCAGAGAGCATGGCCCTTGAACTATCATGATCGCCTGCTCTGTACAGGTGCTTTGCCAAAGCAAGACTAAAATCGTCGTCCGTAGCGCAATGCGCATATGCCACTTTCAGGTCGGTCGTGGAGACAGCTTTGGGATCGCGCCTGGCAATCGCGAGAAGCGCGGCGAAGTACCAGTCAGGCCGCTCCATTGCTTTCAGCGCTTGCAGCAGAGCGTCACGCGCCTCCAGCCCTATGCCTGCCTTAAGCACCGTCAGCAATGCCCCGTAAAGGAGTCCACACTTTACGGATGCTTGACTAACCTCTTCTCCGTGCTCCTCGATTGTCAACTGAAGCGCACGCACTTGTTTGACAATATCTTGAATTGCTTCAAAGAATGGCGCGACCTCGCTCCACGCACGGAGCACTGAGTAATAGTCGTGATGCCGACTGGTATCAATAGGTTCCCCATGGTAAACAAAGGCAATCGGTTTCGCCTGTATGTAGAGGGTTCGTGCTGCAGTTTTGAAGGTTTGAGAATCTCTGTAGTCGGCGTAATACCACAGGCTCTGAGCAAAACCTAACGCGACCTTATCGTCTACAAGGAGCCTGCCGCCACTACGCACCTGGGATAAAGCTATGTCTGGCAGGTCGAGACGCAGTATGCGATCTGCCAGCTTGCCGGCTTCCATGCGGGCTGTTCTTTGACCGAGTTCGTAGCCTAAGAGCATGAATCGCACTACATGCCCGTACTCTCCTAGCGTCCAGGCGGCCTCTAAGCCCGCGAGCAGAAGAGGCCGCACGAGCGCATACGGCAGAAAGGCACCCAGTGCTTCTCGAAGCCACGACGATGCCAAAACAGTCAGCAGCTCACGCTTGCGTCCTGCACAAAGCAGGTGGAGAACGTGGGCTCGCCCAAGCGGATTCGCACACGGTAAACCGCTCGAACGGTCCGCTAACATCGAGTGGTACTCATGCTCATCTACAGTGTGATCTACCCCTCGTAGCTTTGAACGGGTCTCGGTCTTCAGGAACGCGATGAGGCTGTTATGAATAAAGTGAAGGTTTCCATCCTCCTCGCGTACGAATGGTGCTAAGGTGTGCCAATATAAGTCTTCGAAAGGGCCGTACTCTGGCCACGACCGGAGCCAGTTCATTGGGATCGTCGGGGCTGCTCGACAGAGTAATGCCAAGAGTTTCTTGGTCTGGAAGACCCGCAGGGGAACGGAGAGAACCGTCGCATAATATTTATCAATGTCACCGTCGTAGCTTCCAACTTCTGCAATGGCATCATTCACGCTGGTTTCGGGAGATCGCTGAAAGATGTTCAGTAAATACGTGAGGATCAGCGGATTGCCTTGACAATCCTCATTGAGCCGATCCCGATCATCAGCCGATGTTGGCTTGGCCACTTTGGCGATGATCGCATGCACTTCAGCGCGGCTAAGACCTGTAACCTCGACACGTCGACCTGATTCCACACTGATGGCGATTCCAACGTCAGCTCGAATCGTGCCAGGCTCAAGCGCCTGCGGTTGAGAGCTCAAGATGATTAGAAAACCCTCTGGGACTTCATCGGGTCTTGGAAGCTCATGGAGAATGGAACTCTGCAGCCCCACCTCCCGAGAGACGTGGTCCAGGCCGTCCACTAACAGAATGGTCTTTCGGCCCTGGATCACATAGTGTGCATGTGCCTTCGCCATGTGCTGGCGAATACCCTCGCGACCCTGAGCGACATCCGTAATCCCTAAGCTGTACGTGTCGGGGAAGAATTTATCAAGTCTCCCAATCACATCCTGAAAGAAGGTCAGCGCCTCACCCCTATCTCTCGGATTGCCCTCGCCGTCCGGCAGAAATGCATAGTACGGGATGAAAAACGGATAATCCGCGTGACTGAGCACATCCTGCACGAGCGTAGATTTGCCGACGCCGGCGCAACCTGTCACCGCAATGTAACCTCCGGGCACGGCCTCGATCCGTTGCTTCAGTCGATCGGCTGCGTTCGAGTTCTGCTCGTAAGGTATCTGAGGTGGTGGAAATCTTTGGATCAGCCCTGAGCGAAATCTACGAAACCCAATGGCTGAGAAGAGGAACTCTCGATCTATGAATTCCAAGTCAGGGTTATTGGTAAGCCAAGTGGCAATGGCTTTATGCAGTTCATCAAACTGCTTCTTGTAATGCCGCCAGTCCCGAGTATCTGGACCGCTTCCGGGTGGTTCGGCACATCCAAGCGAGAATATGCATCCCTTAATGAATTCTCCGTATTCCGCTACGAATAGACCTGTGTGCTTTTCAATCTTGCCCCAGGCCTCCTTTAAGGCTTCGGCATCCTGAGCGGTCGGTCCCTTCTCCCAGTGCTCCCGGAGGAATTCGGCCACACTGAAGGCTGAGATAAGCTGGTTGGCATGCGTCTCCCATGACGGTGGACGATTAGTTTGAAGACGCACGGTGACAGTGCGGTCCGGCCATCGTTGGCGGAGCTCCAAAAACCCTTCGGCGAGTTCTTTGACGAGACCCTTTGCACCAATGAGGTCGCCCCAGTTCATTGGCGAGGCATCGCCACTCCACTTAATTGAATTGCCTTCAACCCGCTTGTTCCATACCAGAACGAAGTCATCGACACGACCGGCCCGTAGATCTGCGAGACGGACACCTTCGAAAACAGCGGATCCGCCCCGAAGATCATCCTTAAGAATGCGCAGGATTCGGTCGGTAGCGACTTTATCTTGATAACCGTAACCCCAACGAGCCCGTCGCTCGCCCATGGCTGGCGGCTCAGGTGCTTCATGGTGTTGAGGTGTCTGACTCATCAAGATCTTCCTTTGCTCACGTTCTCGCGCGTGGTCGCTTGACCTCATTACCATCGTTTGATGCCTGTGCAGTCGAAGAGCGTTTTAGGTTCTGTCGCAAATTTTGAGTGGAGGTGTTGCAGGCCCTGTCGGTGTGGTGATTAGGCGCGTTGGGTCAAAATATTCATGCGGCTGCGCGGCAGTTGTCACACTAGATTCAGGTGTTATCATGACGCACGTTATTCTCCCAGTCGCCCTAAAAGTGTCTCGATGAATCGTTGACTATACCGCACGCCCTCGGCTTGCATGCGGGTGAGGACCGGTCTCACGGCTGGGATGAACCCACGATCCTTAGCCCGTACCAACAGACCCGCGGCGCCAATTACTGGCAGTCCCCGCGTGATCGCAATGGCTCGTGCGGCCCGTTCATCTAGAAGCACTTCCTGGGCTTTCAGCTCTTCGGCGAGTGCGATCACCTCCGCCTCTCCCCGATCAAGGAGGGCTAGCAGTTCCGCGGGCACCGACGTGACTGCGTGGACGGCAATCCAGCTCGCCTGACCGATGGCCTCCGCTCCAGGATGGGTCGTCACAGCTGTAACCTCGTCCCAGACGGTCTCCGGCAGCGTCACGTGGTGGACTGTCCGCTCCAGTAAGGCCAGTTCTCCAATGCGTGCAAAGGCTATCAGCGGCGTGGCGTTACTGACGATCATCCGTGCGATCCAGCCGCTGGGCCGTGGCAATTTCGGCGTCGGCGTCCTCCACGGACAGATCAAACGCCGGGACACCGTGGGCCATCAGGACATCAAGGAACGCAAGACGCGGTATCCCGGCCAGCCGTGCCGCTTGTCCGAGGGAGAGGCGTCGGGTTTGGAAATAGTGGAGCGCAGCACTCACCCGCATTTCCTGGACCACGTCCTGGGGTTGCTCCCGCAAAGCCTGCAAAAGATCATCCGCGATATCAATCGAGATGCGTGACATCACGTCTCTTTCTCCACATGGGTGTTTTCTCTGGACCATCCATTATAAGCGAGCGTTGTATCACCATGGTCTGATTCCCACAAATCGTGACATACCACCTCGCACGCAGCCATGTGGGTATAGTATTTCAGGAGCCCCCCAGTCGTGTGCGACACTGAATCGGACCTGTAGACCACCCAGCTGGGCTGGACAAGGGAAAGAGCAGGGCATTGCCCTGCCCCTGATGGGATCTCTCGTGATTGATCGGCCTGGCGCCTGTCGTTGCTGAGAACCGTCGAACTTGTGCGCCACGAGTTTGCGTTGCTACGCAAGGATAATATCGGGCTTGACAAGACTGGCCACCTCCGCCAATGCCTACTTCCCCAACTGCTTGCCGATCGTGGCCAGGGTCTTGCGCTCCGCATCGCTCAGTCGCACATGGCCCTGAATCTGCTTGCGCAGGATGCAGTTCTCCGTCACCAAGTATGCGTTGCGGCAGCATCAGTTCCTAGTCTACTGAACCCGTGATGTATGCCAACAGCTTCTTCCAGCCCATCTTCCTCTCCATGCCCGCGATGTTCTTTCATCCTGAGAGTGAGTATGGATGATCGCATGGTGGAAGGCAAGACCAAGGGCGGAGAATAGTGGGCGTGTAACCTCAGGTAAAAGGTGTGTTCGGATTTTTTGACTATACGACCATGGATTGAAATGACATGGCCGGGGTTGTCGATGACATGTGCGCAGTGGATGACCAGATCGAGGCAAGATCGCCTATCATGAGGCGGAGATTGATCGCAGGGACGGCCGTGCCAGCCGCCCTACGACCGCCACAGCCGCTCAGAGGCGAGGCGTGCCCCCTCGACTAGCGCCGCGAACTTGGCCCACATGATGGTCGGGTGCTGGCGCTGGTACATCGCCCCCTGGGCAAACCCGCAGTCGGCCCCAGCCATGACTCGCTCGCGGCCCACTACCCGCGCGAAGTTCATGAGTCGCTCGGCCACCGTTTCGGGATGCTCGACCACCGCCGTGGTATGCGCGATGACGCCAGGGATCAGCACTTTGCCCTCGGGCAACGGGACGTCCTCCCAGACGCGCCACTCGTACGCATGGCGGGGTGTCGCCGCCTCTATCGAGTAGGCCTGGGCCTTGACCCGCAAGACGAGATCAACGATATCGCGCAGACCCAGGTCGTGGACATGCGGCCCCTGCCAGCTGCCCCAACACAGGTGGTAGCGCACGCGCTCTTCGGGAATGCCAGCCAGGGCGTGATTGAGCGCCTCAATGTTGCGGGCCTGCATACGCCGGTAGTCCTCCAGCGGAGGCGCCGGCATCATCATGTCCCACGTTTCGCCCAACCCCGGATCGTCGATCTGCAGGATGAACCCCGAGTCGACAATGGCTCGGTATTCGGTCTTCAGGGCCTCGGCGATGGCGAACACGTACTCTTCTTCGGTGGCGTAGTACTGGTTCTGACCTCGGCCGACCATCGCCGGCGCGATGGCGGGCACAAAGGCCTCTCCAACATTGATGCCCTGCAAGGCGGCCTTGAAGGTGGCGAGATCTCGTTGCAACAAGGCCTGACCCTGATACGCGATAGGTCCCTGACAGACCGATGGCGGCGCCGCGGGAGGCATCGCTCGCGGCAAGTACTCCTCATAATACTCACGGAACGCCCGCCACTCCCGCCGGGTGTCGAGCCGCCTCGCCCATGAACTCCCCACATTGCTTGACGGGACGTCCGGGGCGTTGGCCGTCATCGGGACGAAGCCCGTTAACCGTTCTTCCGCATAGGCCAGAAAGCTGGTCTTGCCCATTTCACCGTCGGAGATGACATCGAGGCCGACCTCGGCCTGCTGGCGGACAACCGCGCGCACAGCCTCGGCGACACGCGCCGCGAGCTGGGACTCGTCGAGGGGCTGGCCGCCCAAACGGGCGCGGAGGAGGGCTTTGATGCTCTCTGGACGGGGGAGGCTGCCGACGTGTGTGGTGAGGATCCGGTCGGTGCTGGTCTTCATCCGCATGCCCTCCTCCTGCGTATGGTGAGGCCTGAGGCCAGACGTCGTGTTTCCCGTCAGCGGACTGGCTCTTTCATGGCGCTTTCTAACGCTTCCCAGCCTCTGGTGATGCCTGGCACAAACGCCTTGCAGCCTTCGGCGTCCAGCACCTCTTTGCCCAGCGGGTCCTGGTATTGCATGGAGATGAAGGCGTCGGTGATTCGCTGGGCCAGGCCCGCTTCCAATTCCTGGTGCGCGGTAAAGCAGCAGTGGCTGTAGCCTGGGCTAGACCAGAAGACACGCAAGGTATCCAGAATCGGTTGGCCTTGCTCGCTCAGCACTTCGAGCGTCCGTCGACTCACGGCACCCGCATCATAGGAGCCTTTGAGCACAAGATCGACGACCGCCCGCTCATCAGAGAGGGCACTCGGCTCGCGATCCTCGGTAAAGGTACAGGCGGCCAAATCTCGCTGCGGATCAAGGCCCTGTTGTTTCAGGAAATAATAGGGCAGCAGACCCGCTTGCGCTGAGCCGCGACTGCCGAGGGCCACGCGCTTGCCCTTCAGGTCTGCCACCGTGGTGATGCTCGAGTCGCGGCGAGTGAACAATTGAGTGCTAAAGTTGACGTCGACATCACGCATGGCGACGACTTGGCAGGGATCGTTCAGGCGTTGTTTGATCTTGACGTACGAGATCGGACCATTCCAGGCCAGGTCGATTTCTCGGGTCGCGAACGCATCGACGAGTGCGTCGTAGTTGGAATACAGTACCCAGTCGAGGTCAATGCCCTGTTGCTGGAAATGCGTCTTCAGGCCTTTGAACACCGTGATATGCCCGGCTGATGCTACCCCTCCCATTCTTAGCATGATTTATCCTCCTTATCTCTCGCCCTCGCGCGGCGTGGGAGCATGCACGCATCTAGAATCGACTGGTCGTGGCCTCTGGTTGGCTCGCCTGTGCGTTAGCCCAGCAACGCACCGCGCGTCTTGGTTGGCAACCGGTAGACGCTGGTGCGTGCGGTCAGGAAGAGGACGCTGCCATCCTCACCCCAGGACAGATTTGCCGGCAGCTCCGGCAGGACAATGCGCCCCAGCCGTTCGCCATTGGGGCGATATACCCACACGCCGCCCGGTCCGGTGCTGAACACGTTGCCTTGCAGGTCGACCTTGAAGCCGTCCGCCACCCCCGGGTCATTCGACGGCATCTCGAATGGGATCCGACCGTTGGTGAGCGTGCCATCCGGACGCACGTCAAACGCCCGAATATGCCCGTGGGCCGAATCGGCGACGTACAGAGCTGACTCATCAGGGGAAAAAGCCAGGCCGTTGGGCAGGGCAAAGTCGTCGACCAGCAAGCGCAGGGTACCATCCGGGTTCAGACGGTAGACGCCATTGTGGGGCAATTCCTTGCCCGGGATGGGCGCGGTCCACCATCCTGGAGGCCGCGGCATGCCAGGGGTGCTGGGCTGGATGGCATAGGGTGGGTCGGTGAAGTAGATGGAGCCGTCGGACTTCACTACGATGTCGTTGGGGCTGTTGAGCCGCTTGCCTTCGAACCGCTCCGCCAACACTGTGCGGGTGCCGTCGTCCGCGACGCGAGTGACGCAGCGGCCGTCGTGCCCGGCTGCCAACACTCGGCCCTGGCGGTCCAGTGTCAGGCCATTGGACATCCCCGTGGCGTAGGTGGTCAGCTCCGGGCCCTCGGACAGCCGGCGCCAGCGCACGATACGCTTGTTGGGAATATCGCTAAAGAGCAGGTATCTACCACGCCATACCGGGCCTTCGGTAAACCCCAACCCGCCGGCGATGCGTTCGATGGGGGCATCGGGGGCAATCAGATCATGTAGTCCAGGGTTGTAGACTTCTAACGGTGCCATCATTCCTCCTCATCATGCGGCGTGATCAGACAGCTCCACCGACCGTGTGACCCATCGTAGGTATCAGCCCACCCATGCTCCGCACCCGATTGGCCCGTTCGGCCTAACGTGTGGTGGGTGCCGTCGCCCAGTCCACGCCATTCAGCACCAGCTGCTGAAACGCTGGAGTCTGAAAGCTCCGTCCATCATGGCCCAGCAATAGCACAAACACCTTGCCCTCGCCGTACGGCCGCGTCCACCCCAGCGGAAAGGTGCCCCCTGGCATGTGCTTAGGCTGCCGCTGCGGCCCCCAGGGATACGTGCCCTCCGCCGCATCAGCGGTGATAAACACCTCATTGCCCGGGCTGAATGCCAAGCCCATGTACAACTCATCGGGAGTCTTGAAGTCCGACACCCCTTGGACGCCCGGATGTCCTGGGGCATTTACGTGGACGGTGAACTCCCCATAGGGCGGATGGAAGCTCGTGCCGGTGATCCACCCTCCGCCGGTGATCTCATGATACTCCGGCCAGGCCTTCGGCAGACACGTGGAGATGTGCAAACAGATAAACGCCTTGCCCGCACGGATGAAAGTCTTCAGGCCGTCTTGTTCGGCCGGCGACAAGGTCAGGTCGGGCATCTCCGGCAGGGCTTCCCGGCGCGTATTGAAGACCACCGCATCGTATCCCGCCAGGTCTGCGGCCCGGCCCAGGACCGCGGCGTCTTCGGTAATGGTCACCTCATGACCGGCCTTGCTCAGAAAGTCTCCCAGGATCGGGGTGGATTCGTGATACGGGTGCCTGCCTCCAGACAAGACGAGCAGCTTCATGGGTTTCTCCCTCCTATGGCTGTGTGAGAAGAAT
>JBKPCR010000249.1:0-6800 GCA_046727435.1 bacterium | reverse complement strand
GGTCTTAATACAGGAGGTCAGCGTCTCCTCCCCGACAAACTGGTCGGGCCACAGGCGCTCGAGGAGTTCCTGCTTGGAAACGACCCGATCGCGATGCGCCAGGAGGTAGGCCAGCACCTGAAAGACTTTGCGCCGGAGCTTGATGGGCTCTCCCGCGTGATGCAGCTCGTAACGCTGGGTGTCAAAGACATAGTCGCCGAAGCTATAGCGCATCGCCCCACCCTCCGGGTCGCCTCAGAGCCCCGCTTACCCCCGCACCTCCCATGGGCGGCCACTCCCCGCGGCTCTCCCTCACCATCATCTCAGGCGGAATCGGCGCTCATCATATCACAATAGTCTCCCCAAAATACCCCGAAAATTCCCCGAAATTTCCCCGAACGTGTCATGTTTTCCTCTCTAAGGAGGCGTACTTTTCTGCGATGCATGGCGCTGGCGACTCGGCGGTCGCGTCCTAGCTGCTCAGCTCGGCCTGCGTAGCCGCGATGAGCTTGACATCCACAGAATGGGCCGCCACTGCGCCGACACGACGCACCCACTTCCCCTCGACAGCGGTGAGTATCTTGCCTTGCAACAGCACCAGGAGCGCATCGATCTCATCCAGGAACAGGGTGCCGTCGGAGGCCGCTTCGAAGAGGCCAGGCTTGGAACGCTTGGCATCGGTGAAAGCGTCAGCCTCGTAGCCAAAGAGTTCCGCCTCCAGCTGCGCCTCCGGGATGGCGGCACACTTCATATCGAGGAAGGGCCCCGGGGTGCGCAGCCCGCTAAGGAGGTGATCCGATAACCTAAACGCATCGTCCGAGCGGAAGGGGTGGGTGTGTTTTTCATCGTTGACAACACAGCGAGAGAGGAGACGATTGACATGGCAATCAAAATTAAACTGGCGATGGTCTTGGTTGCGATCGGCCTGACGGCTGGAATGCTTACCGTCTATGCAGAGCCGGCAAGTCACAGCCAAAGCGACGTAATTAGGTTTTCAGATGGCAAGGTTGTGGGTTCCTCGCATCTCGTGAGGACTGACTCCGGCATATCCGCGACTCTCAGCACATCGGAGCTTCCAGCTGGGTATGCAGTCACCACTTGGTGGGCAGTATTCAATAACCCCGAGGCTTGTGTCGGTGAGTGTGACGATCCAGACTTTTTCGATCCTGAGGTGAAAGATGAGGTGCAAGGCAGCTTTGGCTACCTCGCTGGCCACGTCATTGGGGGGAGCGGTAAGGGCAACTTCGGGGGCCACCTGGCCGTGGGCGATGCATCGCAAGCCGTTATGGGCCCTGGGCTGCTCGACGCCCGAAAGGCAGTGATCCAGATCGCTGTGCACACTCATGGTGAGAAGATCCCCGGACTCGTTGAATCCCAGATAAGCACATTCCTGGGCGGCTGTCGCATAGATGAGTGGGTGGGGCTTTTGGATGTATTGGGGATAACCGAGGACGAACTACCGCTGCGGGGGGAGCCTGGTCCGAACATATGTGAAACCACGCAGGCCGCAGTACACCTGCCTCAGTGATCTCTTGATCACAACAGCTTACGACCTAATTGCCTGACAGAAAGTCAAGACCATCATGCAGCGGCATCTTGAAACTCAATAACGAAGCACCGCTGGGATGGTTGCTGATACTGGCTTTTTGAGGTCATGGCTGGTTCAGGATCGGCTTTTAGTACGTTCAATGGTGGCGGCTGTATGGATTTGGATCCCGTCGACAACCCTGATGACGCTTGCGTGGATCTGCAGGGTGCCATCCAAGCGCCGCAGTGAGGTGGCCCGCCGGCACGATAAAGTCTGAGCGCAAGGGGCGGTTCCATGAGGAGCACCAGGCATCATGCCACCGCCCCCCTGGCGCCGAGTGCGGGGGTGCTGGCTATGGCAGCTCCAGAGGGCTATGCTTGTGTCGATTCATCCCATCTAATCTGAACTCTAGCTGACGCCAGTCGACGCACTCGTATCAGCGGGAGGCGTTCAACAGCTCGCTTCACACGTGTGACCCAGTGGCTCAAAACCATACGAGATTGTCTCACTGACACAAAAAGGGAGCCAAGATGCGAAGGAGGACACTGCCACTCACCCTCACGGCCGCACTGCTGCTCGTGAGCTCCTGGGCATGGGCAGACCTGGATCAGAGCAAGAAGTCCGCGGACCAGTTCCCGTCGGACGTCGCGTCGACATGGTTCGAAGAGCTGTACAATATCGTCAAGGCGGAGAAGACGACTCCGACGCCGGCCTCGCGGATCTATGGTATCACCGCCGTCGCGCTCTACGAGTCGATCGTGGCCGGGAGGGAAAAGCATCGGTCGCTGGCGGACCAGTTGAATGGCCTGACATCGTTGCCCCAGCCCAAGAAGAACCAGAAGTACCACTGGCCGACAGTGGCGAACGCTGTCCTCGCCAACACGATCCGGGGTCTCTATCCAACGATCTCCCAAGCCTCCCGGGAGGCTATCATCAACCTGGAGCACAGCTTCGCGTCCCAACAGCAGGCGGTGGTTCCGGGATCGGTGTACGAGCGTTCCGTCGCGCATGGCCAGGCGGTGGCCCGGGCGATCCTCAAGTGGGCCGCCACCGATGGGTTCTCGATCCACAACGACTGCCTGTACGATCCGGTGCAGGTGCCGGGCGCTTGGGAGCCGACGCCGCCCCCCTTCAACCCGAACCCGCTGCAGCCCTGCTGGAGCCTGATCCGGCCGATGGTCCTGACCTCGGGCGAGGAGTGCCCTCCGCCGGGCCACCCCGCCTTCTCCACCGACCCCGCCTCGGACTTCTACGCCGCCGGCCTGGAGGTCTATACCGTGGGACTGGCCCTCACCGTTGAGCAGAAAACGATCGCCGACTACTGGTCCGACGGTGCCGGCGCCACCGGCACGCCGCCGGGGCACTGGATCGCCATCGTGAGTCAGATCGCGCACAACGACACCCTCTCGCTGGCGGCGGCAGCCGAGGCGTACGCGCGTGTCGGCATCGCCGTGCACGACGCGTTCATCGCGTGCTGGAACCCGAAGTACATCTACAACCTGCAGCGCCCGGTGACCTACATCAACGACAACATCGACGCGGGCTGGCTGCCGTACATCGTGACGCCGGGCTTCCCGAGCTACACCTCCGGGCACTCGACACAGTCGGGCGCGGCGGCGCGCGTCCTCACTGACATGTTCGGGATCAAGCGCTTCACGGACACGACGCACACCGACCACGGCCTGATGCCTCCCCAAGAGCCGCGTACGTTCGACTCCTTCGATGAGGCCGCGGCTGAGGCGGCGGTCTCCCGCCAGTACGGAGGCATCCACTTCTCCTTCGACAACTACGATGGGCTCTCCACCGGGCAGTGCATCGGACAGGCGATCAACGAACGCGTGCGCTTCAGGAACGAGGACGACGAGTAGGGCCCTCTCACCTTCCTCCCCCGAGCTTGCTGGCGGGAAGGGAGTGGAGAACTCGAAGACGTCAGCACGGTGGCGCTTGGCAGGACAAGTGGGCAGATCCACGACCTACATCCCTCCACTTGCCCACCGACTGCCCTGTTCTGGACCATCGAAATTCCTGGCGATGGGATCCAGGTCAATCTCGGGAAGGGCGCCGCTTCCACGAGGAGCAGCTTCACCCTCACGAAGTTCGACGGCACCACGGTCACGATCTGAGGCTGCCGGGAAAGTGGGAACCGATTGCCTCTGGGCTACATGGCTCTGGCGGGGGAGAAGACTGGGCGCTGGAAGTTGGCGGCCTCACGTTTGAAGTCCGGCGCAGGCTATGTCGGAAGACGCTGGGCCTCACCGTGGACCAGGGGGGGAACTGGTCATCCAGGACCCAGACGACACGACAGACCATGAGCTGACACGCTGGATAGGCTCCAAGCCCTCGTGGGTGCGTTGCAAACTCGCACACAAGAAGACGCTGCGCCGAAGGTGCGCGCACCTGAATTTGTCAGTGGGGGGAAATTTAGTTAGGCCGAAGCCGCCGGATCTCCCCACCTGCACCGCCATGCCGATGTAGCGCCGTCCCATGCCGAGACCGTGCATGGACACGCTGTCCCAGAACAGATTCCACGCGGTTAATAAGCCGACCTGCATTGGCCTGAAGGTCTGATATGAACTCCCGATGGAGATGGTGTATAAGGTTGCCTCACGCCATAGCAGGGATTGCTTCGCTTCCGTCGTAATGGCATCATCGCGAGGAGCGGAACGACGAAGCAATCTCCTGATGCACCATGACTTCAGAGAATTCATATTAGAAGGGAGAGTAGAACGGCAATGACGCTTGGTGAAATACTCGCGGAGGGCTTGAACGCGGGTGCGGTAGCACTCCCGATGAGGCACGCCCCTCAGTGTGTTGTCTCTGTGGTCAATTTGTCGTATGGTGAGCCCATCGGCAGCAGTCGCCATCACCGCAACAGTCACAAAAGAGGGGCGGCGTATGGCACCGCAGTCCGGGTAGCGGCGCATGTCCAGATCAGCACGGGCAAGCAGTGTGCCGAGGGGAGGACGTATGACCAAGCCCTTGTACGACACCGATTTTTATCAGTGGACCCAGACGCAGGCCGCCGCCTTGCGGGCGAAGGATATCACGGCGCTGGATCTAGAGCACCTGGCGGAGGAGATCGAGAGCTTGGGCAAGCGCGATCGGCGGGCCGTGGAGAGTTACCTCGAGGTCATCCTGCTGCACCTGCTGAAGTGGGCCTATCAACCGGAGCGGCGCGGGCGGAGCTGGGAGAAAAGTCTGCTCCAGGCCAGGCATCGTCTCGCCAAGCTCTTGCGCGAGAATCCGAGCCTGGCGAACCAGGTGCCAGGGTTCCTCGATGAAGGGTACCATCACGCCCGGCGCCTGGCGGCCATCGAGACGAGCCTGCCCCTGAAGAGGTTCGCCGAGACCTGTCCGTGGACGGGCGGGGAGGTGCTGGAGGAGGACTTTTGGCCGGAGATGGCGGGTGATGACGCGTAGGAGTCTGAACAGCCGCGGCGTTCTGTATTGCTTGGCCACCGCAATCGCGGCCATCACCGCATCGGCCGGTCCCAAGGAGACCGCCTTTTGTCGGCCTTTTCCATTCAAAATTCCAGATGCTTGGGCGTCCGGGGGAAGGGAATGACATCGCGGATATTGGCCACCCCCGTGACGGTCATCAAGAAGCGCTCGAAGCCGAGCCCGAACCCTGCGTGCGGGACGGTGCCAAAACGTCGCATGTCGAGAAACCACCAGTAATTTTCTCGATTCATCCCCGCTTCTTGCATGCGCTGTTCGAGCCGATCGAGGCGCTCCTCACGCTGACTGCCGCCGACGAGCTCCCCCACCCGCGGCACCAGTAAATCCATGGCGGCCACGGTTCGGTCGTCATCGTTTAAGCGCATATAAAAGGGTTTGATCTCCTTGGGGTAATTGAAGACAATGACTGGCGTCTTAAAGTGCTCCTCGGTCAGGTAGCGCTCATGTTCCGTCTGCAGATCCGCCCCATAGGAAATGGGGAACTCGAACTTTTTTCCCGAGCGTTGTAACATCTCAATCGCCTCGGTATACGGCAGTCGCACATACGCGGCCTTGGCAATGACCTCGAGATTCCGCATGAGGTCCGGATCGATGAAGCGGGCGAAGAGCTCCAAATCCGCCGCACAATGCTCCATGACATGGACCACGAGGCTTTTGACCAACGCTTCGGCCAAGTCCATGTTGTCCTGCAAATCAGCAAACGCCATCTCGGGCTCGATCATCCAGAACTCCGCGGCATGCCGAGGCGTGTTCGAGTCTTCGGCCCGGAAGGTGGGGCCGAAGGTGTACACATCGCCGAGGGCGCAGGCAAACAGCTCTGCCTCCAATTGTCCCGACACGGTGAGATAGGCCTCCTGGCCGAAAAAGTCGTCGACGTATACCTGTGCGCTGGGTGCAGGCTCCTTCACGCCATGAGGCAACGTGGTAACACGGAACATGGCCCCGGCACCTTCGCAGTCCGACCCGGTAATGATGGGGGTGTGGAGATAATAGAAACCTCGATCGCGGAAAAACGAGTGCACAGCAAAGGCACATTCCGAGCGGATGCGAAACAGGGCCCCATATTTATTGGTGCGGGGGCGCAGATGGGCAATGCTCCGCAAAAATTCATCGGTATGCCGTTTCTTTTGCAATGGATATGTGTCGGGATCGGCCCCTCCCACTAGGCGCACCTGAGTTGCCTGGACTTCCCACCGCTGCCCTTTGCCGGGGGATTCGACCAAGGAGCCTTCCACCTCGACGGCAGCACCCGTGGAGACTCCGGTGAGGCTTCCATCGGCGAGCGCCGATTCAGCGATCACCGCCTGCAGATTGTTCAGGCTGGAGCCGTCGTTGAGCTCTAAAAACGACACTCCTTTGGCGTCCCGACGGGTCCGGACCCATCCTTTCACCAGAATCTGCTCCATTGGCGCCTGACTATTCAACGCGTCATTCACACGTGTACGCCGCATTGGCATGGCCTCCTTCGGAGTTCCGAGCACGTGTTATCGCACTAGGACGCTCGCATGTGTTGAGTGCGCAAGACAAGCGCACACTCGTTCTGCAGGCCCTTCATCCACGGGAAAGAAGCCTGGCTGTCGTACTCACTCCCCGCAGCCGGGGCTCCAGCACATCCCGCAGGGCATCGCCGAGCAGGTTAAACCCGAGCACGGCGATGAATATGGCCAGTCCGGGAAATATACCCGCCCACGGCGCCCTTGTCACGTGCCCCTGAGCCGCTGCCGTCAGCATGCCACCCCAACTGGGGACATCTGGAGGAACGCCTACGCCAAGAAAACTCAGGGACGCCTCGACGATAATGGCAAAACCCAAATAATAGGTGGCTAGTATGAGA
>JBKPCR010000248.1:0-8750 GCA_046727435.1 bacterium | reverse complement strand
GCCCCAAATGTAAAGGTGACATTCGATTGGCGAAGGATGGCAACGGGCTGGTCTGTGAAGCCTGTCGGCTGCTATATGAGATCCGCGACAACATCCCGGTGATGCTCATCGATGAGGCGGTCAGGTTGGATGACCCTACCCACGTGTAAGCTGTCGGTGACGATCATCACGCGTAATGAGGCAGCACAGATCGGCGACTGCCTGGAGTCAGTGCGTTGGGCGGATGAAATCATCGTCGTGGATACGGGCAGCGTTGACCGTACTCTGGAACTGTGCTCGAAATATACTCCGCACACCTATAGCCGTCCGTGGGAAGGCTATGCCCCGGCGAAGAATGCCGCGATCGCGCTTGCGACTGGCGACTGGATTCTCAGCCTCGATGCCGATGAACGAGTGAGCGAGGGGTTACACCAGGAGATTGCGACTCTGCAGCAACAGCCGATGGCCACGCGTGCCAATGGCTATGCCCTGCCCCGGCGCAACTATTTGTGGGGGCATTGGTTGCGCTATGGAGGCCTATATCCCGATTATCAGATCCGCCTGTTCAAGCGCGGTAGGGGAGGTTTCAAGGCTCGGCGCGTGCATGAATCGGTAGCGATCGACGGCCGAGTTGAACGTTTGCGGCAGCCCCTCGAGCACCACAGTTACCAGGGGATCAGTGATGTCATCCAACGCCTCGATCGCTATACTGAGCTGGCCGCACTCGACCTACGGGACCAAGGCCAGCCGTTTCGCTGCACCGCATTGGTCATGCGCCCTCTAGGGCGTTTCCTGCGCAATTATGTGCTGAAGCAGGGCTTTCGTGATGGCATCCCGGGACTGATCATGGCGGTGAGTTACGCCTATAGCGTCTTTATCCGAGAGACGAAGCTCTGGGAGATGGCAGCGAAGTCGAATAGGTGAGTTGACGCATGCGGCCGTTGTCGATTCTCCATTTACTGAGCAACCGATGGTGGACTGGGACAGCGGAACCAGTGCTGGGGCTGGCGCAGGGGCTGCTCGAACGTCGGCAGCAGGTTGTCCTTGGTGTCCCAGCCGGCAGTCAGGTCGAAGAGCTGGCTCGCAAGGCTGGGGTCCCACTCCTCGAAGGGCTCCGGCTCGATCCCCGTTTTCACCCTTCATCATGGCTGCAGGATGTGCGCACGTTGAGCGCGTTCCTGCGCCGTACGCCAGTCGACGTTCTACACACGCATCTGTCGCACGACCATTGGCTGGCGTTGTCGGCCGTCAGGCTGTTGAATCCTAGCAGAGGACGTGTGCCGCTCCAGGTGCGCACAGTGCACACCCCGCGTCCGCCACGCTCATTGAGCAATCGTTGGCTGTTACGACATGGCGCCGCGCACCTCATCACCGTGAGCTCGACGCTTCAACGGGACTTGGCCGAAAGGCTGCGGATATCGTCCGCGCGTATCTCTGTCATCGCTGGGGCTGTCGACAGTCAACGCTTCCATCCCGCGCTGTCGGGTGCCCACATCCGCCGAGAGCTCGGGATGAGCGCGACGACCCCGCTGGTCGGTATCGTCGCGCGCCTCGCCCCCTCCCGTGGCCACCTCACCCTAGTCGAAGCCTTCGCCCAGGTGCACACGACAATCCCGGCTGCACGCCTTTTAATCGTCGGTAAAGGCGAGTTTCGACCACAAGTTGAGCGACGGATCCGTGAGTTCGGGTTAGCCGAGGCGGTGATCTTCGGGGGCTATCGCGAGGACGACCTTCCAGAGGTCCTGGCAGCTATGGATATCTTCGTACTGCTAGCACCTGGTTCAGAGGGGTCGTGCCGAGCGGTGCTCGAGGCCATGGCGGTCGGCAAGGCAGTGGTCGCTATGCGGGTTGGCGCCCTGCAGGATATCGTCCTCGATGGTGAAACTGGCATACTCGTTGCGCCCCACGCTCAGACGGCCCTAGCGCATGCCATCAGCAGACTCTTACGGGCCCAGGAACAGGCTCGCCAAATGGGGTTGCGAGGACGGCAGCGGATCGAGCACGGCTTCTCACGCCCGCGTCAGGTTGAAGAGGTGCTGCAGCTGTATCACCAACTCCATGCAACCCGGCGTCGCTCGTCGACCAGACGGAACGGTTGAGTTCGCCTACCGCAGTGCACATCGATTGGTAGAGGTCCATATGTGTGGCATCGCCGGCCTCGTCCACCGTGACCCCTCACATAAGGCGGATCAGACTCTCCTCCAGCGCATGTGCACTAGTCTATGCCATCGCGGTCCGGACGATCAGGGCCTCTACCTCCAGGGACCTATTGGCCTGGGAAGCCGTCGCCTCAGCATTATTGACCTCACCACCGGGCATCAACCGATCTTCAATGAGTCTGGCAGTATCGCAGTTGTCCTCAACGGCGAAATTTATAATTTCCAGGAGCTGCGTCCGGCACTAGAAGCCAAGGGGCACCGCTTCACCACGCAAACGGACACCGAGGTGGTTGTCCATCTCTACGAAGAATACGGCGTTGAGGCGGTGCAGCGCTTACGGGGGATGTTCGCCCTGGCGCTATGGGATGGCGACCGCCAGCGTTTGCTGCTGGCGCGCGACCGGGTCGGTAAGAAGCCGCTCTTCTACGTATATCGGCCTGACCGCCTGTTGTTTGCCTCGGAGATCAAAGCGATTTTACAAGATCCTGAGGTTCCGACGGTTATCGATGTGCAGGCCGTGGATGCTTATCTTGCCTTTCAGTTTATTCCGCATCCGCTGACGATTTATCAGGCTATTCGTAAACTACCACCAGCTCATCTCTTGATCTGGGAGCAAGGGGAAGTTACAATCGAGCCCTACTGGCACTTGGATTTTGCGCGCAAGACCCCCGTTCGCGACGTTCAGGTGGCGGAGGCCTTGCGGGACCAACTTGAAGAGGCCACGCGAGTGCGTCTGATCAGCGACGTACCGTTGGGGGCGCTGTTGAGCGGTGGTGTGGATTCCAGTGTGGTGGTGGCGCTGATGTCCCAAGCTATGGACCGGCCGGTGCAGACCTTTTCCCTCGGGTTCGCTGAAGAAGCCTACAATGAGCTGCCCTATGCTCGACAGATCGCCCAGCGATTCGCCACCAATCATCACGAGATGCGCGTCACCGCGGACGTGGTAGGGATTATACCGCGCCTCGTGTGGCAGTACGACGAACCCTTTGCGGATAAGTCGGCTGTGCCAACTTTGTACGTGGCTCACATGGCCAGCCGCCATGTGAGCGTCGTGCTAAATGGCGATGGCGGGGACGAGGCGTTCGCTGGCTATGATAAATATCGCTTCGGCCGCTGGCAGCGCGCCTGGGCACATCTTCCTGCCGGGCTGCGACAAACCCTGGCGCGGCGTTTACTTGCACCCCTTCAGCATGAGTCGGGTGGTGGCACCACATGGCTACTGACGCAGCTAGCCCATGCGCTCTTGCCCTATGCGGAGGCGATTTTTTACCCCGAGTTCTTCGACGGTTATGGCCGCGCGACCCTATACCAGCCGTGGGTTCGAGCCGCCCTCGCTGACTGTGCCTCACCGATGGCAGCGCTTGTTTCCGCGGGCCTTGACCACCTGGATGACCCCGTCGATCTCATGCAGTGGCTCGATTACCAATGGTATTTACCCGGCGATTTGCTGGTCAAGATGGACATGGCCAGCATGGCGTGCTCATTGGAAACCCGATCCCCGTTTCTCGATCATCGGCTGATCGAATTTTGTGCCGCGCTCCCATCGGCGGTGAAAACCGATGGACGGGCCCGGAAAATCGTGCTGCGTGAGGCCTTTCGCGGCCTATTACCGGATTCCATCCTAGACCGTCCGAAGCAAGGTTTCAGCATCCCTCTGCGCGCCTGGATGCGGGGCCCATTAGCGGCGCTGGCGCGAGATCTTCTGGTGGAGCACCCGCAAGGTATCCGAGAATTTTTCGATCTTGCCGCCATCCGCCGCATGTTCGAGGCCCACGTCAGCGGCCGACGCAATCATGCCCACCGTCTGTGGGCTCTCATGCTATTTGCGCAGTGGTATCGGCTGATGATCGAACAACAGGCTTATAAAATGGCCCCCCCGCCGTTCCCCGACTATGAACCTATGCCTGTACACGGCCACGTTTCTCCCGACCATCGGCGGCGCTGAGCTGGTCCTGCATGCGTTGGCGTCCGCGCTCGCGGTCCAGGGCCACTCAGTGACCGTCCTTGCTCCCTTCGTACGCCGCGCCGACAACCGGGTTGAGGCGCCGTACCGCCTACGACGCTATCAGCGCCCTTCTTCGAAGCGTTTTGGGGTACGCCAGATCCTGCTCTACCTCTTGCATGAATACTGGCGGCGGCCCTTCGATGTGCTGCATTGCCATGGGGCCTACCCGCCGGCCTATGTTGGCGCGACGCTCAAGCGTCTGTTGAACATCCCGATGGTCGTGCGTCCGCATGGGTCGGATATCCTTCCCGGAGAATTCATCCGCGCTAATGCCAACCTGGAGCAGCGGATGACGCGGGCGCTGGCTGCAGCGGACCTGATCATCGCCCAAAGCCAATTTCTCAAGCGCAAAATGCTGTCTCTGGGTGTTCCAGAGGGAAGGATCCGGCTCATCCCTAACGGCGTGCACGTTGCCGAGTTTCAAGCCGTGAGGTCTGCGGCGCCATTGCCGTATCCCTATCCCTATATCTTGGCGATGGGCAGCTTCAGCCCCAAGAAAGGCTTCGATGTGCTGCTGCGTGCCTTCACGTCGGTGGCCGCTGCGGACCCTTCCATTCACTTGGTCCTGGCCGGGGCTGGGAAGGAGGTGACCGCCTATACTGCCCTGGTGGGGGAGCAGAACATGCTGGGCCGAGTGCATTTCGTCGGCATTGTCGAGGGGGTTGTCAAGATACAACTTTATCAGCATTGCCTGTTTTTCGTCTGCCCCTCGCGTCGAGAACCTTTCGCCACAGTCAATTTGGAGGCGCTGGCGGCCGGTCAACCGATCGTGGCGACCGCCGTGGGTGGTAATCTGGAAGTCGTCAGCGAGGGCGGGAATGGGTTTCTCGTCCCACCTGATGATCCTGA
This sequence comes from bacterium, assembly GCA_046727435.1. Lineage (GTDB taxonomy): Bacteria > Tectomicrobia > Entotheonellia > J063 > CAVPRW01 > CAVPRW01. The sequence goes on along the minus strand of JBKPCR010000248.1, from coordinate 3,758 downwards.
GGCCCTGGCGACGAGTATGCTGACATTGCTCAAAGATCCGGCTCTGCGTGCGACGATGGGACATGCGTCGTCAGCTCTGGCCAGACGGTACGACTGGCAAGTGATCCTCCCGGCGTATCAGGCGGTATTCGAAGAAGCTCTCACGTGCCATCGCGACCAACAATGATGGGATGTGCCTGGATAGCGGCTAGAAAAGCGTCGGTGAGTATGGTATACTCCCTGCGGTTTTCGCACCTTAAAGGTTGACAATAATTAGGAAAATTCGTCGCCAAGGCGTACTCCGTCGATGCATATCGGCCTGGTCAAACGCTCCTTCCGCTTGCACGGCGGTGGCGAGCGTCAAATCGGTTACCTTATTGCGGGGCTGCTGACCCAGGGCCATGCCGTGCACCTCTTCAGCGAGCAGCCACCCCCCAGCGAGCAACCTGTGGGTGTGACCTATCATGCCTTGGCAGCCATTCCTGTCCCCCGGGCTTTCCGTCCGCTGAGCTTTGCCTTGCGCGTGCGGTCCGCACTCCAACACGCCGGCCTGGCGGTCGTACAAAGCTTTGACCGTACACTCGGCCAGCAGATTTATCGCGCCGGGGAGGGCGTCCATCGGGAATGGCTGCAGTGTAAACGCCGCTCGCTTCCGGCGCTAGCCCGCAGTTGGTCGCAGCTCAGTCTGTTCGACCGGGTGGTGCTCGCACTCGAGCGTCGGGTGTTTTGTCAGACACCGATCATCATCACCAACTCCCAGCGTGGCCAGGAGGAGATTGGGCGTCATTATGGCGTCCCAGGGACGCGGATGCTGACCATCTATAACGGCGTCGATACCGACCGCTTCCACGCCGGCGTATGTCATCGCTTTCGGGAGACGCAGCGCGCCGCTTGGGGTGTCTCCAGCGCTGATCTTGTCCTGTTATTTGTGGGCTCAGGCTTTTATCGGAAAGGACTGGGTTTTCTGATCGAAGCCATGGGCGAGCTCCGTCGACGCGGAGTCACGAACGTCCGACTCGTTGTGGTCGGCAAAGGACGTTTAGCGCCATATCAGCGCCTGACTCGCAAGGTCGCCGTTGCCGATGTGGTGCGATTTGAAGGTCTGCGTGCCGACGTGGAGCGTTGCTATGCAGGCGCCGACTTGTTTGTTCTACCAACGCTCTATGAACCCTTCGCCAATACATGTTTGGAGGCGATGGCCTGTGGGCTCCCGGTCCTCACCACAGCGGTCAATGGGGCCACGGAGCTCATGCGCGATGACATGGACGGCTGTGTCCTCGCCGACACGCCCAGCGCTGAGACCGTAGCTGACGTCCTGCAGCGCATGCTCGCATCGGAGCGGCGGCGGGCGATGGGAGAGGCGGCCCGGCAACTGGCCGGCAATTACCCACTGTCGCGCGCGCTCATGCAGACACTGCAGGTGTACGAAGCGGTGGCGAACCGGCCTCCAGAGGCGAGGTACTCCAAGACACTCGCACCTTGAGGCCTGGGCGAATGTTGAGACATCAGGCATGCCGTCACTCGATGAGGGGCAAATAGCCAGCGAAAAGCCAATGGAGGTCAGACCAGCTTGTCGATGCTAAGTCGCTACGAGCAGGTGAAACGCCGTTATCGAGATGCCATAGTTGCCACGACGTATGACTCCTCACGCTTCCTGTCGGCGAGAGGTCAGAAACGCAATCGCCTCACATTGGTGGCGATCCAGCGTGCCTTCGACAGGGCCACATCCCTCGGTACACCCATCCGCAGCTGTCTTGACCTGCCATGTGGAACAGGGAGACTCTTCCCCTGGCTGTTGCATCGACAGCTGCAGTTTGTCGGCGCTGATATCTCGCTTGAGATGATGCGAGCGGCGTGGCATAAAGGTGGCGCCCCGAACGGCGGCGGGAACCCTTTGGCACTAGTCCAATGTGACGGCGAGTCGCTGCCCTTTAAGAGCCAATCGCTTGATGCCGTCTTTTCCATTCGGTTCATGTTCCACGTGCCCCGAGAGGTGCGTAGGCGAATACTGCAGGAGATGGCGCGGGTCAGTCGTCGATGGCTCATCGTGGACTTCCGCCACTGCTACAATGTGCGCTGGTGCTTCCGGAGGCTCTGCCACGGCGTGGGAGTGGCCCGACACATGGGGGAGGTGTGGTCACGGGGGAGTCTCCGTGGTGAGGCTGTTGAGGCCGGCCTCCAGGTGGTAGGCATCTTCTCACCACGGCAAGGCCTGTCGATTTTTTCAGACAAATGGGTAGTCCTTCTGGAGAAGACAGATGGGAAGAAAGGAGTACCCCAGGCATGAAGGTCTATCGCCGGCTGTTGCCATACGTCAAGGTGTATTGGGCTCGTATTGTTTCGGCGATGGGGCTGGCTCTGGTGATCTCCGGGCTCGAAGCCATGACGGCATGGCTTGTCAAGCCAGTGCTGGATGATGTCTTTCTCAAGAAAGACCTCTTCATGCTGAAGATTCTCCCAATCGCCTTGATCGGGGTATACGCGGTCAAGGGCAGCGCGCGCTATGGTCAGGCCTACCTCATGGCTCAGGTGGGCCAGCGGGTGGTGATGCGGTTGCGCGAGGAAGTGTACGAGCACTTGCAGGGAATGTCGCAGAGTTTTTTCAACAACCGCGCCTCCGCAGAGCTGCTGTCCCGCCTCACCCACGATGTCGGCCGCCTCAGCCGGATGTCCTCCCAAGACCCGGCTTTGGTCATCCGAGAGGTGTTCACCCTCATCATGCTCCTGGTGGTGGTGTTTGTCCGGGAGTGGCGACTTGCCACGATCGCGCTCATCATCTTTCCACTGATCGCTCTGGCGTTGGTCAGAATCGGGAAAAAGCTCCGGGCCATCAATAAGCGCGGGCAAGAAAATATCGCCGAGTTGAGTGTTGTCGCCCAGGAAACCCTCACCGGGACAAAGATCATGAAAGCCTTTGGGCGAGAGGCCCACGAGCGAGAGCGCTTCCAACAGGCGAACCGGAGGTTGTACCAGCTGATCATGCGGGATGTGCATGTGCATGAGCTCACCTCCCCGCTCATGGAGTTCATCGGCGCGCTGGGGATCGGGGCGGCGCTGTGGTACGGTGGCTATCAGGTGATTCAAGGAGAGACCACAGCGGGAACGTTTTTTTCATTTCTGACTGGGCTCTTGATGCTCTACGGGCCCGTACGCAAGCTCAGCAACACGAGCAATCAGATCCAACAAGCGGTTCCAGCGGCAGAGCGTGTCTTCGAGCTCTTAGACCTTGAACAGACGGTGGTGGACCGACCGCAGGCGCAACCGTTGCACGCACTGCCGGAAACCATCGCCTTCGAGCACGTATCCTTTCAGTATGAAGATGGGGCTGGGCGGGTACTACATGACATCTGTCTGGTCGTCAACAAGGGGCAGATGGTGGCCTTCGTGGGGATGAGCGGCGCCGGGAAATCGACCTTGGCGGACTTGATCCCACGTTTTCACGATGTTACCAGTGGCCGTATCACGATCGATGGGGTCGATATTCGCGACTATACGCTGGCCTCACTGCGCGCCCACATCGGCATCGTCACCCAGGAAACCATTCTGTTCAACGAAACCGTCGCCCACAATATCGGCTATGGCAGGCCTGGCGCCAGCTTCGATGACATCGTGCACGCCGCGCAGCTCGCCTATGCCCATGAGTTCATCCAGGAGTTGCCGCAAGGCTACAACAGCATCATCGGCGAGCGCGGTGTCAAACTCTCCGGTGGGCAGCGCCAACGCATCGCCATCGCCCGTGCCCTGCTCAAAAACCCACCTATCCTGATTCTCGACGAGGC
>JBKPCR010000247.1:0-6444 GCA_046727435.1 bacterium | reverse complement strand
GGCCTCGACAGCCCCGCCGCGCGCGACACCTGGATGCTCATTGGGCTGACGTTGGTCGCTTTCAGTGGTGGGGCGCATCTTCTCTTCCGTGAGCCGCATATTCAACAAGACGCCTTGCTGTTCGAGGTATCGGCGGTAGATGTCATCCCGCAGAGTCGTTTCGGCGACGTCGAAACCCATCTGGCACTGCTGTCCATACGGAAGCAAACCTACGATCTCAAAATCGCTGGTCAACCATCAACCTGGATGCAGATCGTGCCGCCAATGTCCCGCGATCTTCAGCTTGATTGGCATCTGCATCAGGACCAGGGCTTGACCATCAAAGATACCTTCGTCCCGGGCTGGGGGATGCGTGTCTTCAAGGGCAAGGGGCTGCTGGAATTTCCCATTGAGACGCGTGTCCTGCGTGAGGCAGACACGGTGATGGTACGAGTGACCAACAACAGCGGCTACGTGCTGCAGCACTGCTGGCTCTGGCGGGGACCTCGCATCGTGTCCTTAGGGAACATCGAGGATGGCGATGAAGTGGAGGGGATACTGACGGTCAGTCCCGATGAGCTGGCGCGGGGGGGGCAGCAAACCCGCTGGGAGCGGGATTTAGCGTATGAGATGTTCAAGGGACGAGAGGGTCTGGACCTGCTGCGACGTGCGGTCGTGGAGCGTTCGATGCAAGAGACCCTGCGTGGCGATCCGGCCTGGCAGAATCATGTCACAGTGCTCGCCTGGTTGGAGCGGCCGCTCACCATGATTTCGGTCGGGCCCGGGCAGACCGGGGCACAGCGCGTGACGATGGTGCGGATGCGACTGCCGATATGAGACAGGCCTTCGAGCACTGGCCCGACCACGTCGATTCGACTCGCACGGTACCCCCGCGGGCAGTCGACAAGACGGCATCGAGGCCTTGAGTAGCGTGGTGAAGCGCAGGAGTGTGGATGCCCGGATCTGTGGGGAGTCTTGCAGCAAACTCCATCGTGCGCTACGGCGTATCCACCTATTTCCTTGCCAAAGCCCCGTTGACCGCGGCGTTGCACTACCTCATGGCCCTCGCCAGCGTTCTCTTCGTGATTTGGCCCAAGAGCCAGTTTCTGCGTGTCGGCTCGCCGCCTCTCACCTTCAGCATCGAGGCCATTGTGGCCACCCTCATCATGGCCTACCTGAGTTTCAGCTATGGTGCTAGTAAATTTGGTGATGAGACGGCCCAGGTCTCCCCGCAGTCCCTCGTCGGGCAAGGTCTGGCGCGACGCGGTGCGGTGGTCGGCCTAACCGTGTGGACCATCGGGCATACGCTCTTCTTCGTCGGGCTCGCCTTACCGCTATTGGTGCCAGCAGCGCATGTCTCGGGAATCTCAACGGAAAATTTTGGCAGGGCCTTGTTGTTGATGGTGGTTTGCACGTTAGCCTACCGGTGGCTGGGTCTCCTGACGCTGTGTGTGTGGGAAACGCAGGACTTTATGCGCTATGTGGCCGCCCGTGCGGCCTTTGTGGTGATCGTTGTCGGATCTGCATTCTTATTCCCTGCATCGAACCCGCTGCTCGGACTTATCAGCATGAGCTTTGGCGAGGAACTCGGGCAGGTCGTTCTGCTGTACGGATATGAGCTTTCTTATGCCTCGGTGACGCTGATTATTCATTTGCTTCTCCTTTTAGGCGCCTATATAATGGTGTTCAAACTCTTGAAATACTAGCGTCGTGGCCCTTCTGCCCCCGATCTTATGAGGGATGGGGTGCAGTGTCAACGATGGGGGGGCACATGGAACACGAGGAAATCCTGCAGCGCCTGGTACGTACGCTGAGGCGTCGCGCCGGTGGGGTGCGGCGCCGCGCCTCACTACTACAGGCCCTCTTTATCGGGCTCTGCCTGTGCCTAGCATTAGCGATTTGGCACCGGTTTGTGCCATTGCCGATCAGCCGGTTGGTTGAGCTTGGGATTGCCGCGATGGCCCTCTGCGCCATTGTGGCGCTGGCTATTGGGCTGCGCTCACGCGCCGACCCCATGGGCTTGCTGATCCGCGCGGACCGGACCTTGAAGCTCAAGGAGCGACTCAGCACCGCCTACGAACTGGCCACGAATCCTCATCCCCATCCTCTTCGTCCCATCGTTCTGCAAGAAGCTGCGCGTATCGCGCGCTCTGTGAACCCCTTCCGCGTCATCCCGAGCACCACACCGCGCACGCTGCGTTGGACGCCTTTTCTCCTGCTGGCCATCGTCGTGGTGTTGGTTGTCGATTTCGGGATGCTCCTGCCGCAGTCCTTTATCGGCGGGAATGAACGTCCGAGCTCGACGTTGTTTGAGCAGGGTCAGCAACTGGAACGGCAAGGCAAGCGTCTTGAAACAGAAGCACGGCGTCGCGGACTCGAACGCAGCATGGAGGCCGGCCGACGCATGCAGAGCTTAGGGCAGCGGCTACAGAATGAAAAAGTGAACGAGCGCGAGGCCATGGCGCGGGTCAACTCGCTCAGCGAATATGTCCGTAACCTCGAAGACGAATTGAAGAAGATGGCGGTCCTCGAGGATGTCAGCCTGAGCAAGGTTCGAGAGGTGATGGTCAATCAGGCGAGTGTCAGCAGTGAGGTGCAACGACTCCTCGGGATGATGGGGCGTGGCAAACTCTCGCCGAGCGAGATGCGCAACCTCCAGGAGCGACTCCAGAGCCTCGGCCAGCAGGGAATCTTGGATGAACAGTTGAGCGAGGCCCTCAACCAGCTGCGCGATGGCGACCTCGAAGGGGCACGAGAAATGCTCGAGAATTATCTCCTTCAAGATCAAATGGCGCAGGATTTTGAGCACCTGCAGCGCGCGGAACGGGCGCTCGACCGCAGCTTTGAGCACGGCAGCGATCCCAGCGGGGAGATGGACGTGGAGGCTCCGGGTAGGGACAGCGGTGAAGATAGTGAGTATGAGATGGCCGGAGACCCACACGGGGGCAGTGGAGGATTACCGGGTGATTTCGAGGGGGGTGATTACCTCGATTCAGAGGGCATGGGGTCGAATAGTTCAATTGGCTCAGGCCGAGGGACTGAAAGTGAGACCTCACGCAATCGCCTCACCGAGGCCAAGTCCCCAGCTTCGCGCATCACGGGACAAACCGGTGAAGGAGGTGTGCGGCGCTCCTATGTCCGAGCCCTACCGTTAAAGGCGGACGCAGCGATCCCGCTCGAAGAAGTCATCACCACTTATCAAAAGCGTGCGGAGGAGAGTCTGCTGCGCGAGGAGATCCCTCCCAATAACCGCGATCTTGTGCGAGCCTATTTCCTTGCCATTGGACTGGTCGAGGAAGCGGCGGGGAGCGAAGGTAAGGATGAGCAGCGCGAGCGATGAAGGCCGCAGCGCCGAGTTGCGCCAAAAGGCTGAGGGTATTCGAGAGGACTTACAACGTTTGATCCGTGAGCTCGAGAAGGTGATTGTCGGCCACCACGAGGTAATCGAGGGCATCCTGATTTGCCTGTTGTGTAGCGGCCATGTGCTGCTGGAGGGCGTGCCCGGCCTAGGCAAAACCCTCTTGGTGAAGAGCCTGGGGCGGGTGCTCAATCTGCGCTTCTCGCGGATTCAATTCACTCCCGACTTGATGCCCGCGGATATCATCGGCACCAATGTGGTGATGGAAGACGAGTCCGGCCGCAAGCACTTTGAGTTTCAGCGCGGGCCAATTTTCGCCCAAATTATTCTGGCGGATGAGATCAATCGCGCCACGCCCAAGACCCAGTCGGCGCTCCTTGAGGCCATGCAGGAACAGAGTGTCACGGTGGCCGGTATTGCGCATCACCTGGAGGCCCCTTTCATCGTGCTCGCCACCCAGAACCCGATTGAGATGGAAGGCACCTATCCTTTACCGGAGGCGCAGCTCGACCGGTTCTTTCTCAAACTCAACGTCACCTACCCCTCCATCCAGCAGTTGGAGGACATCGTCGACCGCACAACTCAGCACGATCCCACCACGCTGCAAAACATTTTGGATGCCGAGCGTGTCGGTGAAATGAAGGAGTTTGTACGGACAATTCCGGTCGCCGCCCATGTCAAGAATTACGCCGCCCGCCTGGTACTTGCCACCCATCCCGACTCGTCCTATGCCACTGACCTTGCCAAACGTTATGTGTTATACGGGTCGAGCCCCCGTGGAGCGCAGAGTTTGGTGTTGGGCGGCAAGATGAAAGCGTTGTTGGAAGGGCGGTACAATGTTAGCTTCGAAGACCTCCGCACCATCGCCATTCCGAGCCTCCGGCATCGGGTGATATTGAACTTCGAGGGGGCTGCAGCCGGCATCGAACAGGGCAGCATCGTCTCGGAGATTCTGGAGAAAACGCCCGAGGTTGTGAGAGGGTCGTGACGATGGCACGTCAGCTCTTCGATACCGACTTCCTCAAAAAACTTGAGATCTTACGCCTGACCTCTAACCGTATATATCATGGCCAAGGGCGTGGTGAGCACTCGACGGTCAAGATGGGTACGAGTCTGGAGTTTTCCGACTATCGTAATTATCAGGTCGGCGACGACTTCCGCTATATCGATTGGAACATCTTCAGTCGCCTAGATCGTCTGTTCCTGAAAGTGTTTACCGCCGAAGAAGACTTGTCGATCCATATTCTCCTCGATACGAGTCACTCCATGATATACGGTGAACCCCCGAAGATCGACTATGCGAAACGGGTCGCCGCTGCATTGGGATACATCGGACTGAGCAATCTCGATCGCGTGGGTATTACCACCTTTGCTGCTGGTATCCAAGACTCCATGCCGCCCCGTCGTGGCCGCGACCATTTTCTGGGACTTCTCGATTACTGTGAGCGAGTGATGTGCAGCGGTGAGACCGATTTTAATCGGGCGCTCATGGAGTACTCATTCCGTGGCAGACGGGCTGGACTGGCAATTGTCATCAGCGATCTGCTCGATCCCAAAGGGTTCGAGCGCGGCTTAGAGGCCCTCCGCTTCGCGCGCTATGATGTTCTGCTGCTACAGATTCTCGATGAAGAAGACGTGCGACCGACCTATACCGGACTAGTCCGACTGCGGGACCTCGAGACCAACCAAGAACAGCGCCTGACCATCGATGAGTTCCTCTTGGCACGTTACCGTGAGCGCATTCAGCAGTGGTGTAGCCAGATCGAGGATTTCTGCCTGAAAAGCCAGATCGAATATCTTCGCGCCAGCACGCTCATCCCTTTTGAGGATCTCATCTTGAAGTACCTGCGCCACGGGATCCATCTCCAGTAAATGACCTGAGCACGGAAGGCCCGACAGCGCTGCTTCGAAGCGAACGGGCGCGATCGATATCGTAGCGCTGTGGGCGGGAGGAATGATATGGGCTGGGCTGCACCATGGGCCTTTGCATTTCTAGCATTGGTGCCCCTGGTCTTTCTCCTACATAGTTTGCGATTGAGACGCCGAGAAGTGCGCATTTCCGCCGTGTATTTGTGGGAGGAGTTGCTGCGCGAGCGCCGCTCGACCTTTGGGATGAGCAAGCTCCTGCGTAGCCTTCTGCTCTTACTGCAAATTTTAGGCATTGCCGGCTTGACGTTGGGCCTTGCCGATCCCTTCGCCCGCCTGCCGAGCACCAAGGAAGGCGATATCGTGCTGGTGCTGGATGCCAGCGCCAGTATGCGCAGCATGTCGAAGGGCGAGGAGCGCTTCGCCCAGGCCCGCGCGCTTGCCCTGGACTTGGTGCAGCGTTTGCACCCGAAGAGTGAGATGGCGATCATCTACGCTAATTCACGCCCTACCCTCAGAGTGCCGTTCACGGCCGATCGGACCCTGCTTAAACAGGCAGTAGAAGACCTCTCTGCTACCGATGAGCCCGGCGACCTGCCAAAGGCCGTGCAACTCGGCCACGCTCTCATGGGGGGAGGCCGAACTGGGGAAGTGCTCATCCTCAGCGATGATACTGATCCGCAACTCGCCGACCTCCTGGCTGGTGACAGACCGGTACGCACCCTCCAGGTGAGCGGCGGCGAGCGCAATGTAGGCATCACCAAGTTCGAAGTGCGTCCCCGAGTGAATCGTCCTGGCGATTATGAGATTCTCATCAACGTCGCCAATTTCTCGCGCCAGCCTGAGTCCTTCGATCTGGCCCTGTCGCTGAACTGGAAAACCTTACGGCGCACACACTATACGTTTGAAGTCGGTGAACGTCAAAGTCTGATCTTCCCATATACCGGTGCAGCCAATGGCGTCGCAGAGGCGGTCCTTGAGCTGAATGATGATCTCAGCGCCGACAATCGAGCCGCCACCGTGCTCTCGGACAGACCTCCCCTATGGATCTTATTGGTGACGCGGGGGAATTATTTTCTCGAAAGCCTGCTCGCTGGTCATGCGAATGCCTCGGTGAATGTGGTGAACAGCGTTAACTCATCGTCGTTCGAGCAGCAGGTGCTGGGCAATCATATCGTCATCATGGACGGTCTGGAACCGCCGCCGCTGCATGTCGGGAATTTTCTCCTGATCAATACTAG
>JBKPCR010000246.1:0-8653 GCA_046727435.1 bacterium | reverse complement strand
GGAGTATGGCCCGGCGTTGGGATGGCGGTGATTTCACCGGTCAGGGTTCGCTCACCCGAGACCAGGTCGAGTACACCCAGGTTCTCCAGCGGACTAAGGGTCTCTTCCCAGTATTGGAACGGGAACGAAGCGCGGACTTCTGGTCGGTTAAAGGTTTCCCAATCGGCCTGGTGCACGACATATCTGGCCCGAGGGAAAGTCGGTCTGGGGTTGGCACCCCCTTGTACAAGGTTCCAACCTACATGGTCTGGGTGCAAATGGGTGAAGAACACTGTATCTACATCTTCCGGACGGACTCCCGCGGCCTGCAATTCCGCCATAAGACGGCCATCCACGCCACCGGCAAGCATGTTGACCATCCCAGGATTAGTTGCCTTACTGCCGATGCCGGTATCTACCAGGATAGTGCGCCCCTGCGAACGCAGAAGGTAACAGCCGTAATGATTGCGCCAGGTGTCGGGGCCGCCAAAAAGCTCGGGGTAGCGTTGGCGGAAGGGTGTCCATGCCTCGGCCGGGACACTTGGAAAGAGTTGACTTAAGGGGAAGGGGAAATCTCCCTCACCATCGGTAAGGGCTAAAACGTCTACATTGCCTACAGTCAGCTTTCCTTCGGCCATGATGCACCTCCTGCTGTGCATTGAACGTCGGTTCTCTCGTACCTGTCACGCTCCCTATCCTGTGTCTCGGCTGCTCCATCCCCTATCCCAGGATCAGACTGCATATCAGCAGGACGCCGAAGGCCAGATATGCCTGTGTCATCTGCCGATCAAGGCCAGCGAGCAGCTGTATTTGATCCGCTGTCGCACGCCCCAACAATAGGATGCTTCGCCCTGTCAAAGGAACGCTCAGAAATGTCAACCAGGCCCAAACCGGCAGCGCCCTCGCGAGGATCAGTAGCGCTACCAGGACATAGGGCATGCCGGCCAGGGCATAGAAGAGCAGCCGTGCTCTCTCCCATCCCAACACTCCCGCCAGGGTGCGGACCCTTGCGGTGACGTCTACAGAAAACGTTTGCAGATGGCTGGCATGGAGGATTGACTCGGCGAGGAACCCAAGGGGGAGCGACACCAGGAAGGGCACTACATGAAGGCGGCCCGTCAGCGTATCGAAGGCGCCAAGGACGAGCAGCGGTCCGAGACCGACGAATACAGCCACATCTTCGAGTAGTCGCGACGACAGATACAGTGGCCAACCCGCATAGAACAATCCTCCCACCACACCGATCACACCGATGAGCAGCAGGGGTGTACCTCGCAGCCCCACCAGGAAAAGGCCAAGGAACGACCCCACCGCCAAGCACAGGATCCCTGCTTCCCAGACCTGATGTGTCGACAACAGCCCCTCATGGAGCAAACGGTTGACACCCAGAGCCTCACTACGATGGATGTGGCGACGAAAACCCGTATAGGTGGCCAGGAGGGCCGTCCCCGTATGCACGAGAATGGCCACAAGACACACCGACGCCAGCAGCCACCACCTGACGTCCAGCGCTGCATTCCTCGCCATCAGGGCAGCGATGAGCACGGGGATAAGCACGAGCGGCCATGATGCCAGCCCCAGCGCCTGTATCCAGCAACGGTGTTGATCAGGTAAGGCTTTGGCAGCTGTCGGGATGTATACCGGACGCGGTCCGAGGCCCAAATTGGTGTCATCAGTTACGGCAATCTGATCGGGCAGAATCTTTACGACACCCAGGTTGCGGATAGTGGTCAGGAAAGCTGTCGCATCTGGGATCTTCGCCAGGGCCTGCTCGCGGATCTGGGGGTGAAGGTCCAGGCCGCCGAGGAAAAAGGCCCGCCCTACCCCTTGCAACATCTGTGTCGGAAATCCTTGATTGACGGTAAACGCCACGTGTGCATCATCTCGCACGGCTTCGACGATCGCCGGAGTCGGCTTCACAATGCAATGCAGCTCATCGCTATTGCCCACGACGTAACAGGTCTCGATGGCGAACGTGCGCCCACGTCCCATCGCCACGGTGATCGTCGGGGTGTTTTGCAGCATCTCCGAGGCTTTGTCGCGAAACCTCGCTTGTAGCGCATCCATAGCATGTGACCTCAGCATCCGCCCAGTGGGAGGTCGCGTCGGCAGCAGTCCTTGTGTACGGGAGCCATCCCAGTCCGCTCGGACGCAGTTTACCGACGGCCAAACGCTTGCCAAGCCCCGCGAAGCGCTGTGAGTATAACGAATGGGGCGGGTGATTGCAATCGACGGCGACATTTCTCTTGCGGCAGCCCGTCGGTTTCGTATACCATTATGGCTGGTGTGGAAATGTATGACGCAATGTAGCATGTCCTGGCGAAGTGCGACGCCGACCTCCCCTTGATCGATCATCGCCGCCAGTCCAGGGAACTTCTCTCGCGATGGCGTGTCTCAAACGACGGGATTGCACGTCAGTGGCATGGCACATGCGTCTCACGACGTCGGGTATGATGTCGCTGGTGTGGCGGCGTCCTGGACTCTCTCCGCATGCAGCAGAGGAAGGAATTTCCACGACATCGTGAGCAAGGGTGGAACTGGGTGCCAGGTAGTGATCGAAGGGAGTACGGTGAGCACCACGACACCTGCGGAGCAGTCCCCTGCTGTCGAGCCCGACGCCGATCAGGAGATCGTTGCGCGGTGCCGCAACGGCGATTGGGAAGCATTTGCCAAACTGGTGCAGAAATACCAAAGCCGGGTGTTGACCCTGGCCGCACGTATCCTGGACAATCGGAGTGAGGCTGAGGATATCGCGCAGGACATCTTCGTGAAGGTCTTCCAATCCCTGCACGACTTCCGCGGCGCGTCACGGTTCTCAACGTGGCTGTACCGGATTACGGTTAATCATTGTCTCAATTACCTCAGGCGCCGGACTCGCCAGCAACAAACACTGGTGGTGACAGAGCCAGAGGAGTGGATGCAGGAATCTCCCACGACGAATCCGCACAAGACGTTGGAACAAAAAGAGCGCTGGGCACTCGTGCAAGCGAAACTCCAGTTGCTCTCCCCTGAACATCGTACGATCATCCTCCTGCGGGATTTCGAGGGCTTGTCATACGACGAGATCGCCGATGTTCTGCAGCTCGAAAGCGGGACCGTCAAGTCTCGCCTCCATCGGGCTCGGATGGAGTTGAAAGCCCTCCTCGAACCGTATTGGGCAGGCGAAGGCTAACTCTATGGATTGCCAAACAGTACACGACCATTTTTCGATCTATCTTGACCATGATGTACCGCTGCAGATGCGTTTGGTGCTCAATCAACACCTAGAGTCGTGCCCCCAGTGTTGCCATGAGCTCGCCCGGTTACATACAATCACCACTTGGGTACGCGACTTTCCGCTCATTGAACCCTCTCCGATGTTTCTCCAACACGTACGTGAGCAGGTCGAGCGCTTGCCGCATCGCTCCAAGCTGTCGTTGTTTCGGCGTCTGGCTGGGGCACTCCCCATACAGGTGGCTGCAGCCCTGGTCGTAGTCGTGAGTGCTGCGCTGGTCTGGCAGATGACGCTGCATGTGCAGCAAGGGCAAGTACAGGAGGCCAACCCTCCAGCCCATATCGAGCCATGGTTGTCCCGTGAGCGCAGTATGGCGCCCATGCTCGACGCGCCGTCTTTCGAACCAGTGATCGAGGAATTTTTGCCGACCCCGGCACCCCTGGTACAGGCTCCACCCAGATGGGCGGGATTCATGGTGCAGGAGGAGGGCGTGCGCGTCGGGCGCGAGTTTCCAGCGATGCCGCGGCTCACCGGCATGCCCGCTGGAGGGCGGATCAGCGAGGTGACATTCTTCCCGAGCCTCACGCTGCGAGCCGTCGACCCAGTTCAGGCCGCTCAACAGATCTGGGAACTTGTGCCACGGACAGGAGGGGAGTTGCTGCAGTCACAGGGGATGGTTACCCCTACGGATCGGACCTCATGGGGGGTTGTAAGACTCACCTTATCTATTACGGCCGACCACTATCAGACGTTCCTAGAGGCTATCCACCAGCTCTCAGGCACCACAGTCACCGAAGAACGCATGGCCCTTATGGGCCGTGAACTGCCTCAGGCATCATCCGGCTCCCTGCGGCGCGTCGAACATTCACAGGTGGCCAAGACCTACGAGATGACCCTACTCATTACCATCCTCCGCCGTTAAGCGGACGATAGCTCTGCGGCTGACATCGGAGTTCAATGCCGCGATCAGCCATTGTAGGGAACTACATCCTGAAACATGTCGATAAATTTCTTGGCCACCTGTGGATCCCAGGAGCCGGCCTCGGTCTCCTGCCACAGGATACCGACGGCCTCTTCATGGCTGAGGGCAAATTTATATGGGCGCTCGGTGCGGAGTGCATCATAGACGTCGACGACGGCCATAATTCTGGCACCGAGCGGAATCTCCTCCCCGGCCAGGCCGTCTGGGTAGCCGGAACCATCGAACCGCTCATGATGATGACGGATGATCGGACGCACGCCATCAAGGGTACGCAACTCTTGGACGAGATTGGCTCCGATGGCTGGATGTGTCTGAATGACCGCCCGCTCTTCCACATCCAGTGGACCGTTTTTCAGGAGGATGCGGTCGGGCACCGCGATTTTCCCCAGATCATGCAGAAATCCCCCTAACCACAATGCCTTGAGCATCGCCTCGTCAATGCCCAAAGCATTGCCAAGGTTCACCGCATAACGCGCCAAACGCTCGCAGTGGCCAGCCGTGTATGGATCTCGCGCCTCGATCGTCAAGCCCAACGTGGTGATGACGCCTTCAGCCCGTTCTAACTGGTCGAGAAGGAACTTTACTCGCAGGAGGGCTGCCACACGGGTACGGATCTCGACGAGGTCGAATGGCTTGGCGAAAAAATCGTCGGCGCCTGCTGCAAGGCCTGCGATACGGGACCTGAGATCAGACTGTCCGGTCAGAATGATGACGGGCGTCAGCTGAAAGCGCTGATCGTGCTTGAGCCTTATACACAGCTCAATGCCGCTCATACCCCCCATGTGGACATCGGTAAGGACTAGATCAGGCGTGGTTTCCTCCAGTCGCTGCAAAGCCTCTTCAGCCGAAGCGCTGTTGAGGACGCCGTAACCGAGATTGGTGAGGTGCTCGGTTAGCACTTCCCGGATCTGCGCGTCATCCTCCACCACCATGATCGTTGCCTGCTCCATCGCGAACGTCCCCCTCTGATATCAGGCGTCATGGCCCGCCGGAGGCAAATCTTGTCTGCACCGCGCCCCTTCCTTTCTGGCAGAACAGACAGATGCCGCATTGGCTAGATCGCAACCCAGGGTCCAGAGCAGAGTCTCAACGCTATTCGAGGACAACTAGCTGGGTGCCGACATGGGGCGGATGGAGATGGCAGATGATCGGGAAAATTCCCGCCTTGTCTGCCTTGAATTCGATGATCTCCGGCTTCCCTACATTGATCAAGGCTTGAATGCCATAGGCCTCAATGGCTAAACCGTGGACCGGCGGATCAGACTGCACATTATTAATGGCCTTGATTCTGACGGCATCGCCCTTCTTCACCACCACCGGCCCGGGAACCCAGATCTTCGTGCCCTCGAATTCGACGTTCACTAAGGTCACGTCCGTCGTCGACTGTGCCTCCACGATGCCCCAAGAACCCATGAGGATGCCGGCTCCCATAACGACCGCCAACACCAGCCAAAAGTTGCTATTGCGCCCCTTCCGCATGAGTCACCCGCGCCTTGCCGAGTGCTGAGGACTGACTCCTCTCAGCGCTCAGCACTTGTCTTAATATGCCATGAACGAGAGCCCGTGCCCATGCCAATTGCCCCCATCAGCGGCGATTGTTTCGCCTGTGATGTAGGCTGCGGCATCCGAGACCAGGAAGGTCACCACGTGGGCGATGTCCTCAGGGGTGCCGAGGCGTTTCAAGGGAATCGCCCGTTCGATGGTCTCGATGGCATCCGGGCGAATCAACATCTCTGCCAAGGCCGCCTCCGTCATGACCACTCCCGGCGCTACCGCATTGACACGGATATTGTGCTTAGCCCACTCGAGGGCCAACGTGCGGGTCAGGTTAATCACTCCGGCGCGTGCCGCGGCCGAGTGCGCCAGGCCCGGCGTCGCGCGCAGGCCAAAGTTGGCGACGATGTTGACGATCACGCCACCGTCCGTCCGCATCATCTGGCGCGCCATCACCTGCGAACAATAAAACGTGCCACTGAGGTTCAGGTCGATCACGCTACGCCAGCCTTCGACTGAGAGATCTGCGGCTGGGGCGGGATATTGTCCGCCAGCGTTATTGATCTGGATGTCGATTTTGCCCAACTGGGCTACTGTCTGCTCGGCCAGGGCCTCAATTTGGGCCGGGACGCGGATGTCGGTCTGAATCGCCAGCGCGCGGCGACCGAGGGCCCGGATGTCCGCAGCGGTAGGTTCGAGGTGCTGTGGATCACGGCTGGCGACGACGACGTCGGCGCCAAGCTCGGCCAACTCTATGGCGATGGCGCGCCCGATGCCTGTGCCGCCACCGGTGACGATGGCCACACGCTCCTTCAGGATACCTGGGAGAAAGATCACGAGTCCCTCATTCCCTATTTCTTCATCACCATATCCTGGCCACAGCAGACGACCGTCCCGCCGCCCGCCTTGGTGATGATCACTTCCACCCCACATTTGCCGCACATATATCGCTTACCCATCTGGTTTGGCATACACAGCTCCTTTTACCCCCTCCCGCACCCCTCCCCCCTTGAGCTTTCTGGGGTAGGTTTTTCGTCCCCTCTCCCGGTGGGAGAGGGAGCAGGTCACCAGGGTCAGTATCTTGTCTAAAAAAACCTACCCTTGTGAGCCCCCCTTGAGGGGGAGGCGGGGTGGGGGGTTACCTCCCCTGAAACTCGGGATTCCGTCGTTCGTGGAAAGATCGAATCCCCTCCGCCCGATCGGCCGTCGTCTGCAGCAGGAGACAAAGGTCAGCCTCCAGACGCGCGCCTTCGGCAAAGGGAAGATCGATCCCCTGACGCATCGCTTCCTTACCATACCGGACTGCTAGCGGTGCGCCTTTGAGAATCGATGCCGCCAGTTCTTCCGCGACTTTGTGGAGCTCATTCGGCAGTACCACACGGCTGACAAGGCCGATCCGGCGGGCTTCATCGGCATCGATCGGTTCCCCGGTCATGATTAGCTCCAGGGCTTTGGCTAGGCCAATGATACGCGGCAACCGTTGGGTGCCACCCGACATGGGAATCATTCCCTCGCGCACTTGTGGAAAGCCGAAGCGGGCGTCCTCGCGACAGACACGAATGTCACAAGCCAACGCCACCTCCAGTCCTGCGCCGAGGGCATCGCCGTTCAGGGCAGCAATCACCGGTTTGCTCAGGCTGGCGACCGCTTCGACCCCGTACAACGCCCAGTGGCGGTGTCGCACCGACTCCGCAGGGGTTTCGATCAGTTCCCGCCATTCCTCTGGCGAGACCGAACGTGCATCCAGACCAAGCGAGAACACTGGGCCTGCCCCGGTCAGAATCGCCACCCCGATGTCGGCGTCATCCTCAATGACACCACATATTTCTGCCAAACAATCTGCCATCTGTCGAGTCAGACGATTCAATCGATCAGCCCGATTCAACGTGACAATCGCGATGCGGTCCTTCTTTTCAAATAGGATGGGTTCGGTCACATCACCCTCCATAAGTTTCGCTGACCGGCGTCAAACAGCGCAGGCACTATCGAGAGGTACCATCCGAGACGATCTCAGTCAGACGATAATGCCACACGAAAGCCGTAGTCGGTGAACGTCCGATCCGGCGGTAGGCTGCTGCGCGCCGCACAGCGGGTCACCTTGATGCGATGCCGCCAGGAGCCACCACGCGAGGTACGACGCACGCCAGTGGCTGGGCCTTGAGGGTTAGCGGCGGGAGACCACCGGTAATAGTCGGCGCCATACCAATCGCTACACCAGACATGCACCAGATCTCCCATGTTATGCAGACCATAACCGTTTGGGGGATCTTGGCCGACCAGATCCGGTTGCTCAACGGTCTCACCGCGGCCGTATGGGTTCATCCACTGCGATAGGTCGTCCCCCCAGGGATAACGCTGACCTTCGACGCCGCCCCGTGCCGCCCGTTCCCATTCGGCCTCCGTAGGTAGGCGATAGGGTTTCCCGTAGACATTCTGTAGCCAGTGACAGTATGCCACCGCGTCGAACCAACTGACGGCGACCACCGGCTGATCAGGATGATTCAATCGAGGCGCATTCCAAGTGTGGGGGACGCCATGGCCTGTCGCCCGCAGGAAACAGGCATATTCCCGATTCGTCACCGGAAATTTGCCCATCGCTATGGCACTTACCCAGACCCGGTGCACCGGCTGCTCATTCTCCTGTGCAAAGTCCCCGCCCATGAGAAAATCGCCGGCTGGGATGGGAATCAGTTCGGGTTCAAGCACCATGGGTGAGTGCTGAGTGCTGAGTGCTGAGTGCTGAGCCATGATCAGCTCCCCCGTTCATCCCTTAGCTTCTCTACAGAAGCTCGAAGGCCACCGACGACCCTACCAACCTCCTCGGCTTGTGCGAGCAGCCTCTGGAACTCGGACTTCATGAGATAACCGATGTCGAATGCCACATAGAGTTGAGAGCGGACCTCTGCACAAGAACCCTTTGCTGTGGAGAGGAACTGATGAAACTCGCGTCGACCGCTGCGTTCGAAGCCCTCGGCGATATTCGA
>JBKPCR010000245.1:0-18527 GCA_046727435.1 bacterium | reverse complement strand
GCATGAGCAGCGGCACGGCGTCGGCGACGCGCCCGTCCAGGGTATACGCTGCACCCAAGGCCGCAGCCATCAGGGGGAACCAGGCAGGGAGGTCCGCTTCCTGACAGAGGCCCACGGCTCGTTCGAGCAGGGGGAGTGCTCCGGACAGGTCGCCTTGGCGGAGGGCCAGCAGACCGACCCCCCACGAGGCAACCATGAGGCTCCCGGGGTGAGCCACCGCCTCGGCAATCCGCAGCCCTTCGTCCCCGAGGGCACTGCCCTTAGGGAACGTGCCGAGCTCGGCATGGCACGCGACGAGGTAGGCACGGGAGTTCACAGAGGGCAGTGTGGCTAGCCCAAAGCGCTCGCGGTGCCGTGCCCCATCGAGGGATGCCACGGTCTGTCCGAAGCAGTCGATCGCCTGACGATAGTCGCCCTGGACCCGGTAGGCGTGGCCAAGGTATTGGTTCGCCAGCGCCTGCAGGCCGATCTCCCCGCCGGCTATGGCCAGCGCGAGGGCACGCTGGGCGGCGGTGATGGCCTGGTCACGCGCGCCCATGTTGCGGAAATGGTCTGACAGAAAGAGCGAGACCTGTCCCAGCCGACGAGGGTCGTCTCGGGCCGTAGCGAGGGCCTCGGCCTCGTGCAAACACGCCAGGATACGCCTCCAGTCACCAGACGGATAGAGCGCCGAGCGCAGGGCGAGCCGGAGATCAATGGCCTGCTCGTGCGTATCGCGCTGCTCCGGCAGACGCGGGAGGGTGCTGAGCGCCTGCTCGAAGGATCCCACAGCCTCGCGGTAGGCTGACCGCGCCATGGCCTTCTCACCCGCCTGCCGGAAGTACGTCAGGGCCTTGTCCCACACCTCGCCTCGCAGGGCATGGTGAGCCAGCCGTTCGACCTGCTCGGCTAGCCGGTCTCCAGCGAGGGCCTCCAGGGCCTCGACAATGCGCGCGTGCAGCGTCCGCCGTCGCTCTAGCAGGAGGCTGCCGTAGGCCACCTCATGGGTGAGGGCATGCTTGAAGGTGTACTCGTGCTCGGGAAAGAGGCGCGTTTCGTACAGGAACTCGGCCGACTGGAGATGCGCAAGGCCACCATGCAACGTCGCCTCGGATAGCTCCGCAATGGGCTGCAGCAGCGGCAGGGGCACGTCCGTGCCAACGACTGCGGCGCACTGCAGGAGGTGCTTGTCCTCTCGGGACAGGCGGTCAATGCGCGCCGCCAGCACGGCCTGGACCGTGGCCGGCACCTGTAGGCGGTTGATGGGTGTGCCGAGATGGTAGGTGCCCGGCGCCCCGATCAGCACCCCAGTCTCGACCAGCGTGCGCACGCTCTCCTCCAGAAAGAAGGGATTGCCCTCGGTGTGCTCGATCAGCAGAGGCGTGACGGGCGCGAGGCTGGGGTCGCTGCCGAGGAGGGCCTGCAACAGTTCGTTGGTGCTCGCAGGCAGCAGCGGGTCGAGCTGCAGTTGGGTATAGTAGGTCTTGCTGCCCCAACCGTGCTGATACTCGGGCCGATAGTTGACCAGCAACAGGATGCGGGCCGTCGGGAGGGCTTCGACGAGGCGGTCGAGCAGCGCCTGCGTCTCGGTGTCGATCCAGTGCAGGTCTTCAAAGACCAGCAACAAGGGTTGCGCCTGGCTTTCGCGCAGCAGCACCCGCGTGAGCGCCTCCAGCGTACGCTGGCGCCGCTGGGGTGGATCGAGCGTCAGGAAGGGACTGTCGGGAGGCAGGGCGTCCAGCAGCGCCAGCAGGGCGGGGATGGTCTCCTGGAGGGCCTCGTCGAGCGTCAACACCTGCCCGGTGACCTTGACGCGGATGGTGCGCGGCTCATCGCCGTCCTCGACGTGCCCATAGCGCCTGAGCAGCTCAACAACTGGGAAGTAAGGCGTGGCTTTGCCGTACGACACCGAGGCCGCCTCCAACACGAGCCAGCCCTGGGGGCGGTGGGAGTGGACGAACTCATACACCAGGCGCGACTTCCCCATCCCGGCCTCCCCCACCGTGGCCACCACCTGGCCGTGCCCCGTCCCGGCCCGCACCAGCGCCTGCGCCAGTGCCGCCAGTTCGATCTGGCGCCCCACCAAGGGGGTGAGCCCCCGCGCGACTGACGCCTGTAAGCGCTGACGGACCGCACTGGCGCCGACCAGCTCGAACACCTCCACCGGTTCCGTCAGCCCCTTCACCGGGATCGGTCCCAGGGCGTTGACCTGCACCAGGCCCTCGACCAGCCGTAGAGTCGCGGGCGTCAGCCGGATGCTACCAGGCGTGGCCAGCTGTTCCATGCGTGCCCCCAGGTGCACCGTCTGTCCAATGGCGGAGTAGTCCATGTGCAGATCGTTGCCGATGGCCCGCACCACCACCTCGCCGGAGTTGAGCCCCACCCGGAAGTCCACGGGGAGGCCATGTGTGCGCCGCACCTCATCACTGTATCGGCGCAGCGCGGCCTGCAGCGCCAGGGCCGCATAGCAGGCCCGCACCGCGTGATCTTCATGCGCGATCGGCGCCCCAAAGAGCGCCATGATGCCATCACCCATGACCTGATTGACGGTGCCCTCGTAGCGGTGCACCGCGGCCATCATGCGTTCGAGGACCGGGTCGAGAATGGCCCGTGCGTCTTCGGGGTCACGGTCGGCCAATAACTCCATGGAGCCCTTCAGGTCGGCAAACAGCACGGTGACCTGCTTACGTTCGCCTTCGAGGGCCGTCTTCAAGGTCAGGATTTTCTCAGCTAGATGGCCAGGGGTATAGCTGAGGGGGGCTTGAAGTTGAGGGGCTGGCGGCTGTTCCGTGAGCGGAGTGGCGCATTGCCCGCAAAAGGCAAATCCCTGCGGATTGTCAAAACCGCAATGCAGACAGCGCCGGCCGAGTGGGCTGGCACACTGCCCGCAAAACTTCATGCCTTCTGGATTCTCAAATCCACAGCTCGGGCAACGCATGGGTGTGCCCTCCAGCACAGCCGTGCGAGGTGCCGGAGTGCGCGCGGGGAGGTGCCTCGACGCGCGCTACTCATATGGCCGTATGGGATGAGCTGTCAGTACTCCAGGCAGCGCCCGGTGTCAAGCGAAAAGCATGAGACGGCTGCAGATCCTGGAGCAGATGAGGAGGGTTGATCGATCAGTCGTGATGCCTGCCACGGTCGTGATGGGTAGCTACCGCCCTCTGCCCGAGCCCCCTAAGTTCGTAAGCCGTGCGGCTAAAGCCGCAAAAACATTAAAATTGAGGACGCCCGCGAAATTATACATATATGAGACTCTCCTCGAGGGGTTGGCGCAGGACCTCCAAGACATGGCGGCGGAACTCGGGCAGTTCATCCAGGAAGAGCACCCCGTTGTGCGCGAGCGACACCTCGCCCGGCATCGGCACGTGGCTCCCACCGATCAACCCCGCGCCCGAGATGGTAAGGTGGGAGGCGTGAAAGGGCCAGGTCGTCACTAGCGCGGTACGATCCCCCGTGAGGCCGGCGACGCGGTGGATGCGCGTGGGCTCAATGGCCTCGGCGCGGGTCATCGCCGGCAGGATGGTGGTCAGCCGCCGCGTGAGCATGGACTTGCCCACTAGGGGAGGCTAATGACGAGGACGAGATGGGCAGAACGCCTGCATCCGCTTCAGTATCACCATACCCTCTGAGGGTGACCAGGCTCATCGGCAGTCATCGATTTTCGAGGCAGGTGAAGCGCGAAGGGGTAAGTTCATGACAGCTCCTCCAGCAGCGCTTTGGCCTCCTGCACGTCGGGCACGTCAAAGCCCTCGGTGAACCAGCTGTAGACCTCTACCAGCACCTGTCGAGCCTCTTCGCGCTTGCCCTGCTGCTGCCACAGCCGACTCAGACTGAGCGCCGCGCGCAGCTCCAATGATTTGGCCTGCTGGGCGCGAGCCACGATGAGGGCCTGCTGGAAACAGCGTTCTACCTGTGAGACATCCGGGCTCGGGAGCTGGAGCTGCAAGACCCCCTGAAGGCGATGCAACTCGGCCTCCCACCACCGCTCCTCGGTCGCTCCCACCACCGTCAAGGCCTCGGCTAGGAGCGTCAACCCTGCCTCGGGCTGTCCCGCCTGGCCATACGCCTCCGCCAGCAAGGAGAGCCCGTGTGGGCGCATCAGCGCCAGTCCCATGCCTTGGATTGCTGCCAACCCCTGGCGGAGCTGCGCCACGCCGTCGGCCGCATCGCCCCGCATGGCCAGGGCCCACCCCCACAGGAGGCGTCCCAGCTCGACGCGCAGCGCCGTTCCTTGCGCGGTCGCCAGGGTCATGACCGCGTCGGCGTGGACCTGGGTCGCCGCGACATCGCGGCGGCACTGGGAGAGTATGGCGGCAAAGCGCTCCGTATACACCACGCTCATGGTATGCTCCGCCTGCCGGGCCAGGGTCAGGATCTCCTGACATTGCTGCTGGGCCTGGTCGGCATAGCCCAACGCCCACAGGGTTAATGCCAACCAGGTGAGGGAGGTCACCCCGGACACAAACCCACCATGAAAGCTCGGACTAGGGGACGGCAGGTCGTTGGAAACGCGCGGGCTTTGCCCCAGGTGGGCCTGGGCGGCGATGAAGTCGCCACGATAGAAGGCTGTGGCCCCCATGGCCAAATGCCCTTCCCGCAGGAAGAACGGGTCGGGCCGGCGTTGTGCGAGGGCGAAGAGCTGCTGGGTCAGCTCGCCAGCAGTACGCAACTGCCCCTGGGCGGCATAAAACTGCACGAGGCCCCAGAGTGCCCGGAAGCGCTGCGGCGTGTCTCCCACCTGTTGGCACAGTGCGTGGGCTCGGGTGTAGGCCTCTCGCACTTCCGGGCCCATCCGCCCCATTATGGGGATCAACAGCTCCCCCAGGGCGAGCTGGAGCCTCAGTTCGTGTCGGGCACGCTCGGGGTTGTCCGGCAGCGTCGCCAGCAATGCGAGCCCTTTCTTCAGGGTGGTGATCGCTTCGTGATAGGTATTCCGTCGCGCCGCATTCTCCCCGGCCTGCTGCCAGTAGTGGACGGCCCGTAGGATCTCGCCCCCGGGCTCGAAGTGGACGGCGAGCTGGGTCGCGATCTCCCGCGTCTGGGCGCCATAGCCCGCCTGCAGTCGGGCGCCAATGCGCCGGTGCAACTGCACCCGTCGCGCCGATCCCAACTGCCCGTACAGCACCGGCTGGTACAGCGCATGCTGAAATCGATAGGCCCCGCCACTGGTCCCATCCGGCCACACCGTCAGCCCGGTGTCGTCGATGATGTGGTGCTGCGCCGCCAACCCTTCACACACCAACTCGATGTCATCCACCAGGCATTGGAGGCTCGCCGCCACCACGGCCACCGCAAACGCCTCACCCGCCACGCTGGCGGCCGCCAGCACGCGTCGGGCCTCGGGCGGAAATTCCTCGATGTGCCGCAGGAGGAACTGCCGCAACTCATCCGGTAGACTCTCCACCACGGCCTCGGCGCCTGCCTGCAGCATCCATTGCCCCCCGCGCCTGACGACCAACCCCTGCTGCACTAAATGCTCCACGATGTTCACCATGAACAGGGCATTGCCATCCGTGCGCCCATAGACGACCCCCGTCAGGGGGGTCGCGACCGGCCCCCCAGGCGCCCCGCCACATACGCCGCCACGTCCTCGGCGGGCAGAAACTCCAGACGCAGTTCCACCGCCTGCCCCCGCCCACACAGTTCTTGCACCGTGTGCCGCAGCGGATGCTCCCGGAGCACCGTCTCCACCGGGCGATACGTCCCCAGCACCAGCAGCCGCGCGGGCTCCCGCCGTTGTGCCACGTAGGCCAGGGCCTCGACGGTGGAGGCATCACTCCATTGCAGGTCTTCGAGCACCAGCAGCAGCGGCGCCTCGGCCGTCAGCACGTCGAGGGCCTCGGCGAGCTCGCGCAGCATACGTGCCGAGGCCACCCCCTGCACTTGGCACTGCAGGCGCTCTAGCTCCGTCTCGCTCAGCAGCCCTGGCAGTTGGACCAGCCACAGCGGCGCGTACCGCCGCAACGCGGCCAGCACCTCCTGGCGCCGTGGCCCACGGCTGAGCTGCCCCAACGCCTCCAAGAGTGGGAGGTACGCTTCCCCCTCACCATAGTGCTCGACGCATTGGCCCCGCGCGATCTGCACCGCGCCCCCGGCGTCCAGGCGGGCCAGCAAGAGGTCGACCACCGTCGTCTTGCCCACCCCCGCTTCGCCACTGACAAACACTAGCTGGCGGGCGCCTTGGACCGCCCGCTGGAACCACGACTCCAAGGCCTCGACCTCGCCCTGGCGCCCCACGATGGGTCCGGCCGTCGGCGGTGGGGTGGACTCTTGGGATCCTCCCATGACCAACCGATAGCCCCGCCGTCCAACCGTTTTGAGATACTGCGGCGCCGCCGCCGCGTCGCCCAACGCCGCCCGAATCTCCTGCACACACACCCGCAAGACGGTGTCGGTGACATGCGTCCCGGCCCACACGTGCTGCCGCACCTCGGCTTTGGTCACCAGACGGCCGGGATGCTCGACCAGATAGCGCAGCATCGCCAGGGACCGCGGACGCAAGGTCGTCACTTGATCTCCTCGCCACACGCGACCATGCGTCGTATCCAGGCGATAAGGGCCGAAGGTGAAGTGATGCTCCTGCTCCACGGTCTCTGCTCCTTCAGTTTGGACAGTAGTTGGACACTATTTGGACGATTCGGGGGCGCTCCGACACCGTATTTGAACGCTTTGGCCGTGTTCACGAACGAGCACTTGATGATATCTTTATAAGACAAGTGGAAACTACCATTTCATCGTGTGACTCCATGCCTTGAGTGTACGCGACATGATTGGACTTCGGTCCAAGCCGTGCAGGACAATATAGGACAATAGCATCAGACGAGTGGATTATAGCACGTAGGAAGAACGGCAGATCGGATATAGGACAAACGGCAGATATCCCAAATCCACGTGGCATCACCAGGACTCGGCCATGTCTCAATCTCAACCGTCTCTCCCGACAAATTGGGCGTTTGTGGTGCAGTTTCGTACCCGTACCACTGCTACATCGCCGTCCTATGAAGGCCGTGTCGAGCATCTGGAGTCGGGCCAGGTGGCGCGCTTCCACGCGCTGGAGGAGTTGTTGGCGTTCATGATTCGTATGTTGACCGAGGTGGGGGAATACTCAGACTCGCCGTGAACGTATCGGGCGCGGCTGAATGACAAAACTCTCTTCCGTATGAGAGGCCGTCATGTTACGGAGATGTAAACTTTAGGAAAATATGGTATGGCGCGGACACAATTTTCCATTTTTGTTGTACTATTAGGACACCCTTGTCCTAAAATAATCGGGCATCCCCCTGCATTTGCGAGCAGCAAACAGACGAGGTCAGAAGCCATTAGCTCAGAGTAGGTTAGAGGAGTCAACTCGGTCGTGAAGGGTTGAGCATCGAGAGGTCACCCCCCATGGCATGCGGCAATGATGCTAGCCTAGCGCTGACACCCCATAGCCTTCTTCCTGCCAATCGCCTCGCGTCACCAACAGGGGCCGTCACACCGCTAGGCTTGCGACAATCCTCCTGCTCTGAGACGTTCTTCTGTGTGGGTCTTGTCACGACTGCTGCGCAGCTCACCTTCATTTCCCTTATTGACCAGGCAGCACCTGAATTCCTCGGCACCGTGCCGTGGCTGATGGATCCGACGATCGTCATTCATGTCTTTCGCTTGCGCAATATTAACCACACAAGCTTGATGTCGAAGCGGGGTAGCTGTTGTGTATCTCACGCGCCTGTGATGCCCCAGTCCTTACCGTCTGCGCTGTGCCCCTCAGGTAAGGCCTCGGTGGCGCCCCTGCAGCCGAGAGCGAGGAGGAACTCTGATGAAATCCGAGCCCGTGGTGTTCATTGTCGATGACGATGCCTCTGTGCGCAAGGGTTTGGAGCGGCTAGTGCGCTCCGTCGGCCTGCGGGGGAAAACCTTTGCCTCGGCCCCCGAGTTCTTGCAGTACGCGGCCTCTGACGGCCCAAGCTGCCTGGTGCTGGACGTGCGCATGCCCGAGGTGGGCGGGCTGGCCCTGCAGGAGACGCTGGCGGCGGTGGGGCATCGCATCCCCATCATCTTCATCACCGGTCACGGCGATATTACCATGAGCGTGCGAGCGATGAAGGCCGGGGCAGTGGATTTCCTGCCCAAGCCGTTCAACGACCAGGATCTGTTGGAGGCCATTCAGGCGGCGATTGCCCGGGATCGGCAGGCCCGTGAGGTGCGGGCAACGCTGCAGGCCATTCAGCAGCGGGCAGATCGGTTGACACCGCGGGAGCGCGATGTCTTGGGCCTGGTCGTTGCCGGGCTGCTGAACAAGCAGATTGCGGCGGAGCTGGGGATGAGCGAGAAGACAGTCAAATCCCACCGGGCGCAGGTCATGCAGAAAATGCAAGTGTCCTCGGTGGCGCAGTTGGTATTGCTGGCCGAAAAGATCGGCTTGACCGCGCCTCAGAGCCTAGCACCCCTGGACTAAAGTCCAATGCTAGCGCCTCCCATAGTAAAATCTCGATCTGCCCTATGATGGCATCTTTGACCAGGAGCTGCGCTCCGACGCGCGGCCCCCTCTGCTCAGAGGGTTATGCCTTGTGCAGCGGTCGGACTAACATGGCACAACTTGTGGGACCATGCGGGCCACGGCAGGTGACCCATTCGTGGGCACGCGACGGCTTCAAACCACTGCGGTCGAATATGCTACATGGCCAATTCCCCTGGCTGACCGAGCAGATGGCCTGTGGCGATGCTGAATGGCTTCGAAGCCGTCATACCACATCCTCACCGGCAGCCGGCAGCGTGAATTGAAACGTGGTTCCATATCCCGTGTTTGGTGAGGCCCATAACCACCCGCCGTGGGCCTCGATAATCGACCGGCTGATTGACAGCCCCAGCCCCATGCCCTTGGGCTTCGTCGTATAGAAGGAGTCGAAGATCTGTTCTGCCTGCTGTGGATCAAGACCGATGCCAACGTCGCGAACCGTAACCAGCGTGCCTCCGGCCCCATGTCTGCACGATCGGATCAGGAGCTGTCGTGACCGATCCTCGACCGCGCTCATGGCCTCTACACCATTGATGAGCAGATTCAGGATGACCTGCTGTAACTGTACGCGGTCTCCTGGCACGGGCGGGAGGTCACTGCCCAGATCGAGGACCAGCGTCACATTCTTTATCACGACCTCACTGTGAATCAGCCTGATCACGTCTCGAATGACCTCGTTAAGGTCGAGCGGTAGCCGTTCGAGTTCACTCCTCGTCAGCAAGCCGCGCAAGCGTTGGATGACTTCGCCCGCCCGTTGATCATCGGCAACGATATCCGCCAGGATGGCGCGCACCTCATCCAGATCTGATGATGGACGGTTGAGAAACCGCAGCGCCGCCTGGGCGTTGCTCAAGATGGCCGTCAGCGGCTGCGTCAGTTCATGCGCCAGGGAGGCCGAGAGCTCCCCCATGGTCATCACCCGCGCGGCATGTGCCAGTTCGGCCTGGGCTTTCTGCAATGCCGCTTCCGCCCGCTTGAGCTCGCTCAAATCGATGGTATATGCCACGCCTCGATCCGCATACCCCGCCAGCAACGCGCCGGCAAGCAACACCGGAATACGTCGCCCATCGCGCAATTGATACACCTTCTCATACGGCGTACTGCTCTCCTTCCCCGCGGCCAGTTCTGCCGCGGCGCGTTCAGTAAGATAGACCTCCTCCGGAAGCGTCAGCGCATCCCAACGGGCTTGGCCAGCCTCGAGTTCCGCACGCGTGAAGCCGGTCAGGCGTAGGTAGGCATCGTTGGCCTCCAGGATGCGTCCGTCCTCGTGCCAGAAGCATAGCGGCACGAAATTGGCCTCAAACACGGCGCGGAACTTCGCTTCGGCGCTACGCAGTGCCTCATCGGCTGTCTTGCGCTCGGTGATATCGGTATCAGTGCCGACCATGCGGTACGGCCGGCCGTCGGCGTCGCGGAATACCGTGCCACGCGCCAGAAACCACCGGATGCCGCCATTCTTATGCACCATGCGGTGCTCGATCTCGTATTGTGGCAGGCCCCCTTCCAGACAGACCTGTGCCACTTGCATCACCCGGTCACGGTCCTCAGGATGCACATGGCCAACCCATGCCTCCAGCTGGTTGGGGATTTCGTCATCCTCGTAGCCGAGCAGGGCCTTTAAGCTGAGATCGAGGTAGATGGCGCCGGCGCGGATGTCCCAATCCCAGACGCCAACTTTCCCGGCGTTGACGGCCAGCGCATAGCGTTCTTCGCTCAGGCGCAACGCCGCCTCGGCCTGCTTGCGCTGGGTGATATCCCGCCCGACGGCCTGCAACTCTATGGTGCGACCGTTGTCGTCGAGAATCACATGATCCGCCCATTGCTGCCAGCGGATTTCTCCGTTGGCGCCGAGGACCGGGTGCTCGTAAGGCTGAACGCGGGGTGTTTCGCAGAGCGAGTGAACGTGCTCCTGGGCCGCTTGACGCGCCTCGTCGGGGATCAGGGATAGGAAGCTTTGGCCGATGAGTTCCTCACGCGTTCTCCCAAAATACCGGCAGTAGGCTTCATTGACGAAGGTGAGCGTGGTATCGGGTCGATACCGGCAAATGAGCTCGGTTTGCTGTTCGACGATCGTGCGGTATCGTTCCTCGCTTGCCCGCAGTCCCTCTTCGGCCAGCTTACGCGCGGTGATGTCGATGCACGAGCCAATGTACCCGGCAAAGGTCCCTTCCGGCGTCATGCGCGGAACGCCCGTATCGACCACCCAACGATACTCCCCATCCGCCCGCCGCAAGCGATATTCCATCGTAAAGGGCTGGCGCGTCTTGAAGGAGGATTGGTAAGTGTTAATGCAACGCGCCACATCCTCCAGGTGCACCCCTTCTGCCCAACCATTGCCCATCTCCTGCAGCATCGTACGGCCGGTAAAATCCAGCCACAACTTGTTGAAGAAGGTACAACGGGCGTCAATACCCGACATCCAGACCATTACGGGCGCCGTATCGGCCATCATGCGGAAGCGCGCCTCGCTTTCCCGCAGTGCTTCCTCGGTTCGTTGGCGTTCCTGGATGAGGATCGCCAGGACGAGCAGGGATACCGCCACCCCGATGAGGAAGAGCTGTAGGGTGAGCACATTCTCTGCCGGTGACTGCTCGGTGAAGGGCCCTCGACCATGGACAGCGTTCCAGATCGACAGGCATGCGATGAAACTTAGGGCGCTCGCAGCACCGCGAGCTCCGAATCGGATCGCCGCCCAAAGGAGCAACGGTATCGGCGCATAGAGTAACAACGGCAGGTTGTCAGGCCCGCCCGGCTCTCCTCCAAAGGCTTTGAGTCCGACGGCGAGGAGTGCAATCGACAACAGACACACCTCCCCGTAACGCCTCGGCGACACCGATTTCAGCCAGCCGATGCCGCCCGTAATCCAAATCAGCAGGGCGGGGCTCAGCGTGAGGTGCGCCAAGGCATTAGCAAGAAACCACATGCGCCAGGTCGCCCAGAAGCCTGCTCTTCCCTGTGCTAACACCTGAAGCGCTGTGCCGGCAGAGGCCACGACCACGGGCCCACCGATGACTGCGCACAGCGCAAAGAGATAAAAGTCCTGGAGGCTGGCAAACCGCCACGGCTCACCCCTCACGCGTCGCAAGGCGACCACGGCGATCCAGGCTCCGAGCCACGTGAGGAAGCCAAAGACCAGTGAGAAAGACCCCCACCTCCCAACTTGCATCATGGCGATCACATGGGGCGGCAGCGACGCCAGCAATACCCCCCACCCTCGGCACGGTAGTGTCATCAGCAGGGCAACCAGGAGAATCGTGGCCGGAGGCCAAAACGCTACGAGGTTGTCGGGCGGGAATGTCAGTGCGAGCCCACCTCTGGCACTGAGGTAGTAGGCCACCGCGACCACAAACCCTGTCAACGCCGTGCGGATTGAGGGCTGAGCCCAGCCGTAGAGCGGTAGGCACGCGCCATCATCTCGCCTCAGGACCCCGTTGCCCATAAATCACACCCTCTCGATCTGCTTGCTAGAGCCTCAGCCGCCGGCGACATGGTCGGCACGGTCGCGAGGGCGGCCGAGAGGTCGCGGAGCAGCCCTTCAACACGCAGTGCCGTGAAGCTTAACGGGCCGCTTTTGGCCCACCAGCAGGTCGGTGTCCCACGACAACGCTACACGGCATCATCTG
Organism: bacterium; assembly: GCA_046727435.1. Taxonomy (GTDB): domain Bacteria; phylum Tectomicrobia; class Entotheonellia; order J063; family CAVPRW01; genus CAVPRW01. The sequence goes on along the minus strand of JBKPCR010000245.1, from coordinate 6,428 downwards.
GCGGAAGAGGTCAGCCTGGCCGTGCCATAAGGCCTATCACCCCGGGACCAAAGTCCAATATCCAGCATTCCCCTATCCTATTATATTCTCAATCTAAGAGATGATGGAATCTTTGACCAGGAGCTGCGCTCCGACGCGCGGTCTCCTCTGCTCAGAGGGCTGTGCCTTGTGCAGCGGCCGGACCCCCATGCGTGGCTGACCCGGCCTAGAGAGCCGAGGGCCACATGCGCCAGACCGCGCCGGTGATCGCCGTGATCGATGATGATGCTTCCGTCCGCAGGGCGTTGCAACGGCTGTTGCAGTCAGCCGGGTTTACGGTGGAAACGTTCGCCACGGCGCATGAGTTCCTCGATGCCGACTATAGGGCCCAGACGGCTTGCTTGGTGCTGGACGTCCACCTGCCGGGAATGTCAGGGCTTCAGCTTCAGGAATACCTGGCGGCCTCAGGGGTACTCATCCCGATCGTGTTCATCACGGCCTATGACGATGTGTCAACGCGCGAGCGGGTGCAGAGAGCGGGTGCCGTCGGCTACCTGCGGAAGCCCTTCGATCAGGGCACGCTGATCGAAGCAATCAGCAGGGCCATCGGAGAGGACGCGTCGGAGTGAACGGCCCTTCCGGCCTCGGGAATGCTGAGCAGGTGGTCCCGCGGGATTCCCAGCGCACATAATGCACATGAGGATACCGGCAAGATGTCAGCGGTGGTGGCGGAGAGCGATGGGGCCTTCGTGATCGTCGGCGCTTGACCTCCCCATGAGGGCCAGAAACTCACGCAAAGCTGCGTAATGATCGACGAAAGGACGACCAGTGAATGGCATGGTAGATGCGACCCCCGGGTGCGGTGAGTTGCACTGCAGCCGTCCGACGGCGGACACACTGCTGATAGAACTTTCTGGCAGCTGGCGGCTGCAGGACGAGGTCCCAGCGCTCACCGACGTGGAACAGCAGATCGAGGCGATACCACGTGTACAGCGCATGACGTTTGATACCTCCGAACTCACCGCTTGGGATAGTGCTCTCGTGACCTTCTTGCTTGAGCTCATGGCATTCGGGGCGCAGCGCCAGATTGTGGTGGGTCAGGAGGGGCTCCCCGAGGGGTTAAGACGGCTGTTGCACCTTGCCACCGCCGTGCCGGAACGCCAGGGGGCCCGCCGTGAGGCTATACAGGAACCCTTCCTCGACCGAGTGGGCCAGGAGACGCTTGCCATGATCGCGTCGGTGGGTGACCTGCTCGGGTTCGTGGGTGAAGCGGTGCTCGCTCTGGGGCAATTCCTCCGCGGCAGGGCCCGCTTCCGCCCCGTCGAGCTCATAGGGCTCATCCAGGAGTGCGGTGCCCAGGCCTTGCCGATCGTGAGCTTGATCTGTTTTCTGGTGGGGGCCATCCTGGCCTTCATCGGGGCGGTCCAACTTGCCATGTTTGGGGCGCAGATCTATGTGGCGAATCTCGTGGGTATGGCGATGACGCTGGAGATGGGGGCGATGATGACCACCATCATTATGGCCGGTCGGACGGGGGCCGCCTTTGCGGCGCGGCTGGGCACGATGACGGTGAACGAAGAAATCGATGCCCTGACCCCACCCTCGGCCTCTCGCCCATGGAATTCCTGGTGGTGCCGCGGATGCTGGCATTGGTGATGATGATGCCGCTCTTAACGCTATATGCTGACCTCCTGGGCATCCTGGGCGGAGCCCTCATCGGCGTCGCCGTACTGCAGATTTCTCCGGTGGAATACTTCCAGCAGACGCGCGCCGCGCTGACGCTCAGCGCCTGTGCACAAGGCCTAATCAAGAGCAGCGTATACGGCCTGCTGGTGGCCTTGGCGGGCTGTTTACGCGGCATGCAGTGTGGCCGCAGCGCCGCCGCGGTGGGACAGGCCACGACCTCGGCGGTGGTGACCAGCATCGTCTGCATCATCCTGGCCTCCGCCATCCTGACCGTCATCTTCTTTCGGGTGTGGTAGCAAAGGAGGGGGCACACCGCCATGACCTCAACCGAGGCTCACATCACGGTGCACGACCTGACCATGGCCTATGGGAGCTTTATCATCCAGCGCGGCCTGACCTTCACGGTGCGGCGCGGGGACATCTTCATCATCATGGGCGGCAGTGGGTGCGGCAAGAGCACCCTGCTGCGCCATCTCATCGGCTTGAAGCCCCCAGCCCAGGGGGAGGTGTTGATCGATGGCGAGAGCTTCTGGGAGGCCCCTCCTGAGGCCCAAGATCGCCTCAAGCGCCGCTTCGGCGTGCTCTTTCAACGCGGCGCCTTATGGAGCTCGATGATGCTGGCGGAGAACGTGGCCCTGCCGCTCGAGCAATATACCGATTTGGGCGCCGCCCAGATTCGCAAGCAGGTCGCGTTGAAGCTGGCTCTGGTCGGGCTGGCCGGCTTCGAGGACTACTATCCCTCACAGATCAGCGGGGGCATGCAAAAACGTGCCGGATTGGCCCGCGCCATGGCACTCGATCCGGATATTCTGTTTTTCGATGAACCTTCGGCGGGGCTGGACCCGATCAGCTCACGGCTGTTGGATGAGCTGATCCTCGAGCTGCGGGATAGTCTCGGCGCCACCGTGGTGGTGGTGACGCACGAATTGGCGAGCATCTTCACGATTGGGAACAACTCGGTCTTCCTCGATGCCGACACCAAAACCATGATTGCGAGTGGGGACCCGAAGGAACTGCGCGAGACCTGCCCTGATCCGAAGGTCCGGACGTTTCTCACCCGCGGCGAAGTGAGCGCGCAGACGGCCTGACGGACCGGTCAGGCGGCGGTCCATCCAAGAAAGGAGCAGCGTCGTGAATCGGGTGAACCCAAAACTAATCGGGGCGTTTGTCGTCGGGGCCGTGGCCTTGATCGTCATCGGGGTCCTGCTCTTGGGCGGCGCCGAGTGGCTGACCGAGAAGCGTACCTTCGTGGCCTACTTCGAGGGCTCGGTGAAAGGCCTGAACGTCGGCGCCCCGGTAGAGTTTCAGGGGGTGAAAGTGGGCTCCGTGACCGACATCCAGCTGCAGTTCCTGACCTCGGAGAACGAGTTTCGCATTCCGGTCTTCATCCAGATCGAACCTGGGAGGATGACCCAGGTGGGTCGACAGATCGACGTGCATGGACAGCTCCTCAAACCGCTGATCGAGCGCGGTCTCCGCGCGCAACTGGAGATGCAGAGCATCGTCACCGGGCAGCTCATCGTGCAGCTAGGCTTCTATCCTGACACCCCGATCCGCTTCGTGGGCGACGGCAAGGTCCCGGAAATTCCGACCATGCCTACCACGATGCAGGAGATGGCCCAGAACGTCACACAAGCCCTGACCGAAATCCGGCAACTGCCGATTGCGCAGCTGGTCGGTCAGCTCGCGCACTCGGCCGAGGGCCTCAATACCCTCATTCACAGCCCGGACGTCAAAAATCTCCTCCAGCGTCTGAGTGCCACGGCGCAGGTGGCGGAGCAGTCGGTCCAGCGTGTCGATCAGCAGACGGCCCAGGTGGCCGAGCGCCTGAACCACGCGCTCGAAGCCGCCACGGCGCTTGTGCGGGACGGTCAGCAACTTGTCCGGCGGGTCGATGCGCAGGTGGGGCCCATGTCCGACGGCATCCAGAGGACACTTGAAGGGTTGCGTACCACCATGAAGGACAGCCAGCAGCTCCTGCGCCATGTGGATGCGCGGGTGACGCCGATGGCGGACAACCTCATGGAAACCTCGACGCGGCTGCGGGCGACGATCGCGCGCATGCAGCAGGTGGTGGACGGCGATGTGGTCAGGGTGCTGCAGGATACGAATAAGACGCTCCAGGAGTTTTCAGGAGCCGCTCGCTCCTTTCGCCTGCTGGCCGACTACCTGGAACGGAATCCAGACTCCCTGGTCTACGGCAAAGCTGGCAGTCGGAGGTAGGATATGCGCCCTTTCCTGTGGCGACTAGCTCTGGTGACGCTGGTGATCTCGCTCCTTGCGCTGGGCGCGTGTGCGAGCACGCCGTCGCGCTTTTATGTCTTGAACCCCCTGAGCGCGTCAGAGACGACCCCGGCTACGGCGGCAGAGCGGGGCCCGGTCATCGGGCTGGGACCGATCACGTTCCCGAAATATCTGGATCGGCCGCAGATCGTGACCCGTGCGAGCCGCAACCAATTAACCCTCGGCGAGTTCGATCGCTGGGCCGAACCACTGCAGGACAACGTGTCCCGCGTGCTCGCCGAAAATCTGGCCCTCCTCATCCCCACGGATCATATCCTGCTGCATGCTTGGCCGCGGTCCTCTCCCGTCGACTATCAGGTCAAGGTGGAGGTGTTGAATTTCGACGGCGGGCTGGGTGGTGAGAGCGTGTTACTGGCGCTCTGGAGCATCCTGGATGGCGCCGAGCGACAACTGATGACTCAGCGGACGTCTCTCAATACCCCGGTGGGCGGGCGAGACTATGAGGCGATGGTGCTGGCCATGAACCAGATGATCGGAACGCTCAGCCGCGACATCGCCGTGGCCATTCAGCGCTTGGCATCACGGGCGGCGGTGCGCGAGTAGCAGCACCTTCTGAAGGTTGCGCTGTCGGATCAGCAAGCACTGACCACCTACTTCAACGGCGCCTTGGAAAAGGAGTTCGGTGAGAAGTTCCAGATCGTTGCCACCCCCGGGCCGGGGGTGATGAAGCTGCAGGTGGCGATCACGGATGCAGAGGCGGCCACGCCCGGTCTGCGCCCGATCTCATTGGTCGTCCCCCAGGCTCGCGTCCTCAGTACGGTCGGCTCACTGGCCACTGGAAAGCAAGTCTTTGCGGGCTCGCTGCAGGCTGAAGCGAAGCTGACGGATGCCGCCACGGGGCAACTTCTCGCCGCTGCGGTCGCTAGGGGAGCCGGCGGTGGGAGTATCAAGGCGGCAGCGCAGTGGGAATGGGGTGATGTCCAGAACGCCATGGATCTCTTTTCAAGGCGGATGGCCAGGAGTATCTCCCCTTAACGACCGGCGCCGCCACGCCCGCCGACCTCCTATTGCCAGATTAAGTGAACGGCACCACCGCTATGAGCTCGGGGAACCCTGACCGGGACGCCCTCTTCGGCGAAATGCAAGTGTATACCAATCGAGGGGACTGATCATGCCAATAGAGCGGATAGCGCGCATGAAGAATGGCTTCGCAAACAAGTCGCCGCAGGCCATCCTGATAGCCGTAATCGTTCTTGCATTGCCGGCTCTAGGGCCCGCCCAGCAAGCCCAGGCTCCCGCCGGCGCGACAGCTCAGGAGGCGCCGCAGACGCCAGCGCCCACCCCGATCATAGAGCAGCGGGCCCTCGACCTGCTGAAGCGCATGAGTGCAACACTGGGCGCGGCCAAGGCCTTTACCTACCGGTCCCGCAGCACGGTGGAAGTTCCCGCCAACACGGGCCAATTTATCACGCTGTTCGCCGCCTCCGAGGTCGCCCTGCAACGGCCGAACAAGCTCCGCGTACACGTCACGGGCGAGGCGCCCAACTTCGAATTCTATTATGACGGCACGTACATCGCGGCCTTCGCTCCGAAGACTCGTGTGTACTCTGTTGCCGGCGCACCAGACACGATCGATGCGATGTTGAAGGGCGTGATGGACAACACCGGTATCTACTTCCCCTCCGCCGACGTCATGTTCAGCGACCCTTACGCCGTGCTGACCAAAGACCTGACCAGTGCCCTCGTGGTGGGACCGGCCACGGTGGATGGGGTGCCGTGCGAGCACCTGGCGTTCACGGGTCCGGGGGTCAATTGGGAAATCTGGATCGCAACGGGCAAGAGCGCGCTGCCACGGCGTTTGGTGGTGACCTACACGACGGTGCAGAATTTCCCGCGCTTTCTGGTCGATTTCGCCGACTGGAACCTCAAGCCCAGGCTCGCTGCCAGCCGTTTTGTGTTCAAAACTCCCAGTAACGCCACACAGATTGCGTTTGATTCCCCGGCAGGCCAAAAGGCTCAGTAAAGACCCGAGCAGAGGGAGGTGAAGCATCATGAACCGAACAAAGTTCCTAGTGCTGCTGATGGGCGTGATCGTCGCGTTGTCCGTATCACTTCCGGCCGAAGCCTGGGTTGCCTATCGCAGCTACCACACCTACGGGGGCTGGGGCGGCACCGCTGCCTGGGGGTATGGCGGCGCCTACCATGGGGCCTACTATGGCCGCCCCCCGGCGTGGGGGTATAGCTCGGGCTCAGTCACCGGGCGTTACGGTGGCTCCGCCTCGTGGAGTCATGGCTCAGGCTCCGCCACTGGGCACTACGGCGGCTCAGCCTCATGGGGTGGTGGCTCAGGCTCCATCTCGGGAGCCTATGGGGGCTCTGCCTCGTGGAGTCGGTGAGGCCTCTGGAAAGCCGCCGGAAACAGAATGAGCTGACCAGATGCCTGCCAGGATCGAGGATCTGAGGTGAAATTGGCGAGAATGCATCACGCTTGAGCACAAGCCTGTCGTCAAACACTGGAG
>JBKPCR010000244.1:0-3028 GCA_046727435.1 bacterium | reverse complement strand
GGGCCGAATCCGGTGCTCTTCAATACCTTCCCGTATTCGACGTTGGGCGCCGGATTGATCGTGCTGCCCACCGAGTCGGTGCAGTTCACGTTTACCGCCGCGAGCCCGGGGGGGACCGCCAATAGCGCCGGCTTCACTACCCTCTTCGACGAGGGGGTCGTGTTGGACGCGGAGCTCCGGGTGGGGATCAAGCCCTTCGGCCTGCCCGGGCACCAATTGATCGGCGGCATCTGGAGCAGCCAATCGTTCACTTCCCTTGCCCAGGATCCGCGTACAGCGATCCCGATCGGGGAGATTATTCGTGGGGAGATCTCACCCAGCAACGCCCTCAGCGAGGTCCAGATCAGCAAGACGTCGGGCTCTTGGGCCGCCTACTATAACTTCGATCAGTTTTTGTATACGACGAAGGCGGACGGGTCCCAAGGCATCGGCATCTTCGGCAGGATTGGCTTTGGCAATCGGAACACCAACATTCTTGAACAGTTCTACAGCTTTGGCATCGCGGGTCAGGGCATGCTCCCCGGGCGAGATCTGGACCGCTATGGCATCGGCTTCTACTACACCAACTTCAGCAACCACCTGCCGGAGATTGTCCTCTCGGGCGACGAGATCGGGCTGGAAATCTTTTACAACATCGCCGCGACCCCCTGGCTGTATGTGACGCCGGATATCCAAGTCATCGAACCGGCAGGCAAACGCGCCACCACCGCGTTCCTGACCGGGCTGCGCCTGCAGATGCGCTTCTAACCGGCACAATTTATTCGGCAAGGGGTGGAGGCAGTGCCCTCGGATCATGGCCCTGGGCGCCAATCGGTCTCGGAACAGTCGTGAGCTGACCCGCCGATCCGCCCCGGTTTTCAGTGGCTGTCGTGACCGAAGGTATCGTGGAATGTTCAGCGATGTCTGTGGCGGTGGCAGCTTCATCGCGATCATCGCCTGGAGGAGGACTTGAGAGGGACCGTGACCACACTCAAACGCCGGCGGCCGTCAAGCCGCGAACATTCCACCAAGTCTGGCGTGAGACGCTTGCCTGTCCTCACCGTGACGCTTGTACTGGTGGTGGGGATCGTCGCCACCTTCGTGCTGCTTCGAGGCCGACAGCCAGGAGGCATGGGCTTGCCCCTGCCCTCCTCGCCTGCACCGAGGAGTTCCCTGGCCGCGACTGGCGATTCGGTCGAGTCTGGCTTTCGGGCGCTGAGCGGCCGCTGGCTCCGGCCCGATGGCGGCTATATCCTCGACATCCGGGACGTCGAGGCCAGCGGCAAGATCGATGTGGTGTATCTCAATCCCCGGCCGATCCCCGTCGCCAGGGCTGAAGCCACACGCGACAGCTCGACGTTGAGGGTGTTCGTCGAGCTCCGCGCCCCTGGCTACCCTGGCAGCACGTACACGCTGACCTATGATCCAAAGCGCGACCAGCTCGCGGGCATCTATTTCCAAGCGGCCCTGCAGCAACGCTTCGACGTGGTGTTTGTGCGGATGCAGTAGGGCGGGATCGTGCCGTTCCGCCTGAGGGGGACTGCGGCACGAGATGTCGAATGGCGTTCACCATGCGCAGCGGGCGGTCCGCACGGGCCGCCCGTCTGCTGTGGGTCTCGCTCGCGGTTCCCCTGAATCGGGTCCGTGGCGGTCAGCCAGGACGCGCTGAGGGGCATCGTGGTGGTGCCTATCACCTACCGAAGAATCGAGAGTGCGGCGGACACGCCAAATGAGGCGCACCATGAGCAAACTAGCCACGAAACTGAAAGAGGAGTTCGAAGCGCTGCTCCCACCGACGATCTTTTTCTTCGTCGCGCTCCACATGGTCGCGCTGATCCGCGTCTTGATGCTCAAGGGCACCGGCCTCCGGGTCAACTCGTCGTTGTCGGTGACGCTGGCCGCCCTGATCCTCGGCAAGGCGGTGCTGATTGCGGACATGCTGCCATTCATCAATCGCTATCCCGACAAACCGCTGGCATACAACGTCGCCTGGAAAACCACGATCTACGTCCTGGTGGCCATGCTCATCCACTATCTGGAACGCCTGGTCGACTTCTGGAGGCAGGCCGGTAGCTTTGTCGCTGGCAACCAGAAGTTGTTCGCGGAGATCGTATGGCCGCATTTCTGGGCCATCCAAATCATCCTGGTCGCGCTGATTTTGATGTACTGCACGATGCACGAACTCGTCCGCGTGATCGGAAGGGACAAGGTCCTCGAAATGTTTTTCGGGGTGCGGCCGAAGGCACGGGGATGACCGCGACCAGAGTGGGTTGTCATCGATGCAGCGCCCTGCGGGTCCTGTGCGCGCTTCTGCCGGTGGATGGGCGCTTGGCACGTTGTTACGTAAGCGTCCCGTTACGGCGGCAATGGCGTGACGGTCTTTCAAGGCATGGCCAAACCGGTCTGTGCACCGCAGATCGGATCGGCGCGTGCACCGTAGTTGCGGTTGACGTTCACGATTCTCCATCTACCCATCGAAAAAGGAGGCTGCTATGAGATTCACAGCACGTCGTCCCCGATGTTGGCACGTACTCACGCTCGTCGCGCTGCTGGCCATCGGTGCACAGGCGTTGGCGCAGACTGAGCCGCTGCCCTCGTGGAACGACGGACCGGCGAAGCAGGCCATCGTCGCGTTCGTGCAGGCGACCACCGACCAGTCGAGTCCGACATTCGTACCTCCCGAGGCACGGATCGCCACGTTCGACCAGGATGGAACCCTGTGGGTCGAGCACCCGATGTACAGCCAGGTGATGTACTGCCTGGAGCGGGTGCCAGCGGTGGTCAAGGCGAAGCCGGAGCTCGCGACGGTCGAACCCTTCAAGACCGTGGTGTCCGGCAACCGCGAGGCGATGGCGAAGCTCTCGATGAAAGACCTCGAGAAGATCCTTGTCGCCACGCTCACCGGCATGTCGGTGGACGAGTTCAATGCCGAAGCGAGGAAGTGGCTCGAGGCGGCCAGGGATCCGCGCTGGAAGCGGCCCTACACCGAGCTCACGTACCTGCCGATGCAGGAGGTGCTGAAGTACCTGCGCGCCAACGGCTACAAGAC
>JBKPCR010000243.1:0-8597 GCA_046727435.1 bacterium | reverse complement strand
TGTGGCGCACCGTGAAGTATGAGGAGGTGTATGTGCACGACTAGGGGGGTACACCTCAGGGGGATGAATCTGCGGGGAGTCGAACATGAAAAACCTAACCTGCACTCGCATGGTTCTCTGCATCGTTATGGCCGCAGTCACTGCGTCTTCGCTCTTCGCGCAAAGCACTTCGCCCGGCCTGGCCAAAGAACTCTCGGCCACCTGGGATCGGGCTGCTGGCGACATTATCGACGTCGCCGAAGCGATGCCCGAGGAGCGTTATGATTTCAAGCCGACACCGGAGGTACAGGCGTTTGGCGATCAGTTGGTCCACGTCGCCGGGGTCGTGCAACGCTTCATCGACACTGCTAAAGGAGTCAAGAGCGAGTCGGGCCAACCGCACAAGACCATGACGAAGGCGGAAGTCGTCGGTCTCTTGAAGCAGACGTTTCAGGCAGGAAAGGAAAATTTTGTGTCGCTGACCGACGCCCAGCTGCTTGAGCCCGTGAAGTATCCTTTCGGGGACCGGATGGTGACGCGCTACGGGTTCTGGATAGGGCCGATCTACCAGATTGCCAATCACTACGGACAGCTCGTCGTCTATCTCCGCCTGAACAACATAGTCCCGCCTGCCACCGCCCGGCGGGCCAGGTAAGCTGGGGTCAGACCCCAATCCTTCGGTAGCGCGTCGTCTCAATGGCGAGAGATAGACTTGGTCCTATGAGCTCACTCTCTGCAGTCTGTTGAGTTCTTTTGGAATCAGTGCACTGGGAGGTCTTTCCGATCCTGCTTCTGGGAGCAACGGTTGAGATGAGCGAGATGCAAGGAATTTTTCGGAGCGGCGCGCGGTCTTTGTCTACAGCAAGAGGACGGGCGGTGACCACTGAGCGAACCCATGAGCACAGAGGAGGTGGAGGTATGAAGCACCGCGGCGGCATGATGCTGGTCAGTCTGAGTGCAATCGTCTTGTTCGTGGGCCTGGCCGGAATGGCAGCCGGATATCCTGCTGGCCCGCAACTGTTCGTGACAGACCTGGCTCCTAACTGTGCGACCTGCCATTCGATGCTGAAAGCTGAGTATACCCCGGAGCGCCCCCCAGACTTCTCGACGGGCGAGTTGCCCACTAACAAGCACTACAAAGCCATCGAATCCGCCGATAAAGGCTACAAGTTGGTCCCTGAGGACAAGCGGAAAGCCATTTTGGACCTGGCGAAGTGGGTGGATGGGAACTCCAGCGTGTCCCTCAAGGCACCTACTACTGCGAAGCCAGGCCAAACGATCGAGGTGACGGTTGAGACCAAGGGGGGCATGGGGCCTGTGGTGGGTGCTTTTCTGGTGGACCTGCCCTTACGCCTCCAGGCCCGTCCGATCGCAGCTGACGGCTGGTACGTGGTGGGGAAGCCCGCGGTCATCGGGGCCGATGGCAAAGAGCAGTCCTGGTGGCTCGATAAGCGCGCAAATGAGAAGAAAAATTTAAGCTTTATACTAGTGCAGGCGAAGGCGGACGTCGAGAAGAAGGTTCTCCCAACGACGAAGGTTACCTGGACCTTGCGGGCGCCAATCGATCCAGGCACGTATACGATCACCGCAGCTTTTCTCTATGGCACGGAGGATCCCGATGAGATGAAAACCGGCAAACTGGAGGAGCCTCCGGGTGGTCGCTCGGGACCCTCAGGACGGATTGCCTTCTCTGATCCGGTGACAGTGGCGGTGAAGTAGACTATCATCCCCTTGCCCACCGGGAGGGGGGTAGGGTAAGGGCCACAGGGGACGATCGAGCCGTTTGGTTCTCCTTCCCGCAGCCCTCTCCCGGTGGGCGAGGGGGCCGATGTCTCGCATCAAAGTGGGGGCAGGCGTGCGCTGGCTGAAGTGGATAGCAATTCTGCTAGCCTTTGGTTTCGTGAGCTTTGTGGCATCGATCGAAGTCACCGATTACCTCGAAGAGGATAATCGCTTTTGCATCGCCTGCCATCTGCACGAGGATATCTTCAAGAACTTCATGACCGACACCCCTCGGATGGTGGCGCTCGCTGGCGCCCATCTCCACAAGGGGGAGGTCAAATGCATCGATTGCCACATCGGGGCGACCCACACCGACAAGCTCATCGTCAAAGCCATGGCCGGATGGGATACCGTCCAGTACTTCATTGGCAATTTCAAAGAGCCCGATCATCTGCGTTTTCCCCTGGGCGACCGCACCTGCCTCAAGTGTCACACGGATGGCGGGCAGTCGAAGACGCGCGCGGGTGCGTTTCACAATGACCCAAACCACCGCAACATGCATTTTGAGTGTATCGGCTGTCATCAATCACATCCGGTCCGTGACCCCTCAGTACTGTTTCTGGAGGAGGCGATTGTCCGCCCCGTCTGCCATGAATGCCATAAGGAGGATAGTGGAGAGGAGAGCGGGGAAGGCTAACGTGTTGGGAAAAACCGACGCTTGACTTTTCGCAGATGCCTTTGTTAAAGTGGCCGATGGTGGGATGAGCCGAGCCTATCGATGGTGTTGGAAGGAAGGAGTCACATCGTAAGGGGGTGACACGTATGAAACTCGTGGCGACGATTCTCGTGGCCGCCTTCGTGGTGGTGGCCAGTATGTCCTTCGCGTTTGCCGAGTGTGCCGGGCATACCAAAGCCCAAATGGTGAAGAGTGACGAGCCGCAAATCAGCAGCGACCGGGTGGCTACCACCGACGCTGTTCCTGCCGCGCCCGAGAAGGTGGCTCAGTCGGTGAAGACCGGCAAAACCCTCGAAAAAAAGTAACCTCGTATCACCATTTGCATTCGAGCCATCGAGAAAGCCCAATTGCGACCGCAGTTGGGCTTTCTCGTTAGGGGTAGCGTATGAAGCGACATGGGTGTCGCAGGCTCATAATGTTGTTGGTGACCTCTCTGATCATCGGCTGCAGTTTAGGATGGGCGGAAGAAGGGTTTCACTTGGACATCAAAGAGTGGCGATTAGAGAACGGCCTCCAAGTCCTGATCCTGGAAGATCATGCCGTGCCGTTGGTGACCGTGCAAGTCTGGTATCGCGTCGGCTCGCGTAACGAACGCCCAGGGATCACGGGGATCTCCCACTTCCTCGAGCATATGATGTTCAAAGGCACGCCGAAATATGGCCCAGGGCTCTATACGCAATTGATCCAGCGCTACGGCGGTACCCAGAACGCCTTTACCTCCAATGACATGACCGCCTATTACTCGGTGCTGCCCTCTGCCCGCCTGGAGTTGGCCCTAGATCTCGAGGCCGACCGGATGGCGCATCTGCTGCTCGAACCAAATGAGATCAAGGCTGAGCGCGAGGTGGTGAAGGAAGAGCGGCGGCTGCGGGAGAATACCCCAACGGGGCCGATGTACGAGGTGTTGGGCGCCTTGGCCTACAAGGCGCACCCCTATCACTGGCCGACCATCGGCTGGATGAGTGATATCGAGGCCATCACACGCGAGGAGCTGGAGGCGCACTACAAGACCTACTACATTCCGAACAATGCCACGGTGATCATCGTCGGGGATGTCGACCCCAGCCAGACCATGGCGGCCGTACGCCGCTATTTCGAATCGCTTCCACAGGGGCCGCCGCCGCCGCCTGTGCGTCCCCCTGAGCCCCCGCAGTTGGGTGAGCACCGCGCCGAGATCCCGCGGCCGACGGCGCTCGCCGCCCTGGCCATGGCCTATCATATCCCGGCCTTTGAGCATGCCGACGCCCTGCCACTGGAGGTGTTGGGCCAGATTCTCAGTCAGGGGCAAAGCTCTCGGCTCTATCGCGACTTGGTCTACGAGCGCCAGCTCGCTACGTCTATCAGTGCCAACGCGGACCTGCGCATTGATCCCGGTCTGTTTACCATTGTCTCTATGGTGCAGGCCGGGAAAACGCCGGCGGAGGTTGAGGCGGCAGTCTACGAGCAGATCGAGCAGGTGACCGCGGAGTCGATCGCCGATCGCGAGCTAGAGAAGGCGATCAATCAGACGCTGAGCGGGTTTGTGTTCCGACAGGACTCGATCCAGCAGCAGGGGTTCACCATCGGATCGTTTCACATCCTGCAGTCATACAAGGTCATCAATGAGTATATCGAGCGCTTGCGACGCGTGACCAAGCAGGACGTCGCCCGCGTAGCGCGCACCTATCTCACCAAAACCAATCGCACCGTGGTCACCATCGTGCCGATGAGCCCCCCAAAGGCGGGCTAATGGGGACAAAAATACATGGGGTAATGACAGACAACACCGCCGATGCACACTTCGATGCCACCATGACAAGCAGGGCGCCACGGCTCGTGCGGTGTCTCTCGCTGGTGGCGATCCTGCTAGCGTTGACCAATGGCAGAGCCGCACTGGCGGCGGAGACGATGGCGCTCCATATTCCATCCCAAACTATGGTCCTGCCTAACGGCCTGACCGTGGTCGTGTCACCCAAAGAGAAATTGCCCATTGCCGCGATCAGCGTCCGTTTTAAAGTGGGTTCGGCCTACGATCCGGAGGAGAAAGCCGGGCTTTCCGACATGACTGCCCGTCTGCTCGACAAGGGGACGACAACACGCACGGCGACCGCCATTGCCGAGGAACTCGACTTCTTGGGGGCACGCCTCGATGCCACTGCCGGCGGCACGGGAAGTACCGTGTCTCTGTCGCTGCTGGCCAAAGATATCGACCGTGGTCTTAGCCTGTTCGCCGATATCCTGCAAGATTCGCGCTTTGAGATGGCAGAGTTAGAACGGGAACGCACTCGCATGCTGTCGCAGATTCAACAGCGACGGGCGAATCCGCGTCAGGTTGTGTCTGAAGTGTTTCGCGAAGTGCTGTACGGCGAGCACCCATTGCACCGCCCGATTTCAGGCTACGCGTCGACCGTGTCTCAAATCACCCGTGACGATGTCCTGGCCTTTTATCAGCGCTTCTACGTCCCCAATAACGCCATCATCGTCATGGTCGGCGACTTCTCGGACACACGCATGCTGGAGTTGATCGAGCGCGCCCTTGGGGGTTGGCAAACACGGCCTCTTGACCAGATCGTCCTGCCGCAACCCTCGCCCACCCAAGGGAAGCAGGTGCGCATAGTGGATATGGATGTGAACCAGAGCTATGTGCAGTATGGGTATCTGTCGGTGCGTCGGGCCGATCCCGAGTTTGCCGCCATTCGTGCCATGAACTATATCCTCGGTGGGGGCGGATTTGTGTCGCGATTGACGCACTCGATCCGGGAAGAGCAGGGCCTTGCCTATTCAGTCTCCTCGGATTTCGTGGGTGGCAGCCAATTTCCAGGCTTCTTCTATGCAGGGTTGCAGACCAAAATCGATACCACCTCACAGGCCATCAAGAGCCTGTTCGCTGTCATCGATCGCATGAAGCAGACGTTGGTGAGCGCCGACGAATTGACCGACATGAAGCTCTATTACGAAGGTAGCCTGCCACGGCGTGCCGAGTCATATGGACAAGTCGCAGGGCTCCTCGTCGACCGCGAATTCTTTGGCCTCCCGGATAGCTATTGGGAGTTAGACATCCGGCTCATCCAGCAGTTGACCCCGCAGGAGATTCAACGGCTGGCGCAGCGCTATCTGGAAGCCGACAACTTTGTCCTGGCGCTGGTCAGTAAACGACAGCAACTGGACCTGGCTGATGCACCTATCCCGCCCGAGACGATTCGCTATGAGCCCGCACCATGAGGCGGCGCGGCGGGGAATTCTATCATATGGTGTCATACCAAATCAGACTATGCTATGATGCGGGATCGAGAGATGCTCGTAGCATTCGTCACGCGCGACCGGGGACGCCGGGCCTCACGATCCTATGGCGTTGACCAGAGTATCCCCCTCCGACGTGCCATGTGACCCACAAAGGTCGGCGAGCCGCGTAGCGGTTTTAGCCTGATTGTCATGACTGCTGCGGACGTCATGGATGTTGAGCCTGGGGCTGATTAAGGGGATCGACCGTGTGCGGTTGGGCCAGTCAACCGACCAGCGCCCGTGTGACGGGCGTGCTACTGCTGTATGTACTCCTCGCGGCGCAGCATGTGTGGGCAATTCCTATGCCCAACGATGGCATCGTCGTTGCGCTGGATGGAGAAATCCAGACGCTCAATCCATACGGCCACAATTATAAGCTGAACGCCATCATTGATGGGCTCATCCACGATCAGCTCTTCTTCCGCGATCCCAAAACCCTGCGGCCGGTGTCGAACCTCGCCGAGTCGTTGAAAGCGATCGACGATCTCACGTGGGAGGTCAAGCTGCGCCCTCACATTCGATTTCATAATGGCGAGCCGCTTGACGCCGCGGCGGTGAAGTTCACCATCGACTATCTCCTGCAGGCAGACCCGAAATCCCCGCACCGGACTGCCTTCGCCTGGGTGAAAGAGGTCGAAGTCGTCGATGACCTCTCCCTACGCCTCCATGCCCATCGTCCCGTCGCCTCGTTGCCGGATGTCCTGACACGTTTGCACGTCCTGCCACCGCAATATTTCACCGAGGTCGGGGAGGAAAAGTTTGGGGAGGCCCCAGTGGGGGCTGGGCCGTATCGGTTTGTTGCCCGCAAACGGGGGGGGCCGCTCATCGTGCGAGCCAACGATGAGTACTGGGGAGGGCCTAAAGGGCGGCCGTTGATTCGCACCTTGACCTTTCAGATGATCCTCGATCCAGCGGAGCGTTTCAGAAAGTTGCTGGCCGGCGAAGTACACATCATGCGCGGACTGACCATCGAGCAGGCAGCACTACTAGACCATTCTGGCATCGCACGGGTCAGCTCCAAGCCTACGCCACGTCTGGTGTTTCTGCAGATCGATGGGGACGGTCGGGCCAGTAAAACACCGCTCACGGATCGGCGTGTCCGGCGTGCCATCAGTTACGCCCTGCCGGTCGATGACATGATCGTCACCGTACTACAGAAATTCGCCATGCGAGCTCCCGTCGGCCTCACCTCGTTATACTTTGGGTATGATCCGAACCTAGCGCCGCGCCCCTTCGATTTGCAAAAAGCTCGCAGCCTCCTGAGCGATGCCGGCTACACAGAAGGCTTGGAGATTCCACTAAATTTCTCGCCGGCGGTGGTTCCAGGCGCCGAACGTCTGAGTGCCTACATCATAGAGAGCCTCGAAAAGGTTGGCATCAAGGTGAGAATCCGCCCCTTCGCGGATGTCTCCGAGTTCTATACACAACTGCGCCAAGGCAAGATGGAGGGACTGACGCTCCTAGCATGGGGGCATGGTGCCTCCTTCGATGCCGATGCCGTCTACTATCCGCTATTCCACACGGGGCAACCCTATGCCTATAACACCAGCCCGGAGCTGGACAAATTCCTGGACGACGGCCGCGCCACGATCGATCCTGAGAAACGCAAGGCTATCTACAGCGTCCTCCAGAAATCGGTTATGGATCAGGCATATTGGGTGCCGCTCTACGGCCAGTATGTGATTGAAGGGGTGAATCGTCAGCTCGACTACGAGGCGAGCAGCGATGAGTTGATGTACTTGTTTTCGGCCACCTGGAACGGTAACCGGCAGTCCGACTGACTGGAACGGCGGTGCAGTATGATCGAGGCCCTGTTAGGGGAGCTACCTCTCTTCCACATGGTAAGTCACGCTGCCCTATGATAAAGGAGGATCGCAGTGAGTCTTCTAGCGGTGGGCACGCAGGCGCCGGAGTTCACGACGACCGACCAGGATGGGAAGACGCATGCGCTCAGTGACTTCCAGGGCAAGAAGGTGATTCTCTATTTTTATCCGAAAGACAACACCTCTGGGTGCACCAAGGAAGCATGTGCCTTCCGCGATAACTTTGCTAAGTTTCGCCAACTCAACATCGAAATCCTCGGCGTCAGCATCGATAGTGAGAAATCCCACAAAGCCTTCATCCAGAAGTATGATTTGCCGTTCACGTTGCTGGCTGATACCGATAAGCGCCTCGTCGAAGCCTATGGGGCCTGGGGCGAAAAAAGCATGTACGGCAAAAAGTATATGGGCACCAACCGTGTCACCTACGTCATCGATGAGACGGGAAAGATCGCTGCTGTCTTCCCCAAAGTGAAGCCCGACACCCACGCTGACGAAATCCTGGCGGTGCTCCAAGGGAAGGGGAATTAATCGGCAGAAGCATGGACTAAGAGCGACGGGTGGATATGATGATCCTGTTAGCCGATGCCGTGCTCGTGCTGCATGTCGGTTACGCCGCTTTTGTGATCGGCGGCCTACTGGTGGTGCCGCTTGGCGGTTGGTTGGATTGGCGTTGGGTGCGGGCGCGCCGCTTCCGCCTCGCGCATATGCTGTGTACAGCCATCATCGCCGTAGAAGCGCTCATCGGCGTGACATGCCCGTTGACCTGGTTTGAGCAGGCCTTGCTTGTGGCATCGGGTGCGGCCGGGTACGAGCGCTCATTTATCGGCCACCTATTCTACCGGCTGTTGTATTACGATGCACCGGTGTGGGTGTTTACCGTGGCATATACTGCATTGGCCCTTACCGTCGTCGGGTTTTACCATTATCTACCACCGTTACGCAAACTAGCCCGCCAGCGGCCCTAGAACGCCTCGCTGTACAGGAGCGCTCATGGCACAACCACGGCGATTTCTCCAAGGACGGCGTATCGACCCACGCCCCATCACCGGCGCTGATTCCGTGGTGGAGCTCATCGA
>JBKPCR010000242.1:0-12941 GCA_046727435.1 bacterium | reverse complement strand
TAGGTCTTGATAAACTGGAGGACGCTGATCGTCCGCTCAACATTAGGAATCGCCCCTTCAAGGTACCAGAGGATGGGCTCGGGGTAGCCGAGATCTTCGATGAAGATCGTGTAGTCGTCGGTTGAAAAGTCGACGCCGGCCGTGATGCTCGGTCCTACGCTGGGATTGATGTCTCGCGGGGTTTGGCGCGTGCCAGCGAAAATAAAGTCGCCGTTGCCTGAGAAGTGATGGCCGAGCATCGGGCTCAAGCGGGGGAGGGTCTTATGGTCATCCCGGCAGCGCAGCAATAACTCAGTGGATCCCAGGGTTCCCGCAGCGATCACCACCCGCGCGCTATCGACCGTCCCATGATCACCTGTCTCCAGATTATGATAGGTCACGCGGTATCCAGTGCCGGTCGGTTCGATCCTCTCCACCTCATGCAAGGGAAAGACGCGAGCCCCGTGCCGCTCAGCGAAGGGGATATAGTTGAGATCGAGGGTATTCTTGGCGTGCACGTGACAGCCAATCATGCAATTCCCGCAGTATACACAGGCGCTCTGGGATACTCCACCATGGGGATTGAGGCGGTCTGGACCGGTGTAGACCGCAATCTTCACCAGGTCAGCCTGTCTACCGGTCGCTTGGGCAGCCTCACAGAGGGCTGTGGTGCGATTCGGCAGTTTGCGGCCCTGGGGAGGATCCAGCGGGATGGCATCGAGCATATCCTGGACCAAGCCATAGTAGGGGTTGAGGGCCTGCCGTGACACCTCTTCGGGCCAGCCGCGCTGAAAGGTCCGCTCGGGGGCTTCGATCTGAACGTTGAAGTAGACCAAAGAGCCGCCACCCACTCCGCTCGCCTGAATCACGTCGATAGTTTGGAAGCTGTGGTAGTCGAGGAACCCCCGATCCCTCTCGTTCCAGAATGCGTGTCGAAGCTCCCCGATCGTCCGAGGAAAGTCAGCTTTCCCCCAGCGTCGACCTCGCTCGAGGAGACAGACGGAGCGGCCAGCCTGGGCTAACCGGCAGGCGGTGATTGCGCCGCCGAAGCCGGAACCGATCACGACAACATCATAGCTCTCTTGCATCGCCCTGTCCCTCCACACCCGAATCTCAACTCTGTTGTTACTACCCCTCTATTGCCCAATTGGCTGGCTGTATCGTATGGCCTCGTCGTTTCGCTCCCCGGTAGTCCGCACGTGCTGCTGGTGTGATGCTTCAACGATGCAGCCGGAAGTCACGGCCAAATGCTACGGGCTCAGGCGCATACACTCCCGGTATGATTGTCCTTTGACAAAAAATATGCCGTAGGGGCCTTAAATGTTAACTCTTTGAAAGAATTCAGGGATGCTTCACCGGAGGATGCGACCGGTACAGCATGGAGATGTTCAGATCTACACAGTCCTGACAACTCTTTGGTTAGGAATGCTCAAGACCGCCTGCATCTTCAAGAGGTTGAGGGTCAATTGCCCTGTGAATGGCTTAATGGTATCTACACGATTCTCATCGCCCATATGGACCGGGACGTTTCCTTCTCTCAACGGACAATAGGCCTGGTAGAAGGCAGAGTCATACAGCAACCATATCACAGAGCTCCACAAGAGGGTGTCACAAGGATCATCATGGACACTCCTGCACGATGAGGATGTTCGCCCGAGGTGTGCCATGGTCGTCGCCCCCGTAGGTGTAGCGGCTCGCAAACAGCCGCACCCGGACCTGGAACCAAGGGCGGTTTTCGGCTCCGTGCCAACAAGCTGAGGGTCAGACTCACAATCACCGCCAATGAGCCCACATTCTGGCTCTTGCGCACTTTTGGTGATTCAGGTTCACTGAAGCACAATTGCCACGAGCGAGGAGAGGGTGGCACACTCGAAAATCCTTGTGAATCAATGGAGAAACGAGCAATTTCCTCGCTATCGGCTGGGCCATCATCTGGCGTTCACCAAAAGTGATACTGCTGGCGAAGTGCCCATGATAGGGCTAATAACCGACGAGTTAACGAAAAGGCGGGAGAAAATCTCGCCTCTTCGGCTTATGGAGGCCCCGGGTGAAGCCCGATTCTCACGCCCTTTCGACTTCGCCAGCAGTCTTCCTCAGGCCGTGGTCTGCCACTGGCCATCATGCCGACATTCTCGACGTATAAGCTCCATATGTAGGCTATGATACTGAAACATTTCCGTATCAGCAGCCCCAACAGAAGATGAGATCCATAGCTCGCACAGGGCCGTCGGGCGGATGATATGGAAACATGTCCCTAGACTCAAGAGTGAGGCCCTCAATTGAGCAGGATGGTCCTTTGCGAAGGAGACTCCGTATGTCTGGGATAGCTGTGCCGACTGTGCTCACCCGAATCCTCCTTGGTGGCTTATTGGTGATGTCCTGGGCGTTTGTCATCGCCTGCACGGGTGGGCATTAGACCGCTGCCGATGGAACCGCGGCACATAAAACGCTCGCAACGTCTCGTCGCCGCGCTCCTCATGGTCTCGAGCCTGACGCATGTGGCGCAGCTCGCGGTATACTCGCGCGAAACACACGTCATCGCAGCTGCCGCCTTCGGGGTGGTCTATTGCGCGGTCGGTATGCTGCTTGTCCGTGGATCCCGGGCCGGTCTGTGGCTCGCCATCACCCTCCCGAGCGTCGGAGGTGTCTTGGGGATCTGGCGCTTCATGTTCGTGCACCGCAACCCGTTCTCCGTGTTCCACGTGGCGATCGACGTGTTGGTGGTATCGATCTGTTGGTACACGGTCTTCCGAGGTCATGAAGCCCGTCGCGCGGCGGACTAACGAGCCGCTGAAGCCGACCGGCGCATGTTCAGCATGGCACGGCCGAGCGGCACCGTCGTGAGACCAACAAGAGGAATCTTCCATACTGAGGGACTCAGAGGGCAGCAGGCGATCGTCACCGGTGGCACACGCGGCACTCGGCGAGCCCTCGCGAGTCGGCGCAATTCCCTACCGGTGTCAAGGAGGTCGTGGCCATGTGTGTGACGTGAGGTGCGCACAGTGACCGCGCCTGAAACAGGGGTCGCCAGTGTTGCCAACCATCCCTCCGCACCCAGGCATCCGCTTGTCCCGTCCGTCCTATCCGTGATATGCTCACGGGATGTTTCACGGGAGGAACGTGTGGATGCCACGACCATGATACCAGATAGCCGAGGAGGACGTGTCGGTGGTGCACCGGTGGGTGCAGGCGAAGTGTCGCGACGCCGCCTGCACAGCATGGGACCAGTTCCCGCGCGAGCACCCAACCGCCACACGGCTCCAACAGTGGTGTGACCGGTACCTTGATGGCACGCAGTGGACCCAGCTCCAGGCGGTGATTCGTGCCGCCCGGCGGGATGCCCGTCAGACGCGCACCGTGCGGCTCTCCACGCGTGCACACGCACGCCTCCACGACCTGGACGCGCGGGCACGGCTCACGCTGTCGGAGACCATCGAGCGCTATCTCTCCGACGTGACGGTCCTCCCAACCCCCGAGAACACACCGCCCACAACGGCGAAGACACCCCCGAAGCCGCAAGCCAACCGCCTGGCCATGGCGGACGCCGGACGCGCCGCCGTCGTGCCTCGCAAGCCGGGGCCAGCCTTTGTCCCCTCCAAGAAGGGCGTGTGCTACCTGACGATCAAAATTGGTAGGCACAACTGTTCCCTCATGCGTATTCGCCACGATACGCTTGACGCTCAGGACAAGCGCGAGATGCGCCGGTTACATCCGGACATCGCCTTCGACTGGAAGAAAATCGCCCGTCAGTTAGCGGAGAAGCGGGACGTGTGCCGGCAGTATCGCTCCATGCGGCGCCGTGCGCGCCGCTCTCGGCTCCCACGTGAGCCGTTCTCCGGGGTCGTGGATCCCCTGACGAGCACGGTCTATGTCAACGACCCCACACATCTCACGGGGGTGGGAGCCCTGCTGGATCGCCTGATGGCTGATGAGGGCCTGAGAGGGACCGACACCGTGGCGGATGACCGCGACCGCTAGGGTAAAGCCGGGAAGGTTGGCCGCCCGTGGCTCACCACATGAGCGGCTGTGTTGCGGTAGATTGAAAGCTCCTATGAGGAGCACAGCCTGACCCATGCCATCGAGCAGGGAGACCGCCAGGCTCTGACCAAGGCGCTCAAGAGTGGCAAGGTCCTGGTCAAGAAGCGTGCCTGAACCCCGAATCTTCGACACGGAGCCACAAGTCAAATGATCGGAACATTGTTACGCCGCTTGCGTGTCAGAGACGACGGTACCGGCAAAGGCAGGGAAATAGACGGCACGTTTTCGAAATTCGAGACCGAGGACGCGATCATTCTCCTCGGCGATTCGGGAATGGGGAAGACAACCTTCTTTAGGGATGTTGCCAACGCGAATTACACGACCGTCCGAAATTTCCTGATTGACCCTCATGCTGCAGCGGGTAAGGCACTTTTCCTCGATGCCCTCGATGAGTACAGAACTGTCGTCAGCGGGCAGGATACCATCGGCGAAATTGCCAAAGCACTGTGCTCTCTGAAAAAGCCCAAATTTCGGTTGTCATGCAGGGCGGCGGACTGGTTCGGATCACCGGATCAAGAATTTCTCAGGGTCGCCAGTGCGTCCGGACGCGTCGTGGTTCTCGAACTCTGTCCACTCTCACGTGATGAAATTCTGCATGCTGTTCAGGAGATAGTTCCGGACCCGGTGGTATTTCTGGATAAAGCAGAATCAGCGGGGCTCGGACATCTGCTTGGCAATCCGCAAACTCTTGTGCTCGTGGCGCGAGCTTGGGGAACCGATAGGAAACCTCGGAACAAATTCGAGGCCTATGAGATCGGTGTTTCTGAGCTGCTTAAAGAGCCGAATGCTCAGCACGTGGCGCGCGGCGTGACCAATCCTGATCCTAGCGATTTGCGGAAGGCTGCAGGTGCAGCCTCCGCCACCCTCCTCCTTTCCAACTCGGTTGGCATTTCGCGCGTAGAGTCCGCAGACAGCAATGGTTATGTAAGGCTTCCAGTTGTGCCGCATCCGAACAGAAACGATTTAGATGAGGTCCTGAGGCGGCGGGTGTTTATTTCCCCAGAGGCAGATCGGTTCGAGCCAATCCCCCGCACGATTGCAGAGTTCTTGGCAGCAGAGGACCTATCGAAGCACATTGTGAATGGCTTGCCAATTGGTCGAGTGATGGCGCTGATATGCGGGGTTGACGGAAGACCGATTCCTCGCTCCGAGGCCTTTTCGCCTGGTTGATGTATAAACTTGGCCATCTCGCAGGAGATTACGTCGAGCGTGACCCATACGGAGTTGCGACGTACGGCGACGCCAGCGTGCTGCCACCGAACGCACAATGCGCACTCTGGGCTGGTCTTCGGGAGCTTCGTGATCCATGGTTTCTCACGAACGAGGACGATCGCGGCTCGTTCCGTGACCTCGCCAATCGTAATACGGCCAAAATCTTACACGAATTTCTCCACGACCAGGCCATGGGAGTGCATCTGAAAATCGCCGTGCTTGAAGCGATCGCAAACAGTACAGAGAACATAGGATTGAACGCGATTATACGAGACATGGTGCTAGAAAAGCACGACAACACTTGGCTCAGATCGACAGCATTAAAAGCCTTCGCCAAATCGGTCCAGAACGATTGCTCACCGCTGGAGGCGCTCGATTGTGAACTTGCCCAAGCAACCGATGACCTTAATGCTCCTGAAGTGCGAGTGGATCTTTTTTTCCTGACGCAGACATTCGGCAGCTTGGCCCCGCGGTTGCTCTCGATCATGGAACAGGCTGCTTCTACCAAGAAGGAAGGGCGCCCTTTCGGCCGTTTCTATTATCCACTAATTACTCTGCCAGCCGATGTCGATTTGGACGTGATGCTCGACGGCGCATCTCGGATGTTAATACCCAAGAACGAGGATCATTTCGAGCTTCGGTCACTCTTCGATGAGTGGTTGAAGCGGCGTCTCGAGAGCTCCGCACAGGTCACGCCCGTGCAGCTGTCCAGTTGGCTTCGAAATATACGGGGCAGCCGGGATCACGATTCCGAGAAGACTGGGGTGTCTCTGAAAGCACGATTTGCACAAGAGCCATCGCTCTTTGAAGGGGTATTCGAATTGCTCGCCAATGCCGTGCCAAACGAGGAACGGTCATTCCGGCTCTTTGTCGCTCTCGACCTTTGGCAACTGCTCCCAGCGGCGGTGTGGCCTGTTCCCCAAGATGAGACTTCGCCATGAGTATTGCTTTTGAGACTACTCTGAAAATAGCTCGGGCATATTTCCATCCGCGGTGGTGTGCCCTCGGCACAAGAGTCACTGGTGGCGAATTCACAAAACCCACATGCCTCCGTCAAGGTCGGCCACACAACATCAGCGGTTCCGCGCGGTGCTAGACAATTCGCCAGCCGTCCTTGTCTTGGCACGGTTTGGCCTGGAGCCGTCCTCATGCTACTAGCGACGTTCGCACCCCGGCCAGGAGGTCGGCCTTGACCATGGCGTCATGCCGGAAACGGGGCGGTGGAGGCCGCCCCGTCCGGTGCGCCTCTGCCGCTCCTGCCGTATGACCTTCCGCCGCCGCCAGCGCAGCTACGGCGCTGGTGCGACACCCGTCTTTGCGGACGGCACGCAGAGCAGCTCAAAGGAGGTGATCGTGAAGGTGTCCTCCTCGAACTGGTTGAAGATAAGCACCTGCGTTGCGTCCGTCCGCTGTGGGCCATGGATGTCGTAGCACGTGAGGTGCACCTCGCTCTCCACGATCCTTCCCACGACCTTGCCACCTACTCTCTTCTCGACCGGGTTGCAGAAGAGCACCGGCTGCTCTACCCGGACCGTATCTGTCCGGAACTGGTCCTTTAGGGTGACGTTGAGGTCAACGGGTTCGCCGTTGACCTCATAGCACCAGGAGTGGTTCAGCTTCCCCGGGAAGCGGAGACCCGTGGGGACACCCCCGACTGCCAGCTTCTGCGTAGGGACGAGGAGTACCCGCGCCCCCACTGCCTCCAGCGTCCGGGTACCGAACTGGTCTTCCGTCTCGATGATCAGGTGGGGGGTGAGGTTCGCGGCCGCCCCGTACATCGTCAAGTGCTCTTCTTCCTCGATCTTCACCGGCACCCCGTCCTTCGACGTCGGCGCGCAGAACTGCAGCGGCTCGTCCACCTCGAGCGTCACGTCCTCGAGGAACTGGTCGCTGAGCGTGACGGTGGTGGCTGCCTGGGGCGTCTGCTGGCTCACGATGTAGCACCGGAAGTGGGTCTCCTCCTCGAAGAAGTCTGATGGCTGGGCGGCTCACGCGGTGGGCACCGCGACGGCGAGGATGACGCCGAGCAGCGCCTGAACAGCAATGCGATACCAAGTGCGGTCCATTGGTGGCTCCTTTCTGACTGGTGAATTCTCCAGGTTGGCAGTGAACTGTGGGCGGCTCTCACTCTATACCGCCGGGGAGAAGTCCGCCCGCTCCTCTCCCCTGGTGCAGCGGGTCACAAACGGTTTCTCGAATCACCGCTCTTCTGAGCATCACAGAACAGATGATCATGGGACCCAAGACGCTCAGGAGGTTCTGTGAGACTCCTATACCGCCGCGGGGTAGGCGTGCTGACAGACCCTGAACGTGCTGAGCAGGTGTGCTGCGCTCGCCGTGCTCGAGGCTTGGGAGAGACCGCACGTCACGCTGTGCAAGCGCTGATGGCACTCGTCGTGCAGAACGAGTCTGCCGTGACTGAGGGGCTGCGTCGAAAGGCATGGATTAGGGGATATCCTTCCCCGCTAGGAGAGTATCAACGGCGGGTCAGGAGTTGGGGCCTCAGGAGGAAGCGGGAGCGCGTGTGGAGGTGATTCCAGACGGGAGGCGTGGAGAAGGGAGAGGTCTTCATCGGCGTGCCCTCCTGATCGATGACAATGGATGGGGGCAGTATCATCACGGCGAGTGGGGGCGAGTGTAGTCAGGCGGATCGATCGCGTCAACACAAATGTGATACTGGCGGCGAATCCTGGAAGAAGCCCGGTTTACGTTCGGTAGGTGCCTGAACACGTGTTTTTGCCGGTGTGCTGGCCGCCGCGAAAATGACTTCGCCATCAGTATCAAAAGTGCGTCAGACCCAGAATATGGGCTCATTGGCGGTGATTGCGGGTTCGCGGCCCCTCATATTTGCACCGATTGTGGGCTCACAATCGACGTTGTTTGCCAGCCCAGGTGCCGGTGTTTGCAGGCCGTTACATGTAGGAGTCCATACCTCGTCTTTTCCTTGACACCCCACGGCATCCCGAGTAGTCTGAGCTGGTCGGCGCCAGATCGTGGTTTCTTGTCGTCGTCCTGTTGCGATGATGATTGGGCCGATCTATGCTGATCCAAGGTCTCTGCCATATTATCTTCGGTCTGCATCACTTTATTTTCCCCCCGATGCCTGAAGTAGGATACGATCTTGAACAATAATGCACCCGGCACCTTTTTTGGCAGTATGGCGTCGAATCTAGGCTTCATCTGTCTATAATGATGGGCCAGTCGATCCTGATCGATGTGATGAATTGGCTATGCTAGCACCGAGCGAGGCGCGTATAGAGCCCTCTGGAGAAGGAATGAAGATGCGGGTGGGAATCGTAGGCCTCGGGACCATTGGTCGCACCCTTTGTCAGGCCATCGATCGGGGAGATGTCGAGGTGCAATTGGTGGCGGTCACCGCACGTCACCACGAACGAGCCAGGCGCTTTCTCCAGGAATTGGGCCACCGGCCCCCATTGCTGTCCCTCGACGAGCTGGTGGCTCGCAGCGACCTAGTGATCGAGGCGGCCACCCAGGAGGCTCTCGAGACCATTGCGCCCTGCACCTTGCATCAGGGCAAAGATCTACTGGTGTTGAGCGTGGGGGGATTGTTGGATCACCATGACTGGGTGAAGTTGGCGCGGCAGACGGGCAGCCGTATCTATGTGCCATCGGGCGCCATTGTTGGCCTCGACGGCCTCAAAGGTGCCGCGATCGGTCACATCACCGCCGTCACCATGACCACTCGCAAACCCCCGAAGGCGCTGGCCGAGGCGCCGTTTGTCGTCGAACACCAGATCGATCTCGACTGCTTCACAGAAGCCACACAAATCTTTGAGGGCAGCGCCCGTGAGGCCTGTCGCGGTTTTCCGGCCAATGTCAACATCTCCGCGGCGCTGAGCCTGGCGGGCATCGGCGCCGACCGCACCCGCCTGCGCATTCTCGTGGATCCCGAGGGCACACGTAATGTGCATGACATCGAGGTCGTCGGCGAGTTTGGCCGCTTCAGCATCCACCTTGAGAATGAACCGAGCGAGACCAACCCGCGCACGGGAAAATTGACGTATCTCTCGACCCTCGCCATGCTGAAAGCGTTGGCGAATCCGTTGAAAGTAGGCACGTGAGCGCAAGGAGAGACGAATAGATGAATGCACAGGGGAAAGTAGCCCTCGTTACCGGCGCCGGTACCGGCATCGGCAAAGCGGTGGCAATGGCGTTCTTGCATGAGGGGTATCGCGTGGCGCTGGCTGGGCGGCGCCAGGAGCGGCTGACGCAGGCGGTGAGCGAGTCAGGGGTGCCGGAAAAACAGGCGCTGATCGTGCCGACTGACGTGCGTGATCCAGCCGCCGTGCGCGCCTTGTTCGCCAAGACCAAGGAAGCGTTCAGTCGGCTCGACGTGCTGTTCAATAACGCCGGCATCGCTGCGGGAGGCGTCCTGCTCGAAGACCTCAGCTACGAGCAGTGGCAAGCGGTAGTAGAAACCAACCTCACAGGCCCGTTCTTATGCACCCAGGAAGCCTTCAAGATCATGAAGAACCAGGATCCCCGTGGGGGGCGCATCATCAATAACGGGTCAATTTCCGCGTCCGCGCCACGGCCCAACTCCGCCCCGTACACCGCCACCAAGCATGCCATCGCGGGTCTGACCAAGTCTACCGCGCTGGACGGCCGGAAGTACGACATCGCCTGTGGGCAGATCGACATCGGCAACGCCTTGACTGAAGCCACGGCCAGAATGCCCCAGGGCGTCCCACAGCCGAACGGCACCATAGCCGCTGAACCGGTGATAGACGTGCAGGATGTGGCGCGCGCCGTGCTCTATATGGCGAGTCTGCCGCTGGAGGCCAACGTCCTATTCATGACGGTAATGGCGACCAAAATGCCTTTCGTCGGCCGCGGCTGACCACAGGACGAATCCACCGGCGCTCTCCTCGACGGTATTGACGATATCCATGCGGCGGATGTGTCACCCATGTTTAGCTAGCGATCAGCGGCTTCAAGTTGACGTTCAGCGTCCCTTCACACCAGCGGGCAGCGGCGAGCAGACGATCCTCGGCAAAGGCCGGTCCCATGAATTGAATGGCCAACGGCAGTCCCGCCGCACTAAGTCCGGACGGAATGGTGATGGCCGGCAACCCGGAAAAACTCGACGGGGCGTTAAACGATGCGTCACCAGTCGATGTCAGACCACGTGGGGCGGGGCCGGTCGCGGCAGGAGCCAGGAGAAAATCGACGCGCTGGAAGAGCTGCCCCATGTCCTGCCTGAACTGACGACGGATGCGCTGCGCCTGGAGGTAATAGATACTCGGGATCAGGGCGCCAGTCTCGATCGTGGCGCGTAGCCTCGGACGATACAGATCTGCATGTTGGCGAAACAATTCTGCGTGCACCGCGGCCGCCTCCACATGCATGATGGTTCGATGTGCCGACAGCACCGCGCTGAAGCTGTCCGGAAGTTTCACCTCTTCGACGACCGCTCCGGCACGTGCCAGCTGCTCCGCGATGCCTTCGGTATGGGCACGCAGCTCGGGATCGGCGCGCTCCAGATAAAACTGCCGCACCAGCCCAAGTCTGGGAGGACGCTCGACGCGCTGAACGGCCTGAACGTAATCAGGCACCGGGGCGCGGCTCGATGAGGCGTCTAGCGGATCGTGACCAGCCAGGACCTGCAACACTAACGCCACATCGGTGACGGTGCGCGCTAGCGGTCCCGCGTGGTCCAAACACCAGCTTACTGGGAACACCCCGTAAGTGCTGACCCGGCCATGCGTAGGCTTGAGCCCGAACACACCACAAAAAGCGGCTGGTCGCTGAATAGAACCGCCGGTCTGCGAACCCAGTGCCGCCGGCATCATACGCGCTGCCACTCCCGCTGCCGAGCCACTGCTCGAGCCGCCGGGCGTATGCTCAAGATTCCAGGGGTTGCGTGTTGGACCAGGGTCCGCAGTGGCGAACTCCGTGGTCACCGTCTTGCCGAGAATAATGGCCCCCGCCTGCTTGAGGCGGGCCACCGTCGTCGCATCGTAGCTCGGAACGTGCTCGGTGAAGATGCGTGAGCCACAGGTGGTCTTGAGACCCGCCGTCCAGTAGATATCCTTAATGCCAATGGGCACGCCATGCAACGGCCCGCGTATGCTGCCCCGTTGCGCCTCCGCTGCCAATTGTTGGGCGGTGGCCAGGGCGCCTGAGCGATCAAGCGTCACCCATGCTTGCACCCTCGGCTCCAAACGATCGATGTGCTGCAGCAGGCATTCGGCCAGCGTCACGGGAGATAATTCACGCTGTCGCACCTGTTGAGCTGCCTCAGCAGCCGTGAGCTCAGTTAACTCAGGCATCGGCGATCTCCTCTGTTGGTGAGCGAAGCATGGCACACAGCGCCATTACTACAGGCTTTCCGCTATAGCGAATCTGCACTCACCCTGGCCGGCTCTTGAAAGGAGCAGAAAGTGGGCCAATATCGGCGGCACTCTGGTACTCGTGAGGCGACTATAGGACGGCTTCCCACGCCTGTCAATGGCCGGACAGCTTTTCAGGGCTCTGCAATACACTTAGGCGTTGTCAAGACGTATAGAGTTGATGACCATGAGATCATGCCACGTGAGTTGTGTGCTACCAATACTGCCTTGCCGTGGCGGGGGATTGGCGTTAACCCCATCTCTAACAGGGCTCTAGCTGCCAACTCCGCGTGCCCAACGCATAGCGGCTTTCCGTGGCACAGATATTCTGAGGATGAGAGATGGGCACTTGGGACAGAATCGGCAGGTGGGCCGTCGCCGCCAACGACCGAGGCTTCGCCTGAGCTGCAAGAACCCTTGGTGCCCCTGCCGCTGACACTCGCGGTGGATCCAGCTCGGGCGGCACTGGGAGAGCAGCTGTTCCAGGACGTTCGGCCGTGCGGTCAGAATACGGTCGCCTGCGCCACGTGCCACCAGCTTGCCCTTGGGGGTGCCGATGGGCATCCCCAGGCCTTGGGTGCCAACGGCACCCCCCTGTTACGCAATACCCCTACGGTTTTCAACGTAGCGTTCAACTTTTCCAACCATTGGGATGGGGCCGTCCCCACACTAGAGGCGCAAGCCGAACGAGTGTTGCTCAACCCGGCGGTGATGCATACCACCTGGCCCGAGATCCTGGGCAAACTTCGGGCAGACCCGAATTACGCCGCTACATTCCTCATGCACGCACCCGGGCCCACCGCGGGGAATGGCGGCCACAAGCCCGGCAGGCCCGACGCCCGACCCGGCGTGACGCCCTTACCCCGCTCGCACGGCAGCAGGCGCCGCGGCTGGAAGTCGACCGCGCAGAGCTCCTGGGGCGTGACGCGTGCGAGCGCCAACGACAGGCGGTGAGGCCACCTCCCCAGGGCTTGCCCCAGCTGCGCCGCCAGCTCGAGGCGCAGGCGCCGCAACAGGTGGATATCGCCGCGTTGGCTCAAGGACTCGCGGTCTTTGGCCCGCGGCGGCAACCCCCCGTGAACCAGCTGACCTTTGCCCACCGCAGACCACTGGTGGCACTGCTGTGCAATCACGTCAGTGTCACCAGGGATCAGGGGGAAATGCGCTACGTGGTGCCCCCTGGGCCCACGGGGGCACCCACCCCGTGTGGTCATGTGTGTTGAGACTATCTCACTCCTCCAGCAGTGTCGATACCTGGCGTTCTTCACCGAGCAAGCCCTGTGGGCGCAGCAGGATGATGGCTTCCATGATCAGGCCGATGAGGAGGAACCGCACATAAGGGGCGCGCGCCGCCCAGAA
>JBKPCR010000241.1:0-9066 GCA_046727435.1 bacterium | reverse complement strand
GTCACGGTCATCTGGAACGCCTGATACAGTAGGCTGAACGCCTGGTAGTCCCAGGGTGTATCCGCAATCGTATAGTAACGGCCTGCATAGCGGGCATAGGGAGTCAGGCCGGGTGGGGCCTGATCGGTGACCTCGATCCCGAGGGCCCGGGGCGGGTTGGGGCCGCTGTCACCGGTTCTCGGGTCTTTGGCCACGTCGTACTCTCGGCCGCCCCCGTGGTCAGCAGCCACGAAGCTCAGGATCATGTTGAGGCTGCGCAGCTTGAGGGCGCCGAATAACGGGAAATCGCCGCCGGGATGACTCGGGCGTATATCGACGAGGACGAAATTCCCCGGGTTCACCCCGGCTCGCGTGTTGAGCGCTTGACGCTCGGCGTCACTCAGCGTACGCGGGTCGTAGTTGGTGATCACGACCCGCCCCGTGACGCGGCGCTCCAATGCATACACGCCCTCCCGCGCGACCGGCTGCCAGCGGAAATCTTTCTCGAGGGCATTCTGGACCTCAGCCGCGGTTGGGGGGGTGCTGAGCCTGGCGTGGGTCGTCTCCAGGAAGGACAGCCTGCCCACGAAGAGGCGCCGGATGGCATTGAGCCAGGCCAGATGCATAGCGATCCGACGGAACTCCTCGTACTCAACAGGATGCGTCGGCCAGTTCAGGATGAACCGCGCAAACGTCCCCTCCCCGGTTTGCACCTCGATGCCGTCGGCCACGAGACGCATCACCATGTCGATGGGCAAACCCTGGAAGACGGGGAACTCGAACTTCGTGTCCTCCAGCGGGGTCAGGACCCGTTCGGTGAATTGCTTCCCTTGGATGGGCACGATGGTCACGGTGGGATTCTCTGCGGCGCTGACGCCCACGTTTAGCCCCACGTCGGAGAACGGCCCAAGGATCGCCGCGTTCGTCTGGTAGTCGAATGTCGCCGCGATACTCGTGGCCAGCGTGAAGTGGACGGGCAGCCCATGGCGCAGGCGGCCAATGTTGACGAGGAGAATCTCGTGCCCGAGCCGACTGACGGTGCGGTCGTAGCCGAGCACTGCCTCGTGCAGCGACACCGGACCCAGGCACCCGATGCATAACAGCGTCGAGAGCCACAGGCCCGCGGCGGTTAGCCACCGGGTCATCGGCGTCCCCCCTCCGTGCCAGGGGCCGATCCGCCCGCCGGGTAGTCCAGCGTGCTCTCGATCTCGGCAATCTTCTCCGGGGGCAAGCGCGGCACCCACAGCTCGCGCCGCTCACGCCACGCCTGCACCTCCGCCTCAGTTGCCTGGGCCCGGTCGGGATCGAGCCCGCGCCCCGCCTCCAAATATGTCGTCTGCGCTGGCAAGGCAAAGCTGGATCCCGCCGCGGCGACGACGTCCATGATGCGCAGGTTCAGGTCCTCGGCGACTTCCAGGTACTCGCCGTAGTCCCTCACGGTGACGTAGCTGAACACTTCGAGATCCAGCGATGAGCTGCCAAAGCCGACGAAGCGGATGCGGGCTGACGCCGAGTCGACCTTCGGGTGCGCATAGAGCACCCGATGCACCTCGACCAGGATAAAGCGGATCTGATCCGGGGTCGTTTCGTACCGCAAGCGAATTGTCGGGTGGTACCAGATCCGGTCGCGCCTGGCAAAGTTCTCGATCTGGAGGTTCGAGAACTCCGCGTTTGGGATGGTGACGACGGTGCGATCGAGCGTGCGCACCCGCGTCGAGCGGAGGCCTACCTCCTCAACGGTACCGACTGTCCCCCCGAAGCGACAGAATTCCCCCACCCGCACCGGCTGGTCGGCGTAGAGCGTGATACCGCCGATGAAGTTTTCCAGCGTCTTCTGTGCTGCCAGCGCCACTGCGATGCCGCCGACGCCCAGCCCCGCCAGCACGGCGATGACATTGACGCCGAAACTGTGGAGCACCGCGAGGCCGGCGAAGATCGCGATTAGGATCTTGACCGACTTCCGGACCACAGGCAGCAGGGGGAGCAGGGTGATCTGGCCGCGTCGCAGGGCCTGGGCACGGACGATCGCCTCAAAGGATTCCACGACGCGCAGAATCGTCCATGTGATCGCAATGATTAGCAGGATCTGCTCCAAGACATCGAGTACGCGGCTCACGGTCAAGGAGAGCTCTAATGGCCGCCGTGCGAGGGATAGGAAGAGCACGACGGTCAGCAACTGGACCGGTCTCGCCACGAACGTGCTCAGCACTGACGCTGTCTCGCTCCGCCAGCGCCGTAGCAGGCGGAACCCCAGAGTGGTGAGCAGCCGCCCGAGGCCGTAGCCGAGGCCAACGAGGATCGGCAGAGCCAGCCACTGCCACAGCTGGCTATCAAGAAACTCCGTCTCGATGAGCACGCTCGGCAGTACCTCTCCGAGCAGCCCGTACCCATATCGTTCGTACAGGTCTGGAACCGCGGCGACACTCGCGGCTGAGATCTTCCAGATGCTGACACCGTCCTCCCGCGGCACCCGTTGGAGCCGGATGTGGACCGGCTTGTCGGGTGTATCAATACGCCCTAGTTGCTCGATATCCGGCGGCAGGCCATCCTGGAGGTGCCCGTCCGGGCTGTCGCTCACGCTCTCCACGTCTATACGAAGCTTCTGGTCCAGGACGATTTTCAGGTGACGGGCCAGCGTCGGCCCCAAGATCTCGGCCGTGCTGGGGGGAAAACGTCGCAGATCGAGATATTCGGCGGCCCGCCGGTAGTTATGCGCACGGGCCACCTGCAGGAACCCCTCCACCGCTCGGCGCGGCGTGCCCCGGTCCAGGTCGTCCACGGGAATGTCCGGCGCCACCGCTTGCGGCTGACCATGCGGCTCGTGCCCCCGTACCCCAACTGCCTCCTGATGGGGCGGCTGGCTCCAGGCGGGGCACAGGGCGAGCCCGAGCAGCAGCCCAACGGAGAGCCACACGACGAGTGTCTTCATGGAAAGTCTCCCACGTGGCTCGTGGTCATGGTCCACGTTGACGGGCGTGGCTTGCCGCTAACTCCGCTGGGCGGCGGGCAGCACCGGCACCTGGTCGGTTTGATAGACGGCCACGATGCGCACATTCTGGTAGCGCTGATCCACCGTCAGGGTCGCCCCCTTCGGGCTTAACATGTCGCCGAGGCCATAGACCTTGTAGTACTTGTGCGGCACGTTCACCAGGTACTGATCGATGATGGGCTCCGGCGCCTGGGAGCGCTCCCGGCTCAGGCGTTCATTGGTCTGCATGCTCCCAGTGGCGGAGGCGCTGCCGATCAACACGAAGAGCACCTCGCGGCCCCGGCTGTCGCGGGAGATATAGTCGAGGAAGCGGATGAGCCGCTCCCCTTGCTCCGAGCCCTGTCGGAGCTCGGCCGAGCCGGTGGGGAAGAACAGGGTGATCTGCCCGGTGCCCTGCTGATTCGACAGCTGCTCGATCATCGTGAGGGCTTGCTGTGAGGTTTGCAGATTCTTGCTTTCCGTGCCCTGGAGCTGCTGGTAATCCCGCATGTTGTTGTTGTTGGAGTCGACGACAATCTGCGCCAGCTCGCTGGCCTGACGACCTGAGGCCCCGCCAAAGGTCGTCCCATTCGGGAAGGTGACCGACTGCGGCGGTTGCCCCGCGGGGCTTTGCATGGAGAGCTGCTCAGTCTGACCGGCGCAGCCGGCAAGTACTCCTGCGACGACGAGACCAAGGATCCCCGAGACGATGCTTTTCATGAATCTCTCCTTTCCTCTCACAGTGGAGCACTCCAGCAATGGGCGAACCACGCGTCCGCCCACTTCGGCCCTGCACGACATTGGAACACGCATCGTAGCACGTCTGTATATTTGCTGCCTGTTTTCGTGCGCCTGACGCTCGCTATACAGAGGATGAACCGGAATACAGGTACATCCCTCTCCTGTGATCTGATGTAGGTGCAGCGCAAAAATACGTCCTCACTTCGCACGGATAACACCCACTTCCAGTCTGCCATCCGTGAACCAGGGATCTCCACCGCCGTTTCGCCCCTGGCGGATGTGGTGGAAGCCATCGACGAAGTACACTTCCGAGAGCTCGCCGGTTCGCTGTAGGTCGGCAAACAGTGTATCACGCTCGGCATCGATATCGGGTGCCGTATGATGCGTGATTTGGCCCGTGGTATGGCTGAGACCAACCCTCTCGTCGAAAATAGCCGCCCCGACCCACACCGGACGACCATCTGGATTACGTTTGTCCGAGCGCCAGAAGCGCACATGGTGGCGTTGTCGCGGATCATTGCCAACGGGCTGCTCGAAGGCCAGGTCTTCTTTGCGCCCCCACAAGTACAAGTTGCTGACCGGAGCATCGTCGTACGGATGTTCGAAAACGGCCGCACTGGCGATCTCGAGACGGCTGCGCAGTGACAGCGGATCGGCCGGATACCACTGAGCCGCCCGCATGATCCTTTTCAGTTCGGTTTCCGTGCCGATCAGTGACACATTCAGCGGATCGCCCGGGATGCCATCGGCGGTATGTGTGATGTTCGGAATATCAGCCAACGAGGGGTGATGATGGGTGTAGCGCATCCAGAAGATTGGCAACGTGACGTAGGCCACAGCCAGGTATGCCATGATCAACACACCTGCCACCATGGCTATCCGCTTCCACCAGCGATGACGCTTCGGCTGCGGTGACCCAGGCTCCTGCTGTGTCTCAGAAGGCGGCGTATCGATCATCTAGAGGTTCCTTCCGGCTCACTGAACGATCATCCATCCCTTACCCGCAAAGAAGGGTTTGAGCTGGTTCCCAATGCCCTTAGCGACGGGTTGCGCGTCGGCCTCGACGTTCGCTTCGGTGGCCTCGCAGGCAGCGGCGCCCTCGACGCTCAAGATCGCTCACGTCGGCGAGCGCGGCCACGTCGCGCCACTTTGGAGAAGATTGCAACTTAACACTTTACCGTCGTGGGGAAAATCAGGCTTTAGACCCATGTGGATAGGACGTTAGTCCCATTCCCGGAGACACGGCCTGTCGTCCGCTGGCCCCTGGACCACCGCGATCGCCTCGTAGCGGTGGTCCAAGGCCCTGTCGCCCTTAAAAAGCTCTGAGCGTGACTATGAAATCATTCTTGAGCAGTCGCACGTCGAAATTGCCCGTCATGCCGAGTGCCCCAGATACAAATCTCCCTGTCATGCGGATGATGACGCCCTTATCGTTCTGGTACACGCGGCTGCTGTCAGAGCCCCCCACGGAGGCCGTCACCGCTGGCGTCGCCACGGTATAGGTACCGGCGAAGTCAGGGACATCCTTCAGATGGTAGACGCTGCCATAGAGGGTGACCTGCTGGCCGCTTTCGGCATACCGATCATTCCACTCGTTGAGCGTTAACGCTTCCACCCTAAACTTATAGTCCATGTAGTTGTCGGCGAGGCGGCCGTCGCCCCAACTGAGCCCCATCCCAGGGGAAATCGAAGTCGTCGTCACCTGAAA
This sequence comes from bacterium, assembly GCA_046727435.1. GTDB lineage: Bacteria > Tectomicrobia > Entotheonellia > J063 > CAVPRW01 > CAVPRW01. The sequence continues at coordinate 3,670 of JBKPCR010000241.1, read as the reverse complement.
GCGCGCGTCAGGCGTTGGTCCTGCGTCAGGCGAGGCTCCTCTAGTTCCGGCCGCCTGGTTCGGGCTCTGCGAGACACAGCCCGCCACCAACACGAGAGTCAACAGTGGAATCAGCAGTCTCGTTCTCATCGCATCCTCCTCTCGTTCTCCATCGGGTTCACCACTGCCTTCCTACATGAAGTGACGGCAAGGTCACGGCGGTCGCGTGTGGGGAGGCCACCGCGGGTGTGGTCTTGAAGCTGCCGCCCAGCGCCAGGTGCAGGTTGATGCGATTGGCCCACCGGGCGTCGGGTGCAGGTCACCCGGGCGCTTCGCTGGCGGCCCAGGCAAGATACCACACTTATTGCCAATCGTGGAAGCGGCCGGGGCCGGCAGCAAAACAGCCATCCCCATACTGGGGACAAATGACGACAAACGTGGTGCGCCGTCCACAGCCACGTACGCCGATCGTATATTCAGCCCGTTGGATTCCATTCACCCAGGGCCCTTGGAGGGCGGGCTGGACGACTTCTCCCGAAATAATGACCGGTGTCACCTGTTGACAGTTCATCTCGAATTGTGCGCGGGCTACCGCTGTGTGCGTCGCATTGTCTTGATTATTGTTCAGAAATTCCGCCTGGCTAGCGCACCCCGCTGCGAAGAGCATAACGGTGAGCGCCAAGCGGGTGAACGACTTTGGCATGTGTGATCCTCCTTTCATGACTGGTCAAACGATCGTGCACGTCCAACAAGTCGCGTTTGAGGACAGAAGCCGCCCGTGCCACGGACCGACAGAACACTCAAAGCCAGACGAAAAAACTGCCTTATCTCGATGTGTTAACCTTTTCATACTGCATTCTACTGCGTTCGAGACCATGTCCACTCGCTTCAGACCTGGAGCCGCGACACGGCTTCGGCCGTGAGCCAGATGCCGATCATCATGATGACCAGGGCGCTGGCCGCGGGCAGGAGCGAGCTCCACGTACCCACCCGGGGTAGTTGCTGGACAAGCCGACTGCCCTTCATAAACAGGAGTCCCACCATCGTCAGCACTCCAGCGAGCCCGAGACTGAAGGCAACTACCAGGACCATCCCCAGGGCCGACCGGTTGAGGGACACGGCTGTGAGGAGCAGGACGAGCGCCGACGGGCACGGCAGGAGTCCCCCCGAGACGCCAAGCGCCAGCAGAGACCGCCAGGTGACCGGCGAACCGTCGGTTCCGGGCGGCAGGTGAGAATGCCCGTGCTCATGGTCGTGCATATGATGGTGTGCTTGCCTGTGGGGATGGCCGTGACCATGGTCGTAGAGGTGTCCATGTTCGTGAGAGCGGTCGTGGTGATCGTGACCATGGTCATAGGAATCATGGGGATGATCATGCCCGCGTCGCGCCAGCAGCGTCCGGACACGCCCCCAGAGCATTGTTCCCCCCAGACCCACCACAATCAACCCAGAGACTGCACCTAGCCAAGGGTAGAGTTGCTCAGGGAGCATATATTGCGAGGCGAACAAGGCTACGAGCCCGAGGGCGAAGACCCCGAGGGTGTGGGTCAGTGTCACCGTCAGGCCCAAGTACAGCGCGTGCCACGGCGTGCTACGCGAGCCGATCAAGTATGCCGCCACGATCGTCTTGCCGTGGCCTGGCGTCAGGGCGTGGCCTGCACCCCAGATCGTGACCGCCAAAAGCGCCCCCATGACGAGCGGCACACTGGGCTCGCCCGCCCGCAGCATAGCCAGCAGGTCCTCCTGCCCCGGCAGCCTGGTCCCCCGAGCAGAGGGTAATGCAGCGTCGGTCAGGAGTTCGAGCAACAGCACCATCCCAGCCACCCCGAAGGCCCCTCCCGCCAGCGTTCTGAGCATGCGGTTGAAGCGTGAAGATGCCATCGGGACCCAGGCCGCGATCAGTGCGACAACGATGAGCCCCGTGAGCGCTACCCCGGGGATGAACTGGGCCGCCACCTTCGAGCTGGCCATGTCGATGCCGCTGCGGTACCCGAGAATCACGCCGGTCAGCAGAGCGAGCCCGCCCACCGCCGCCGGGGGGATATGCTTGAGGCGGTCGCCCAGGGCGAGCAGGCCCCCCAACCCCAGGAGGACCACCAGATTCGCGAGGTGCAAGAAGGCGAACGGAGGTAGCCGGCTCCCCGCCAGGGTCCCCACCAGAAGCGCCATGGGGAAGGCAAGGAGGGTGGCGCGCGCGGCGGGCTTGCCGCACTGGCTGGCCAGGAGCGCCAGCACCAGAATAGGCAGCAGATGCTCCGCCGAGGTGAGTGGGTGCATCATTCCAGCATAGAATTCTCCCACGTCGGTATTGACCAGATGGGCCGACGCCCGGGCTGGCAAGAGTGTACCGAGGGCGACGGCTGTAGGGAACGGCAAAAGGCGCCATGGCTTCATGATAATTCCTCAGTAGAGCCGGCAACACGTGGCGACCAAGCCCCTAGGAGATCCCCGGTTCAGAGCCCTTTCATCGTGTGCCTCCGAGCATGATGACCACTCGCTGAATCGTCCAGAATGCTCCCAAGGAGCCGACCGTGTATGCAGGCAGCGCTTCGATCAGGCGAGGTAAGCGCACTTCCAGCACACGGAAGGAGCGTTCGAGGAGCAGCACCACAATCACGAACAGGATCTGTCCAGCCTCGACGCCCAGGTTGAAAAGGAGCAGCGCCAAGGGAAGCTCAGCCCGTGGCAGCCCCATGGTGGTGAGGCCGCTCGCGAAACCGAACCCGTGCAGGAGCCCGAAGGCGAAGGCCACCACCCATGGATGGCGGATGGTGAGACTCGTCTCCCCACGTTGCGAGCGCACGATCTCCGGGCCGAGGAAGAGGATGGACAGCGCGATGGCAGCTGTGAGCGGCGGCTCCGGCGCGCGGGCATACCCGAGCGTGGCGATGGCGAGCGTGATACTGTGCGCCACGGTGAAGGACGAGATAGTCTTCACCAGCATCCAACGATCGTTCACGATGAGCAGCAGCCCGAGTAGAAACAGCAGGTGGTCCACCCCGAACAGAATATGCTCGATGCCGAGCTTGAAGTAGGCGCCTGCGGCCGCCAGCAGGCCGCGACTCGTGAGCGAACGCTCCACGTACCAGGGAAGCGAGAAAAACGAAAAGCAGGAAAGCGCGTTTCATCGTCGCGCCTCCATGGCCAGTTCTTTCCCGGCTTTCCTCAGTTGCGGGGGTTCGATGGTCACGGTGTAACGCTTGAGAGGCTCTTGGTAGAACTTCTTATTCGCCGCAAGACGCCGGGCGTTGGCCCACTCGCCGCGGACGGCGTCGCGGACTTCCGCCAGCGTGGGGACGCGCCCCTCCGTGGTTTCCGAGACGAACACCAGATGCACGCCGTAGCCCGACTCGACCGGCCCCTGCCATTGGTCGCGCCGAAGTTCGCCCAATTTCGCAGCGAACTTCTCGCCGAATTGTTTCGCGACCTCGCTGGCCGCGAGCGCTACGAATTTGTGCTCCAGCAAAAAGGGGTCACCGAGCTCGGAAACGTCAGCCTTGTCGCCGGTTTGATTCAACCGCGTGAGCAGTTGCGCGGCGTTGTGCGCCAAGCTCTCGCGGTGACGCTCCGGGTTGAGATAGACCTGACTGAATGTGAAGCGCGGCTCGATGCCAAACGCGTCGGGGTGTTCCTTCAGATAGCTGCGCAACTGCTCATCGGTCGGCTCGGCTTGCGCGGCGACATCATCAGA
>JBKPCR010000240.1:0-5647 GCA_046727435.1 bacterium | reverse complement strand
CGACCCGCGTGTGATGAGCAATTGCTTGCCGATCTCGACGATCTCCAGGAGCTTGGTGGGATTTGAGTCCAGGTCCACCATGTTCCCCGCATCTTTGGCTGCCGACGTACCGGTGTTCATCGCCACGCCGACGTCGGCCTGTGCTAGGGCCGGCGCATCATTGGTACCGTCCCCACACATCGCCACCAGCTTGCCCTGGGCCTGCTCATCACGAATGAGCCTGAGCTTGTTCTCTGGGGTCGCTTGTGCCAGAAAGTCGTCTACCCCAGCTTCGGCGGCGATCGCCGCCGCTGTAACCGGATTGTCCCCGGTGATCATGACGGTGCGGATGCCCATCCGACGCAGTTCGGCAAAACGCTCGCGGATGCCGCCCTTGATAATGTCTTTGAGATGGATCACCCCGAGCAGGCGGCTATCCTTGGCCACGATCAGTGGTGTCCCGCCCGCCCTGGCGATGTTCGCTACGGTCGGGTATAACTCAGGCGGTGGTTGATACTGGCTGCCGTTTTGCTCGGCGACGAACGCCAGGACCTCATCCATCGCCCCCTTGCGAATGCGATTGCCATTGACATCGACACCGCTCATGCGGGTTTGCGCTGTGAACGGGATGAATTGGGCATTGCGATCGGCTACTTCGCGCCCGCGCAGCCCGTACTTCTCCTTGGCCAGTACCACGACGGAACGCCCCTCGGGGGTTTCATCGCTCAGTGATGCCAGTTGCGCGGCGTCGGCTAGTTCCGCGTCACTCACGCCGGGCAGCGGCACGAATTCGGTGGCCATGCGGTTGCCGAGCGTAATCGTGCCCGTCTTGTCGAGGAGCAGCGTATCGACGTCGCCTGCGGCCTCCACAGCACGGCCCGACATGGCCAAGACGTTGTACCGCACGAGGCGATCCATACCCGCGATGCCGATGGCCGAGAGCAGCCCGCCGATGGTGGTGGGAATGAGCGTCACCAGCAGCGCAATGAGGATCACGACCGGCACCGGCCCACCCGCATACAGGGCGAAAAACTCGATTGTCGAGGTCGACAGCACGAAGACAATGGTCATGCCCACCAGCAGGATGGTCAGCGCGATCTCATTCGGCGTCTTCTGCCGTTGGGCCCCTTCGACCAGCGCGATCATGCGGTCCAGGAAGGTTTCGCCAGGGCTGGAGGTGATGCGCACCTTAATCCAGTCGGACAGGACCCGAGTCCCTCCCGTGACTGCCGAGCGATCGCCGCCGCTTTCACGGATCACCGGCGCCGATTCACCCGTGATGGCCGATTCATCTACGGAGGCAATGCCTTCGATGATATCGCCATCGCCGGGGATGATATCGCCGACCTCGACGATGACCAGATCCCCACGCTCCAGATCGGTCGCCGCCACCAACTCATGGTCACGACTCGCGGGATCGCGGAGCCGTTTAGCCATGGTTTGCGTCTTGGTGCGCCGCAAGGCATCCGCCTGGGCCTTGCCGCGTCCTTCGGCCACGGCCTCCGCAAAGTTGGCGAAGAGGACGGTAAACCACAACCAAGCGGCGATCTGCCCGACGAAGGCCGGGCTTTCCGTGCCCCCAAAGAGGTCCCGGATAAAGAGAATCGTCGTCACCGCCGCCACGACTTCGACCACGAACATCACCGGATTGCGCATCAGCGTGCGTGGATGGAGCTTGATCACTGAATCCCGCATTGCCCGCCGCACGATCGCGGGATCGAACAGCGATAATTTTTGTGCGCGCTCAGCCATGAGACCCTCCCTAGAATAATTTCCCAGCCATCATCATTAGGTGCTCGACGATCGGACCCAGCGCCAAAGCCGGAAAATAGACTAACCCACCCACGATCAAGATGACCGCGACTAGCAGGCCGACGAACAGTCCGCTGGAGGTCGGGAACGTGCCGGCCGAGGCTGGGACGATTTTCTTGTTGACCAGCGAGCCAGCCACGGCCATCATCGGCACGATGAACAGGAACCGCCCGAACAGCATGGAGAGGCCATTCGTCAGGTTGTAGAAGAAGGTGTTGGCGCTGATCCCCGCAAAGGCGCTGCCGTTGTTCCCTGTTCCCGAGGTATAGACATAGAGGATCTCACTGAAGCCATGCGGGCCGGCGTTTAATGGTCCCTTCAGTCCCTCCGGGTGGACACTGGCCAGCGCGGTAAAGCCGAGGATGCTGAGCGGCAGGATGAGAATGAGAGCGAGCACACTCATCTTCACTTCTTTCGCCTCGATCTTCTTCCCGAGGTACTCCGGCGTCCGTCCGACCATCAGCCCAGCGATGAACACCGCCACGATGGCGAACAACAACATCCCGTACAGGCCGGAGCCCACCCCACCGATGATCACCTCGCCGAGCATGATGTTGAACAGTGGCACCATGCCGCCGAGCGGCGTGTAGGAGTCGTGCATAGAGTTGACCGAGCCGTTTGAGGCATCGGTCGTCGCCGTCGCCCACAGCGTCGAGTTGGCGATCCCAAAGCGGACCTCTTTGCCCTCCATATTGCCGCCGGTCTGGGTGGCGTTGGCGGCTGTTTGGATCCCCAGGCGGTCGAACGCCGGGTTACCGGCCGATTCGGCCCAGTAGGCCACGACCAGGCCCATCAAGAACACCGCCATCATCGCCCCGAAGAGGGCCCAGCCTTGGCGGGTGTCGCCGACCATACGTCCGAACGTATACGTCAAGGCCGCCCCGATCACAAGAATTGCCAGCATTTCGAGGAAATTCGACAGCGGCGTCGGGTTCTCATAGGGATGCGCCGAGTTGGCATTGAAGAAGCCGCCGCCGTTGGTGCCGAGCATCTTGATCGCCTCTTGTGAGGCCACCGGCCCCTGGGCGATGGTCTGCGAGCCACCTTCCACTGTGGTCGCGTTAACATACTTCTGCAGATTTTGCGGCACTCCTTGCCAGACCAGCACGAGGGCCATGATCAGCGACAGCGGCAGCAGCACCCACAGGGTGGTGCGCACCAGGTCGACCCAGAAGTTGCCCACGGTCTGCGCCGAGCGGCGGGCGAAGCCGCGAATCAGCGCGATGGCCAGGACGATGCCCACCGCCGCCGACAGAAAGTTTTGCACCGTCAAGCCGGCCATCTGCGACAGATAGCTCAGCGTGCTTTCGCCCGCGTATGACTGCCAATTAGTGTTGCTGGTGAAACTCACGGCCGTGTTAAAGGCCGAGTCTGGCGACGGGGGATCAAAGCTCTGCGGGTTTAGTGGCAGCATGTGCTGCAGCCGTTGTAGGGCATAGAGGAGGACGAAGCTAGCCAGACTGAACAGCAGCATGGCTGCCGTGTAAGTCGTCCAATGCTGCTCTTGCCGCGGATCTACCCCGCTGACCTTGTAAATGAGGCGCTCGACCGGACGCATGACCGGATCGAGAATCGTCCGCTCGCCGTTGAACACACGCGCCATGTACAGCCCCAGGGGCTTGACGCATAGCACGAGGACCCCGACATATAGGGCGATTTGCAACCAACCATTCAGTGTCATCGCACTCTCCCCTCAGAATCGCTCGGGTCGCAACAGCGCATAGACGAGATAGACCAGCAAGCCGAGCGTCACCATCCCACCCAGCAGATAATCCAGAAGCATGCGTTTCCCTCCGCCATGGAGTTACCTCTAGAGCCGCTCACAGCCCACGATATAGGCCAGGCAGCCGACGAAGAAGATCACCGTCACAGCCAGAAAAAAGAGATCGAACACGTAAAGTTCCTCCTGACAAATATGGTTTCCGATACCACGCCTCAATCACCGATATACTGTAGCGCACAGCAGGTCAAGCGGTGGTCAAAAGAGGACCCTGGGCCATCAAGATCGCGTAAAAATTTCGTAACAATGGATCTTCTGATATTCTGCGTGCACTGATGACGCTGGAAGGGATCGGGATGATGGTGGACCCGCACTTCAAACTCTTCGAGGTGGCATGCCCTTATGCGCTGCGCTACACCCTCAGGCGCGAAGGCCGCTACTGGGATGGCCGTGCGCGCAAGAGATACTATCGATTCAGCTCCTCAAGGATATGCCGCAGCGCCTCCAGTTCCGCACCGAAGCCACCCCAGTCACCGGCTTTCAGCCGGTCGATGGCTTGGTGATAATGTTCAAGAGCCTCCTGCGCTCGGCTGACTGTCGGGCCTGTGGTTGGAGCGCTAGCCCGTGCCTCTATGGGTTGGGAAGCCGGGGCAGTATCCTTGAACAGCGCCGCCAGTGCCCCGGGGAGCGTCTCCTCCATGGCTACCCGGTCGCCATAGGCTGCGATCACCCGCTTGAGCTCTGGCAGCTGCCCTGTCTCGGAGCGAAGGTACAGAGGTGAGACATACAAGATGGCGTTCTCGATGGGGATCACCAGGAGGTTGCCATGGATGACCCGCGATCCCAGCTGGTTCCATAGGGAGATCTGTTGGGAGATGTCTGGGTTCTGGTTGATACGCGCCTCGATCTGCAAGGGCCCATAGATGAGCTTGTCCTTGGGGAGCTCATAGACGATCAGCTTACCGTAGTTGGGTGGGTCACAACGAACCGCCAGCCAGGCGATCATATTCTGCCGCTGGCTCGGCACCATGGGCAGCATGAGGACGAACTCCGCCTGCGACTCCCCGGGCAAGCGCATGATGGTGTAGTAGGGGGCCATTGTGGCCCTCTCTGCGCCCGCTTGCTGGCGAGGAAACTGCCAGAGGTCTTCCCGGTTATAGAACACTTCCGGGTTGTCCATGTGGTAGGTGCGATACAATTGGGCCTGGATGACGAAAAGGTCTTCCGGATAACGGATGTGACGTTGCAGATCCTGTGGCATGGCGTCAAACGGCCTGAAGAGCTCCGGGAAGATCCGTTGGTAGGTGGCGGCGATCGGGTCTGAGCGATCCACCAGGTAAAACTGCACCGTCCCATGATAGGCATCGATGACCACCTTGACCGCATTGCGGATATAGTTCAATCCCAACTCCTGGAGGGGCTGAGCGTACGGGAAATATGTACTGGTGGTATAAGCGTCTTGTATCCAAAAGAGCCGCCCCTCGCTAACGACAATATAAGGGTCCCGGTCAAGACGGAGGAAGGGGGCGATCGTCTGCACCCGCTCTCGGATGGTGCGGCGCATCATGATTCGGCTGTCGCCCGTAATATAGCCGGTGAGCAGCAGGTTGAGGTCTTTGAAGTACCAGGAAAAGAGCGACCTACGAGCCATCCCACCTACCGGGACCCCACCCGTGCCCTCGTACATCGCATAGACATTGTCTTTCCCCTTTGGGTAGTCAAACTCAGGGGCCGTCGCCTTGACAATGACGTAGCCCTCGGTCTCTTCCCCGTAATAAATGCGGGATTCCCGAATCGGCGGCCCGCCAGTTGACACCGGCGGGATGTCCTGGAGATAGAAGATCGGCAGTCCCTCGGCGTTTTTCCGGGTGACCGAGCTCATCACCGCCCCGTTCCCATGGGTAAAGAGCACATGACGGTTGACCCAGGTTTGGGCATTGGCGGGCAGGAGCGCTTGCTTGAGCTCGCGCGCCGATAGCATCACCTGCTGGTACATGCTGTCGAGCGCGTAGCGGTCCACATCCACATCGTGAAACTTGTAGTACGTGCGGATCTCCTGCAATTGTCCGTAGGTGTCCATGAGGGGCTGCCAGTCCCATAGTCGAATGTTGTCGACGGTCGCTTTGTTGGCCTGGA
>JBKPCR010000239.1:0-10293 GCA_046727435.1 bacterium | reverse complement strand
GCCTCGGCTCAACCCAGGCGGCATTTTGGTCTCGCCATGCACATAGGTCCACAGGCCGCTCCCCTCCGTGGAGTCGATCACGGTGCCATCCATGAGCGATAACACATACTCAAGGCAAACCATTTTGCCTGCTTCGACGTGCATAGCTTACCCCCACGATTGTTAATCGATTCTTGATCAGCAGGGTTCATGATGAGGGCCCAGACACAGGACATGCTGTCCATCAATGAGAACTCCCTCGTCACGCGACCCATCTGCGACTATGCCCAGCTCCTATCTCCTGCTGCCATCCAATGTACCGCCAGGAGGGCAGCACAGGCCTCAGGTTAGCTTGATACCCCATCGCTCCACCGATGCCTACGTCAGGCCCTGGTGCCTTAGCGGGTTAATGGTTGCTCGATCAACAGTTCCTTTGCCTTCCAATCGTTGAACCCACCAACTAGATAGCACACATTGGTGTAGCCCATCTCGCGCAGTGTCTGCCCTGCCAGGGCAGCTCGAGCTTCCCCGCCTCAATGGGTGACGATCAAAGCGTTCTTATCGGGCACCACCTGCTCCACCCGTCCCTCGAGCCGGCCGCGAGGGAGCAAGGTCGCCTCGGGAATATGCCCCTCATCCCATTCCTCTTTCTCGCGCACATCAAGGATGACGATGGGGGCCCCCGAGGCCAGGTTTTCCTGGAGCTGGGTATTGGACATCTTGGGCACCGCTCGTCGGGCGGTTTCAACCAGATCTCTTCCCGTCATGGCCATTTCGACTTCCTCCCCATGTCGTTGTCGCCTGTGTAGCCCCGCGAGGTCGCGTGCGGTTCCATCCCTCGTGACGTGGAACCGCGGACGCCATCACGTCTCTCATCGAGTCATCTAGCGTACAATACTCTATTGCGAGTCGACGACGCAAGGGGCGCGCCCGTCGTCGAGCGCACCCCTCGAACTCGATAAAGCTATCCTCGCGCCGTGGCTATCGCGACGGCTTGAAGTCGCGGCTTAGCTGGAGATCTCCGCCACATAGATCTCAGCCCCCTTCTGCCGGAATTCCTCGGCCTTTTCGCGCATGCCCTCTTCCAACGCCGTGGCTTCTTCAAGCCCCTTCTGCGCTGCATAATCCCGCACATCCTGGGTAATCTTCATGGAACAGAAATGCGGCCCGCACATCGAGCAGAAGTGCGCCACTTTAGCGCCTTCGGCCGGCAGGGTCTCGTCGTGAAACTCCTGCGCCGTCTCAGGGTCAAGAGAAAGATGAAACTGATCCTCCCAGCGGAATTCAAAGCGCGCCTTGCTGAGGGCATCGTCCCACACCCGCGCGCTGGGGTGCCCTTTGGCCAGGTCGGCGGCATGGGCAGCGATCTTGTAGGCGATGACGCCATCTTTCACATCTTTCTTGTTGGGTAAGCCCAGATGCTCTTTCGGTGTGACATAGCACAACATCGCCGTGCCAAACCAACCGATCATGGCGGCGCCGATGGCCGAGGTGATGTGATCATAGCCTGGGGCGATATCAGTGGTCAGCGGCCCTAGCGTATAGAAGGGGGCCTCATGGCAGATCGTCAGCTGCTTATCCATGTTCTCCTTGATGAGGTGCATGGGGACATGGCCCGGCCCTTCGATCATCACCTGGCAATCATACTCCCAGGCGATTTTGGTGAGCTCACCTAAGGTTTCGAGCTCGGAGAATTGCGCCTCATCGTTGGCGTCGGCAATGCTGCCAGGGCGCAGCCCATCGCCGAGCGAGAAGCTGACGTCATAGGCCGCCATGATCTCGCAGATCTCCCGGAAGTGCGTGTATAGGAAGCTCTCCTGGTGGTGCGCCAGGCACCACTTGGCCATGATCGAACCGCCACGCGAGACGATGCCCGTGACCCGTTTGGCCGTCAACGGGATATAGCGCAGGAGCACGCCGGCGTGGATGGTGAAATAGTCCACCCCTTGCTCCGCCTGTTCGATCAGCGTATCGCGATAGATCTCCCAGGTGAGCTCCTCGGCCTTGCCGCCCACTTTTTCCAGGGCCTGATAGATGGGGACGGTGCCGATGGGCACTGGCGAGTTGCGCAGGATCCACTCGCGGGTTTCGTGAATGTTCTTGCCCGTGGAGAGATCCATCACTGTGTCGGACCCCCAGCGCGTTGCCCAGGTCATCTTCTCGACCTCTTCTTCGATGGTCGAGGTCACCGCCGAGTTGCCGATGTTGGCATTGATCTTGACCAGGAAATTGCGGCCAATGATCATTGGCTCCGACTCGGGGTGATTAATGTTCGCCGGCAAGATGGCGCGGCCACGCGCTACTTCGTCGCGTACCAATTCCGGTGTCACCCCTTCGCGGATGGCGATGAACTCCATCTCAGGGGTGATCTCCCCACGGCGCGCGTAGTGCATCTGGGTTACACATTTGCCGGGCCTCGCCCGCAAGGGCTTGCGCAAATTCACGAAGCGGATGGCAGCCAGACGCGGATCAGCCTCACGCTGCAGGCGATAGTTTGACGACGCGGAGGCAAGTTCCTCGACATCGTCGCGACCCAGGATCCAGGCCAGTCGCAAGGGCGGTAACCCCTGGTTCAGATCGGGCGTGAAGGCTGGGTCTGAGTACGGTCCGCTGGTATCATACAGCCGCAGTGGCGGATTGGCCTCTTCACCGCCCCCCGGCAATCGCGTGGGCGTGAGCAGCACCTCGCGCATGGGGACGCGCACACTGGGTGCTGTCCCCATAACATACACTCTGGAAGACCGGGCCTGAGACGGCTTGGGTTGGCCGTCCGTGCCATTGCCTGTGATACCACGACTGTGGGTGCCAGTCGCGTCGGTGCTGGGAGATGCCATAGCCTCACTCCTTCTCTCCAGAGGGCTTAAATAAAAAAGCCGCTGGAAGGATTCCAGCGGCTGTGCCTCGCATACTGTCCTCCTCCCTGCGCTGGTATTACCCAGTTCAGGTTCGTCCGGTCGGTGGCAGGGTAGCCACCCTCTCAGCCCGGTTTCCCCGAGCTCCCGAGTCTTAATTGCGCCCTACTCTACAGCTCTGCAGCGCGATGTGTCAACAGGAAAATACAGCCAGCCCGCGTCTGACCAACGTCGCACCGCGGCCGCCGTTGTTGCGATGCTCGTCACTTCGATGCACCCTACGTGCAGCAAGTCCGCCAGCTGCCTCATATCCAAGGGGAGCCCCTGCGGCGATGTCCCATTGCCGTGCCGCTACCGTTGCGCCTGGAGGCCGAGGCGTTCAAGCTCTTCGTCGATCACTGTCTTGAAGGCTTCCAACGGCTGGGCACCACTCAAGAGCCGGCCATTAATAAAAAACGCCGGAGTCCCAGAGACCCCGGCTTTGACGCCAGCCGCATAATTGCGCTCGACCTTCTCCTGGTACTTGCGACCATCGATACAGGTCTGAAAGGTGGAGACATCGAGTCCGAGGGTTTTGGCATGCTCGGCAAAATTCGTGGTCGGAATGGTGTCCTGCTTGTCGAAGAGGAGGTCGTGGAATTCCCAGAACTTGCCCTGCTCTGCCGCACAGTGAGCGGCTTCAGCAGCCTTTTCTGCCTGCGGATGAATGTTCGCGATGGGAAAATCACGAAATGCGAGCTTTACCTTGTCGGGATAGCGCTCCAACACCTGCTCGAGTATATTGACGACGCGCTTGCAATAGGAGCATTGGAAATCCGAGAACTCCACAATCGTGATCGGGGCATTGGCAGGACCCTTGACGGGAGCATCCTCCGCACTGACGTCGACGATCGGCGGCGTCAAATACACCTTCACCTGGGCTTTGTCGCGCAAACTCTTCAGATAGGTGCGTCTGGCTTCGGTCAGTTTCGTCTGCTGGAGATAGTTGAGGAGCTGTGGCCGAACTTCGTCGAGGGACTTGCGGATGCGCGCTTGATTGGCGGCATAAAAATTATCGACTTCCTTGTCGGTGACCTCGCTGACCTTGGAATCGACCTCCTGCTGCAAGAGCTGATCTTTCGTCAGTCCTCGCGACTGCGCAGCTTGTTCGAGGAGATAGTCAGAAATCAACTCCTCAGCCCCATTGCGGCGCACCTCATACATTTGCGCCTCGAGTTTGGAGAGCTCGCCGCGGACGCGGTCGAGTAGCTCCTGTTGGGTAATTTCCTTGCCGTTGACGACGGCCACAACCGGCGCGGGTGATGTCTCGGACTGCCCGGCAGCGGCCGCGCTCGAGGGCGCCATGGGTGACCCTACCAGCAGGACACTCATCACGAGCGCTACCCAAATCCAAAGGATCAATCGACGTGACATTTCTTCCTCCCTCTTCTCCCATGATGGCATCCTCGCGACCGCTGCATGTTGCCACGCCGGCCGCCGAGGCAGGACATGCTGGTGTGAGGAGCAAGTCTCAACCTCAATGCATGAGAACGATCCAACCCTACCCTAATGCGTTTCGCCCCCCTTTGGCAAGCGTTATCCTAGACGAGCTCTGCTCATCACCCATGGCCATGCTGCTCGATTATCCCAATTGCTTAGACCCGATGTCTGCAGGCTGGTTCCCGTTCAGCCGTCTGGGGGTGCATAGCGGTGTGCCCCGGCACATGGACGCAGCTGCGGAGTTCGTGATAGCATGGTAGGAAAGATACATATCGCGCAGACTCACGCCTAGGCTACGACCAAAGCGCCGCAATGCCCGACCGCAACATCGTGGGCCGAGCTAGGGGGTAAAGATCTCGTTGCGGGATGAGGCAGAACCGCCGGGCGTGGGTCCGCCCGAGACGACATAGAGGCGCTCCCCCACCTCAACCGCTCCCAAACCATGCCTGGCGGTGGGCATCGGGGCATAGGTGCTCCAACTGTCGGTCTGCGGTTCGTAGGCCTCAACCTGATGAAACGTTCCCGAAGGGGCCTCTCCACCGAACACGAAAATTTTTCCGTCGAGGATCGCAGCGGCGATACCGCTTCGTGGTGTGGGCAAGGGTTTACGTGTCTGCCAACGATTTGTGGCCGGATTATACTCTTCGTTAGCAGCCAGATTGTCAGAATAGCGGCCATCGACCCGACCTCCGATGACGTATAGCCGTCCGCCCAGCGCCGCAACAGCCAGGTGGTCCCGCGGCGTCGGCAAGGGCGCAAGGGCCGCCCAGCTATTGGTTGCAGGATCGTAGACCTCATGGGCACCGGTGTTCCGCCGGTCACGCCCAACACCGCCGACCGCATGGATCTTCCCACCGATCACAGCTGCCGCCAGCGCTCCTCGAGGAGTGGGCATAGAGGCCCGCGTACGCCAGCGATCGGTGGCTGGATCGTACTCATAGACCGTATCGGAGGCAGTCCACCCGTCGGCATATCCGCCGATGACCAACAGCTTGCCGTCAAGTCCTACAGCAGCGGCGTGATGCAACGAACGTGGGAAAGGCGCGCCGCGTGTCCAACGATCGGCGATCGGATCGTAGACCTCCAGCTCGGTTTGGCCATCGAATCCACCCACGACATAAATTCGGCCTTCCACGGCCGCCACTGCGACCTCTGAACGCTCCGAGGGCATGGGTGCACCGATCATCCACCGTCCGGGCCCTTGACTGACGGCGAACGTGCACAGCCCAACGATAAGGAGCACAACCATGAATGCAGAGCGTCCTGTCATAGAGCTGTCCCATGCCATGCTGTCACCTGCCTCTCTTCATGGGTCGCCAAAGGGGCAACCTCTCTCCCGAACTCCGTCCAATCCCCTCAGAGAAAGGAGAACCTTGGTGTTCACACACACCACCCGAGTGCTAGGTCTATGCCTCCTGGCCATGGCTGTTCTCTGCTGCGTCTCCTTCTTCGCTGGCGCCAGCGAGCTAGCCGTCGATTGCACCAAGCTGACGCGCTGGACCAAGCGCCCCAAACCCCCGCAAGTAAACCAGGTCCATGTGTTTTGTGGTGAATGGAAGCAAAATGCTCCGGGAGGTTTCCACTCTCGACCTGGAGGGCTTGATCCCGATTCAGTCACCCGGTTCACCATTTCCCAGCCGGCAAACGCCAAGGGGGTTTATGGTGGATCATGGAGCTACACAGGTCATCCACGATCATCGAAATTCTCCACCATATTTCCAGACGCATGCTCAATGCCGCAAGTCCTGAACTCGATCGCGTATGCCGCCACCCATCCCACCCGGTGTCCGGCGAATGCCCCGCATTGGGCGGTCTGCGGCCCGAATCGACCGACATCAACCGCACAGGGCACAAGCTCCTTCTGCCCGGCGGATGACGGCACCATCTTTCTGATCGCCATGGCCAAGCTCAGCAACGGTCATGTCAATACGGCCTTCCCATTGCGGTGAGGCACCATCGCCAGACGCGCGGCTGTGCAAGTGTGGAGAGTGGAGGAAAGACATGTCCGATCATCAGTTTTCCTGGCCGAGAAAGGGAGCGAACGATCGCGCCCGTGACCTGATCGCCGCCTTCCTTGTAATCGACATTCAACGGAGCCCTGACTGGGCGAGGGATCTCTTAGCCAAGATCGCTGATGTGAAAACCGGAGCGCTGCCTTCCTGGGAGCGCATTGGCAATGCCTATCGTCTGTATATGTCCGCCGAGGGCGGGCTTATCGAAGACCGCATCGATTCTACCAGCGGTCCACAACACTTTCCCTTGGAGGAGCTGGAGGCGGCGGTAACGGCATGGCTGGAAGTGATCGGCTAAGTCCCACACGCCCAAAATCCTCCGCTGATCTCAAGACTCTCCAGCCAGCCTTCCCCCTCGACGGGGGATGGTGCAGGAGGGGGTGAAATGACCGCGCATAATATTACGCTAACAGCCGGTGCGCTGCGTATCACTTGTGCAGAGCAGACCAGGCATGCTGGCTACCAGGGCAGACCATCTTCACCATGAAGGGAGACAAAACGAACCCGGTGATTCTCCGAGTCACCGATATAGATGTTGCCCACCTCGTCCACGCACGCCCCATGGGGACGTTTCAGCGTCGCTGCTGTGGCTGGACCACCATCGCCGCTGTCGCCCGGTCGTCCTGTACCGGCAATGGTGATGACCAGCCCGGTGGCCGCTTCGATGCGCCGGAGACAATGGTTTTCGGTATCGGCGAGCACGATATTGTCCTGGCTATCGACGGCGATTTCTTTAGGTCCATTGAAGGTGGCCTGCAGCGCCGACCCATGGTCGCCAGTGTAGCCTCGTTCTCCGGTCCCGGCAATGGTTCGGATGATCCCTGTGCGCATGTCCACTCGACGCACCTTATGATCGTTCCGCAGACAAATGTAGAGGTCCCCCGTTGGGCCAAATGCCAGTGCGCGCGGTCCTAGCAAGGTGGCACGACTGGCCGGACCGCCGTCGCCGCTGGAGCCGGCTTCCCCAGTGCCGGCGAACGTGGTGATGATCCGTGAAGCCAGATCGACGACGCGCACACGATGGTCATGGACATCGGCTATGAAGGCACGTCCATGGCCATCCAGTACGATGTCGTTCGGTTCCTGCAATTGTGCCTGGGGAGCCGGCCCGCCGTCGCCGGAATACCCTGCTTGACCGGTGCCGGCGATGGTGTGAATGATACCCGTCGCGGCATCGACTAGGCGGATACAGGCGTTGAGGCGATCGACAATATACAGATTATTGGCCGTGTCGAGGGCGATGCCATAGGGTGAATTGAGCTGGGCCTGGGTCGCGGCTCCACCATCACCACTATACCCCGCCTTGCCGGTGCCGGCGACCGTCGCGATCGTCCCGCTGTCGCGCTCAACACGGCGTACACAGTGGTTGTGTGCGTCCGAGAAATAGAGATTGCCCTGCCTGTCCAGGACGACGTCGAAGGGCTGATTGAGCTCGGCACGCCGCGCCATGTCCCCATCTCCGCCATAACTCGCCTGCCCAGTGCCCACCACGGTGAAGATTAGGGCTGATGACAGCATGACTGAGACCTCCAATGTCCGTGTTTACCCGCAGCGTTCGAAGCACCATTATTCATTCCGCGCCGCCAACAATGGTGTCGCCGACGAGAATGATTGAGTCGTCCATGATGCAATCATAGTACATGAGGTCTGGAACCCTCGCCATGGAGGACCAGCACAACCAAGAGTGTTGAGTAGCAGCAGGGATCATACCGTGGGCTCATATTGGCGTCAACATGGTCATAGCGATCCACTCTCCGTCGTCACCGCTGTCGGCTTCGATAGCGGTCTGCTGCTGGTGATTACCACGCCGCCATCGGACTACCATGACGCAGACGATCGCGTATCACCCCTGCGCCCGACTTGCCATGACGCGGCTGTCGTGGTCCCCAGACGTTCACGCCAAGAGGGTTTACATCGGATAGGAAATTCATTAGAGTGCGGAGTAATGAATCAGGCAAGCTGGCACCTGCTGGAGGCTTTATCGGATCTCGTCGGGTGCGCCTTGGTGATGGATTGACCATTGCTTACGATATACTCACCGGTGGCTCTCGCGGCACAGGGGGCAACAGCGTTGCGCGGATCGCTACAGGCTGCAGCACATGCGTGGCAGGCAATCGACCCATCCGGCTTGGCATCGGCCGGCCGCAAAGGAGGTGGGGTATGGCGGAAGATGTAGCAGGAATGGCTGATGCCGGGTTTAGCGCACGGGGGAGCGATCGGCTCACGCGACCGGTGGTAAGCGGGTTTCGCGTCATGGCGACAGCAGGGACGTCGCTCACCACAGCAGCGGCGATTCGGGTGCTAAATCGGGGGGGTAATGCCATCGATGCCGGTGTGGCGGCGGCAGTGGCAGCGGCAGTGGTGGAACCGACGGCGTCCTATTCGCTACCCACGGAGGTGGTGGGCCTGATCTATGATGCGAAAAGCCGCCAGGTCATAGCCCTGAACGGCCAGGGATGCGCGCCCGGCAATATGACCATCGAGCTGTTCCGATCACGTGGCCAGAAGCTCATTCCCGTCGGTCCCGGCGCAAACGCCCCGCTGTCATTTACGCTCCCCGGCACCATCGACGCCTGGGCCATCGCTGTCGAACACCACGGCCGCTTGAGTTTCGCGGAAGTGTTAGAACCCGCCATCGACTATGCTGAGAACGGCTTTCCGATGTATCGCTATATGAGTCTCCTGCTCAAGTCGCCCGAGATCGCCCGGCAATTTGAGTTTTTCCCACAGGG
The DNA here is from genome assembly GCA_046727435.1 of bacterium. Taxonomy (GTDB): domain Bacteria; phylum Tectomicrobia; class Entotheonellia; order J063; family CAVPRW01; genus CAVPRW01. Next base: position 1,239 of record JBKPCR010000239.1, on the reverse strand, counting down.
AGCGGCGTATTTTCGTCCGAATGGTCGCGCACCCGAGCCAGGTGAGCGTTTCATTCAAAAGGACCTAGCGAACGTACTGAAAACCATGGTCCGGGCCGAGGAGCAAGCGCGTGGCCACGGACGAGCGGCAGGGTTACAGGCTGGACGGGATATTTTTTATCGGGGCGACATCGCCCGTTCGATCGTGAGCTTCTCTGAACAGGTTGGCGGTTTGTTTGCGCTCAGTGATTTCGCCAACTACCATTCCAAGCTGGAAGCGCCTGTGCAATCAACCTATCGTGACCTCGAAATCTACGGCCATCACACTTGGTCGCAAAGCGCCACGTTGTTGCAAGCGCTCAATATCCTGGAAGGCTTCGACCTGCAAGGCCTGGGTCACAACAGCCCCGCCTATATTCACGTGCTGACCGAGGCCCTCAAACTGGCGATGGCAGACCGCGAGCGCTACTACGGCGATCCTGAGTTCGTGCACGTACCGCTGCAGGCTCTGCTCTCAAAAGACTATGCCGCCGAGCGGCGCAAATTGATCGACCTGAACAAGGCCGCCCCCGAAATGCCTCCCTACGGCGATCCCGTGGCTGGCCGAGCGGTGGGTGGCACGATGGACGTCAACGGCTTCCGCGGCCCAGTTGGCGGAAGGACCGATGGCACCACCCATCTCTCGGTGGTCGATGAGGAAGGCAATATCTTCCTTGCCACGCCCAGCGGTGGCCGGCTCAATGGCGGTTGTGTGGTGCCTGGCATGGGCTTCACCTTGAGTCACCGCTCCGAGATCTTTTACCTTGACCCGAACCATGCCAATGCCCTCCAGCCCGGCAAACGTCCGCGCACGACCCTAGTGTGTTACTTCGTCTTCAAGGATCACCAACCCTGGCTGACGCTCGGCTGCCCCGGCGGCGACAATCAGGTGCAAGCCGACCTGCAGCTATTTCTCAACGTCGTCGAGTTTGGCATGAATCCGCAGGCCGCCGTGGAGGCCGCACGCTTCAGCTCGAGCTGCTTCCCGGGGTCGTTCTATCCCCACGCCTATGCCCCCGGGCAACTCAACGTCGAGCTCGGCATCCCCACCCATGTGCGGAATGAGCTGGCGCTGAAGGGTCACCGCCTCAACCCAGTGCCAAACGCCGGCATTGGCGCCATCGTCACCAGGCTCGATGCGGAAATGGGGACGCGGTCTGCTGGCGCCGATCCGCGCCGCCCGACGTACGCTTTTGGATGGTAGAATCCAGGGACGATGCG
>JBKPCR010000238.1:0-6778 GCA_046727435.1 bacterium | reverse complement strand
GGAGGTAACGTACCAGGGGGCTGGGCTGCTTGATGTCTTGGCGGCCGCGAGAGAGGCGGCTGGGACGACGAAATCGGTGCGGTCTGTAGTGAAGCCCTTAAAGGTGTTCTGCAGCTATTCCCACCGTGATCAGGCCCTATTGCAAGAGTTCAAGGCGCACTTGGCCCCCTTGGAGCGAGCCGGGCGGATCGACGTATGGTTCGACGGGATGATCGAGGCAGGTCAACGGTGGGAGGTAGAAATATACCAGAAGCTGAACGCCGCCGACATCATCCTCCTGCTGGTCAGTGCGTATTTCGTGGAGTCGGAGTTCTGCTACTCGAAAGAGCTGAAGCGGGCCGTGGAGCGGGCCACGGAAGGGACGGCGAGGATCGTTCCCGTTCGCGTCCGGCCGGTGAGCCTGAAGGGGACCGTCCTCGCGGAAATCCAGGCGTTGCCACCGGAGGCAAAGCCCATTACCAGTTTCGGCGACCCGCACGAGGGCTGGACGGCGGTGGCCGAGCGGTTGTACGAGATCGTGGAGAAGCTGGGCGAGAAGAAGCATGCCAGAGACGTGAACCTTTGATTGGTGACGACTACTTCGCTCGCCTGAGCCGGGCCGACTACGAATTGGACGTATAAGAGTTCATGAGGTCGAGATGAACTCTCGTCATTGCCATCCGACGACTTCAGAACACACTGGAGGCAGAAGGCCGCCGGGACGACCTATCGGCCAAGGACCGTCGCCTCCTTGGTAATCTGTTTCATAAAATCGTCGAGCTGCTCGCTGCATCCATCTTCGAGGGCCTCGTCAAGACCTTCAGGAATGTCGAGGTGACGAAAGGCCTTATTAATATGCTTCGCAAGACAGGAGGCCGAGTTCTCTTTATCGAAGGAAAGCTTCGCATCCAAGGGCATTGGAAACGGTTCTATCTCTTGACCAAACCCTGGAAGGAGTCTGCGTATGGCGAAACACGACACTGGTTCCGGGGAGAGTGGCACCGGAGCGGGCATGGGAAAGGCACGTGACGCAGCGCACTTGGAGTCTCCACACCGACCCCGGCTCGACATCCACGTGGTGCATGGCAGCCTAGAATACGCGAGCTACCCGGTGATGGTAGGGCACGCCGAGGGCGGCACACTGAAAGGGGCCGAAGAGTACGTCGACGCTCGACTCGACGGCCTGCTCTCGATGCGCCAGATGATCGGCCAGTACCCGCAACGCCTCGGTGAGGCGTTATTCCTCCGGCCCAAGCGGACTGTGAAGCAGGGGACCTCTGACCTGATGCTCAGCTTCCCGCCCGGTGCCTATGTGCTCGGCCTGGGGCCGGCAGGTGAGCTCACGCGGAGCGCGGTGGCGAGCTCTGTCACAGCTGCGCTGGTGTCGAGGGGGATCGAGTTCTACGAAGAGCGTGAGCTCACCGAACCAGCCAGCGGTCGGACGAAGGGGGCGGACGTCGGCGAATCCCCGGAGGACATTCGATTCGGGGTGGCCTCCGTGCTCGTTGGCGCCTATCCCATCGACGGGCTCACGGTCGAGGCCTCCGTGGTCGCCATCGTCGAAGGGATCCTGACGGCCAACGAGACCTTCGAGCGGTACGAGACCGCTCGTCGCAGGCCTGGGCGACGCGTGCCGCGGGTGCGCGTCGTCGAACTGGAGTTCATCGAGCGCTACGCTGACCGCGCCGAGCTGGCTGCTCATGCCTTGCGGATTTTGCCCCGCCTGCTCGGCCGAGGGGACGAGATGCAGGAGCTGGTCGCGTGGGAGGACATCGTGGTCCAGGTACGCCAGGGTGCGCTCCCCGCCAGGCCACCGCTCGAGGAGGCGGAGGTGTCATGGCGCCGCCTCCTGGTCACTCTGTCGGAAGCGCAGCGCAAGGATCTGCGACCGACGCCTGGAGGGCAGCCGTCCACGCTCGAGCTTGACTTCACCGTCCTCGGGCGCCTGGCGCGCGCCGACCGGTTGTCTCATCGGGTGGACCGGCGGACGGTCGATAACCGCGTGGCGAAGGCGATCAGTGACGCGCAGCCCGATCCGCAAACAGCCAACACCTTGTACGAGCTGTTGTTCCCCCTCCAGCTGAAGGAGAACCTCACCGGTGCTGGGCGCGTACAGCTCTTAGTGGACGAGCTGACGGCCAACTACCCCTGGGAAGTGATGACGGCTCGCGCGATCGGCGAGGGACGCGAAGTTCCGCTGAGCCGGCTCGGATTGCTCAGGCAGTTCCGCGAGATCGAGGGACAACGCTTTGCGCCACGGCGAGCGGCGAACTTGAGCGTGCTCGTGATTGGCAACCCGCCAGTGCGGGCAGACGAGTACCCAGACCAAACCGGTACGTTTCGCTCGCTGCCTGGTGCGGTAGATGAAGCCAGGGCGGTCAGAGATCTGCTCTCCTCGCCGTCATCAGCATCCTCAGCTGAGTACCAAGTCAAGGCACTGATCTGGGATGCATCGAGGGTCTACGAGGGTGACCAGTCGCTCGATACGTCGAACGCCGGTCGAGCCGTCTTGAACGCCCTGTTCGCTCCCGGAGGCCATCGCATCGTCCACGTGGCGGCGCACGGCGAGGTAGCCGACGAGAGTTCGGAATCGGGGGTATTAATCGGCGGCGGGATGTACCTCACTGCCAACGTCGTCCGCCAACTCCCCATCGTGCCGGAGGTGGTGTTCCTCAATTGCTGTTACTTAGCGCGGGTCGGCTTCAACCGGTTAGCAGCGGGCATTGCCCGCGAACTGATGGCGATCGGTGTACAGGCGGTGGTCGCCGCCGGATGGCCCATTGATGACGCTGCAGCGATGGCCTTTGCGAGGGCGTTCTATCGCGCCTTGATGGCAGGGCGTGACTTCGGTGATGCCGTCGGGCAAGCACGCGCCGCAGCGCTGAAGGAAAAGTCGCACTCCCTCACGTGGGGTGCATACCAGTGTTACGGTGACCCTGGTTTCCGACTCGATATCCGTCGCGACGAGGAATATGGTGACCCTGGTTTCCGACTCGATATCCGTCGCGACGAGGAATCGGAGCATCCGCCCATGAGCGCGCGTGAGGTTATCCAGCGCATCCGGGCCGTCGCCGTGCGGGCTGGCGACATTGGTCGGGCGGACTTCGGGCGTCTTCACAACTGGCGGGACAGCCTGCGAAAGGAGCTGGGCAAACTTGAGTCGAGCGGCCTGCCGCAGGGTGCTCGCTGGTCTGACGAGGGCTTCCGTGATGCGACGCTGTGCTACGAGCTGGGCTACGCATATGCCGAGCTTGGGGAGCTTGATCGGGCTGTTCACTGGTACCGGCTGGGTCGGGCCGCTGGCCCACAGCATCCACTCGTGCTGCTCGAGCAGCTCGCGAATCTCGAGATCCGACTAGCCCAGGACCGTTACGACCAGAGGAGCCCAGCGGAGGAGCGGGTGGTGCCCGATGAGGTTCTGGATCTCATAGCGTTGGCCAAGAAGCACCTTGACGAGGCGATGGGTGCCTATGCGCATGCAACTGGCAAGGGACGCCCGGCTGCGCCGGCGTCGCTAATGCCGGGAGGCATGGCAGAGCGGTACAGGATCTGGGGCAGTCTGGCGAAGAAAGAAGCAACCATGGAGCAAGGGGAGCGCAAGCGCGCGCTCATCCACGACGCTGCTCGTAGGGTCAAAAAATCAAACCAGCTTGGCTCTATGCAGAGAGCGCAGGATCGTCTGGGGGCGGATGGTAGCCATCGGCCAGATCGCGCTGGCGAATGCGTAGGACGGTCCCTTCGTGGCGGTCGTCATTGAGATCAAGGAACTCCACCGTCACCCGGCCTGTGGGTGTTTGCCCCACAATGCGTAGTCGGGTGACGTCCCAGATAAAGTGCTCCGTCCACGGATCGCGACGTGGATTGAAGAGTGAGACCACCTCCCCGGTTTCGGGATCACGCCCGTCGAGGCGATTCCCACGCCGCTCATTGCAGTTACGGCATGCCAACGCTAAGTTGTCGGCGTCATCTGAGCCGCCCGCCGACTGGGGCTGCACGTGATCGGTGGTGAAGCGAACGAATTGCCAGCGCTCGTCGGCATGACAATACTCACAGCGGCGCTGCGCCCGCTCGCGCACGGCCCGCCGCGTTGCCGCGGACACGGTCATATTCGCCTCACCGGGGTCGCGCCCCGCGGGCGAGGCGATTGAGCCAACTCAGCGCCGTGTCCAGATCACCAATCGCCGTATACTCGCGCTGCTCCTCTAGGGAGAGCGTGCCAGCTTTCCGCTTCTCGAGTAACATTTCGAACCGTTCCTGCAGTTTCTGACTGGCGTGGAGGACCAACGTGGAGCCTTCGACGTCGATGGACACGGCGCCATCCGGGAGATACTGCACCCACGCGTGCGCACCCTGGATGGTCACCGGCTCCATTGGCGATGCGGACTGGGACATACGATCCTCCTCCCTGGGACTGCCATTCAAGCAGCCTCACCATAATAGTATTTCAAGAGCCCACCGAGCCGCTCTCGGCACTGGATCGAGCTGTCCCGCTTCTGGGTTGGGGGCGTGCTCGGCATCAGAATGACGTTGCCCTTGCTCTGGTGAGGGCGCTCCTGGTGATAATGCGTCACATATTCATTCAGGGTATGCCACAGGGCACGCTCCCCAAACAGGATCAACCGTGACAGGGCTTCCTCCTTTACCGAACGGACCCACCGTTCGGCGTAGGCATTGAGATTCGGCGACTGCGGTGGCAGCATCACACGCGTCACCCCTGCCTCATCGATCAGGCGCTGAAATGCGGGGCAGAATTTCCCATCGCGGTCGTGGATCAGGTAGTGTCCTGGGGATAGAACACCCCAGTCCGCCATGGTGGCGTTCCGCGCGATCTGCATCATCCAGCGCTCGTCGGGATGTGGCGTGACCCCTGCCACCTGGACCTCTCGGGTGCCGAGCCGGATAAAGAAGAGAGTGTAATACGTCACCAGCCCGCACCAGGTCCACACCTCCGTGGTGAAAAAGTCGGTCGCCACCAGCACGTCCATGTGGGCATGGATAAACTCATGCCAGGTCGTGGTCCTTTTGCGCTTGGGCGCAGGTGGAATCTCATGGCGCTTCAGGATATTCCCCACGGTCTGGTCGCTGATCGTGTAACCCAAATGTCGCAAAGCACCGACAATCCGATCATAGCCCCAGGTGCAATTCTCCCGAGCCAGACGCACCACTAAAGCTTCCAGGTCTTCGTCGATCTTGGGGCGGCCTGGGGGCTTCCGCTGCTGGGAGCCATCAAACTTCTGGGCGACCAGCTTCCGATGCCACGCCAAGATCGTGTCGGGTGTGACAATACTCGCCACCGCAGCCAGTGCTTGCTTGCTGAGCTGCTTCCCAATCTCGGCTAGGGTGGCACGCTCGCTATCGCTGAGCCGCACACGGCCATGAATCTGCCGACGCAGAATCCGATTTTCCGTCACAAGGTATTCGTTGCGTAACAACAGCTCCTCATCCACTGATCCGGTAATATAAGCCAGCAGTGTCTTCCAATCCATCGTCGTTCCACCTCAGTGTTTAAGGTACTTGTGTACAGGGAGTATGGGCCATCGCCAAGGGGAAATCAAGACGTGGAGCGGGTGATGGCCGGTCCGTAAACTCTTGGGGAAAAGTGCATTTGAGTTTTTTGACTGTACGAGCAAGGCCACGAGCACGGGAACGTAGAGCGGAAGGCAACGGACTCTACGAGGTACGGAGGGATACATCATCGGGTGGCCTCTCATGGGAGCACTCTATGCCTGTATTTATCATCGCCGCCGGCGGCCGCGTGGGGCTGCTGGTGGTGGCTGCCGGGCGGTTTGAAGTCGTGCCGCAATCTGTTGGGCCTGTTGGAGATCTTCGGCAGTTGAGCGCCAGAAAATGAGACCGCCGGGCACTCTTCGGATGGTGACCGGGACACCGAGCTCTGCGGCCACGCGGAGGATGCGGTTTTTCATCGTGGTCAGGCTGGTACCTTCTGGAACGGTCACGCGAGCGGCTGTCGTGTTGAGCGTTTGGATTCTTTCCTTGAGGGCGTGATAGAGCTCGGGGGCCATGTGGGGCCCGCGGCTCATGCGGCGGGCTTCGTCAAGCGGGACATCTTCGAATTCGATGGTTGGGTTTTGGGAGGCCATGGATGATGTCTCCTTCATCGCTACGGCCGGTCACACACATCGGGCATCGCGGATGCGCTCATAGAGCGTGCGGCCGTCCGGCATGATTGCATAGGGCAAGAGGACATGCTCGAGCCGGACTATCTTGGTGTCGACGATCGCCATCTGTGCTTCGACCCTATCTTTGATCATGCGCCAACTCATGGGCAGCGCCTGTTCCTGAGGGCGGGAACCCCTGGGTACTTGACGGTCTCCCGCCAAACGGGTGGGCACCGGCCGCCAGTCGGAGGGCAGGCGAAAGGCGATGTCCTGCTCGCCTATACTGATGTGACAGCGCAGAGCGATGACCTTTCCTGTGTCGTCATACTCGCTCAAGATCGCGTTGGCGCCGTGGGTGGCGAGGCACGTGTGGATTTCGCCCACCGTCTTTTCGATCGAGATTTTGGTGGTGTCGTGACGCAAGAGCATGGAACGCGCTCCCGAAAGGATCATCGGCTGTTGGTGGGAGATTATACGGATTCCAAGCGGTGGCGCAACGTGGCTGTGGGTCCCGAACACGCATCGTCACGAGCATCCGGCAGCCGTCGCGGTATCGACCCCTGGTAGTCCGCGGGCTGATGCCGCAACGCGAGGTGTTCCAGGTGGAGGAAGCATGTGACCGGAACAGTGCCGTCATGCAGGCCAATCATGCCGCGATCACCGGTGGCATCATCAAAGAC
>JBKPCR010000237.1:0-17472 GCA_046727435.1 bacterium | reverse complement strand
CACGGGGTCGAGGATCTGCCTGGCCTCTTCGGGATCGCGATCAGCCAGCAATTCCAGGGAGCCTCTGAGATCGGCGAAGAGGACCGTGACCTGTTTGCGCTCCCCTGCCAGGGCGCTGCGCGTGATCAGGATCTTTTCGGCGAGGTGCTTAGCAGTATAGAACTGTGATGCCGGCGAGCCATCCCGGAGGGGTTCGGGCAAGGCTGTGGTCCGCTGGACGCTCAACGGCGCACCGCATTGATCGCAAAAAGTGGCGCCCGGTCGGGGCTGATTTCCACAGACCGGACAAAGGGCCACCAGGGGGCTACCGCACACCTCACAGAAGCGTGCCCCTTCGCGGTTCGCATGTTGGCAGCGCGGGCAGGACATGGGCGCCCCCTCCGAACGGTGGTGAGCGCAGCCAGGGACGCACGGGTAAGCACCCCGACGCGCCCTCCTGGCGGACAACTGTTGGCTGCTGCGTCAGTACTCCAGACCTGACCTACTGTCAAGCGCAAATCATCATTCAGGTCCAAAGCCGGGAGGAGACGATGCCTGAGCACATCGCGGTTCATCCGCAGCACTCCGGCGTCAGGGGGTACCCCGCGTGCGCATGACCCGGTGATGAGATGACGTAGAAAGTCGGCTCAGGCCTCAGGGCCGATCATCTTCTCTGGTTTCACCAACAGGTCAAATTCCTCCCCCGTGAGGAATCCGAGTTCGACACAGGCATCTCTGAGGGTCTTGCCCTCCTGGTGGGCTTTATACGCCACCTGCGCCGATTTATCATAGCCGATGCGAGGGGAGAGTGCCGTCACCAGCATCAAGGAGTTGGTCAAGAAATGGTGGATCTGCGATTGGTCCGCCTCGATCCCGACCACGCAGTAATCGGTGAAGGAACGGCAACTGTCGGCCAGGAGGCGGATGGAGTGGAGCAGGTTGTGGGTGATCACCGGCTTGAACACACTGAGCTCAAAGTTCCCCTGGGTGCCGGCCAGCGAGATGGCGGTGTCGTTGCCGATCACCTGCACGCACACCATGGTCATCGCCTCACTCTGGGTAGGATTGACTTTCCCTGGCATGATCGACGAACCTGGCTCGTTGGCCGGCAGGATCAGCTCGCCCAAGCCGCAACGCGGCCCAGAACCGAGCCAACGAATATCATTGGCGATCTTCATCAGCGAGCAGGCCAAAGTTTTCAACGCACCGCTGGCCATGACCAGGGGATCATCGCTGGCCAGGGCAGCGAATTTGTTGGGGGCGGAGACGAACGGCAGGCTGGTGAGCTTGGCGATTCTCTCGGCACTCCGAGTGGCGAATTCGGGGTGGGTGTTGAGGCCGGTGCCTACCGCCGTGCCCCCCAGGGCGAGCTCATACAGATCGGGCAGCACCGAGCGCAACCGCTGCAGATCGTGGTCGAGCTGAGACACGTAGCCGGAGAACTCCTGACCCAGCGTCAGGGGGACGGCGTCCATGAGATGGGTGCGGCCGATTTTCACGATCGACGCGAACTCTCGCGACTTGGCCTCCAGCGCATCTCTGAGCCGGGTGACGTGCGGGATGAGCTGGTGGTTGAGCTGCTCGGCGGCGGCGATGTGCATGGCCGTGGGGAAGGTGTCATTGGAGGACTGGGACATATTCACGTCGTCATTGGGATGAATCGGCGTTTTACTTCCTAGCTTTCCGCCAACCATCTCGATCGCACGGTTCGAGATCACCTCGTTGACGTTCATATTGGTTTGTGTGCCGCTGCCGGTCTGCCAGATCCGTAGGGGAAAGTGATCATCCAGCTTGCCGGCGACCACCTCCTGGGCGGCAGCGCTGATCAGCTTGGCTTTGTCCTCGGGCAAGCGGTCTAACTCCCGGTTGACCTCTGCGGCGGCCAGCTTGAGGAGCCCCAAGGCCCGGATCAGCTCACGGGGCATCACATCGTGGCCAATGGAAAAGTAATGGAGCGAGCGCTGGGTTTGGGCCCCCCAATACCGGTCCACCGGGACCTCGATGGTGCCCATGCTGTCAGATTCCATACGAGTCAAGCCGACAGACACGTCGACGGCCATTCCTGTTCCTCCTTGGGATTCTGAGACGTTATTCCGAGGTCATGATGGGCTTCTCGTCCAGCCGCGCTTCCAGACGCCGGGCGCTGATCGTGCGGACGCAGGCGTTCCAGCGCAGTGTGGCATCATCATTGTCCGGCGGACGGATGGCTTCGGCTCGCTCGTACCAGAACATGGCTTCACGCAGCAGCTCATAGGCCACAAATCCCCCGCCCGGTATGCCGCCGTTGAGTTGAGCACGCGCCTTCCGCTCATAGATGATGCCGGCGTAGTAGGCTTGCTCATACTCGCCCTGCAGACGAGGTAAGAGTTCCAGAGGGCTATTGACCGCTAAACCCCGGTCAAACTGATCGGTCAGCGCCAGTAGCAGGGTGATCAGCGCCCGCTGATTTTCCGGGTCAATCTGGAGCACATCATAGCAGATGCTTTCCGCTTGTGCTGGTTCACTCAACAGCCGGTACAGCTCGGCTTTCCTGAGGGCGTTGGGAACGGCTTCCCGGTGTATGGGTTTCAGTTCAAACATGCGTCCCTCCTCTGAAAATAAGTCTTGAGTGCTGAGTGCCAAGGGCTGAGTCGGAGACATGTGCTCAGCGCTCAGCACTCAGCACTATTCTCATCGGATGGTCCACAAGAGGTAGCCTGCCAGCACGGTGCCGGCAATCGCTCCGCCATAGCAGAATACGAAGATCACCTCATTCAGATGTTTGATCTGGAGGCCATCGTATAGTGTATACCGAAATCGATGCGCCCAATGGCACAGGCCAAGAAAGCAGAGCGCGAAGATGACCAGTCGTGTCAGGGGATGGCTGAGCAACGCCAGTGCGCTCTGATAGCTTGGCGGTTCGAGCCATCTCAATGGAAAGGCCAAGCCGAACAAGAAGAGCAGCACTGGGATCAGCAAGGCGGCAAGCGTCCCGCCTGCGCTGAAGAGGAGCCACAGAAACGGTTCATTGCTTCTTCTGGCCATGTCACCCCCTCAGAATGAGCCAAGCCACGGCCACCGACACTACCAACCAGGCAAAGTAGTTGGACCCAGCAATCAGCAGGTCAGGCACTCGCTTCCCACGCAGGCGCACGGCCACGGCGCGGGGTGCCAGGTTGAACCACGTAACCGTGTGAAACAGGACAAATAGCAGACTGATGCCGTTCAGTGCGATGATGTGCGGCATCTTCAACCACTGCTGGAAGGCCGCATAGGCTTCGGGTCCGTGGCTCAAGGCGCGGAGGTGCAGCAGAATGAGCACCACGAAGTACGCGACACAGACGCTGCTGAGCTCGCGCAGGATGAATTTCAGGTAAGCCCGCCGCCATAGCCACCAATAGGTCGACACGCGCGGGCGATACCACCTCGGATGATATGCGGTGTAAGCGGGGATTTCATTCATTTGGCACTCCACGGCATCAGAAAAGCTTTGAACCACTCTTTGGTCGCCGTCAGCTTGTATTGCTGAATGGCACCGGCGGGATCCACCTCCTTGGGGCAGACCTTCGAACATTCACCGACAAACGTGCAGCCCCAAATGCCTTCATGCTGCGACAGCATATCCAGGCGGTCGCTGGTTCCCTGGTCGCGGGAATCCTTGTTGTAGCGTTGCGCCAGGGCGATAGCCGCCGGGCCGACGAACTGGGGATCGAGCCCATAGACGGGGCACGCGGCATAGCACAGCATGCAATTGATGCACATGCTGAACTGCTTATAGATATCCAGCTCTTCGGGGGTCTGAAGGTACTCCCCCTGCGACAGGGGTTTGTCCTCGCCTCGGATGATCCAGGGTTTCACACTCTGGAGTTTGCCCATGAAGTCCGTCATGTCGATGACCAGATCTCGCATGACAGGGAAATAGCGTAGCGGCTCCACGCGCACGGGCCCTGGTAGGCAATGCGACAGGAAAGTGGCACAGGTCAGTTGCGGTTCGCCGTTGACCATCATGCCGCAGCTGCCGCATACGCCCATACGACAGGACCACCGATAGGACAACGACCCATCGAGCCTGTCCTTGATATAGTTCAATGCATCGAGCACCACCCAATCCTCGTGAAATGGCACCTCGTAGCTTTGGAACGAGGGCTCGGTCTCTTGCTCGGGGCGATAGCGCATCACTTCCAACGTGATCATGTCAGCCATGTTGACCTACCTCCCATAAACCCGCTCAGCAGGCGGCCAGCGAGTGATCGTGACGGGCAGGTAATCTATGCGGGGTGAGCCATCCTCTTGCTGGAAGACCAGCGAATGCGCCAGGAATTTCTCGTCATCTCGCTTTGGAAAATCCGAGCGTTGGTGCGCCCCTCGCGATTCCGTTCGATGCAGGGCAGATTGGACGATCGTTTCGGCCACATCCAGCATGCAGGAGAGTTCCAGTGCGGCGACCAGTTCAGTGTTGAAGGTCTGGCTATGATCGTCCAGAGCGACGTCCTGGAACCGTTCCTGGAGTTTGTGCAGGGTCTCTGTCGCGGCCAGCAGCGCCATCCCTGTGCGGTAGATGCCGGCGCTCTCCTCCGTGGTCTTTTGCATGTCCTCCCGGATGGTGGCGATGCGCTCATGGCCTCCTGACTTGCGCAAGAACTGCGTCTCCAAACGGCGCTGCTCATCCATCGCTTGCGCCAGGATGTGGCCACTAGGTGCCTGTTGTTCGGCCGCGTACGCCGCCGCCGCTCGGCCAGCACGCGCGCCGAAGACCAGGCATTCGGTCAGGGAATTGGACCCCAGGCGGTTGGCGCCATTGATGCTGACGCACGCCACCTCGCCCGCGGCGAACAACCCCTGGAGTGGCGTGGCGCCGTTGATGTCCGTGTGCACGCCACCCATCATGTAATGCACCACAGGCCGCACCGGAATCAACTCATTGACAGGATCGATGCCCTGATATTTGAAGCACAATTCCCGTACAAAGGGCAGCTTGGCATTAATGAGCTTCTCCCCCAAATGTCGGAGGTCAAGGTGGACGACCGGCCCATATGGGGTGTCAATCGTGCGGCCTTTCTCCAGCTCTTTGACGAAGGCTTGGGACAAACGATCGCGTGGCCCCAACTCCATGGAGCTCAGCACGGGCTGCAGCTGCGGCGTTCCCAAGTTGTAGTCCTGCAGGTAGCGATAGCCATCCTTATTGAGCATCCAGCCGCCTTCAGACCGGGCCGCTTCGGTGATCAGGATACCGGTGAAGGGCAGGCCAGTCGGATGGTACTGGACAAATTCCATATCCTTTAGCGGTGCACCGGCACGATAGGCCAGCGACATGCCGTCGCCGGTCTTGATGTTGGCATTGGTGGTGAAAGGGAACACACGGCCACAGCCGCCCGTGCACAAAATCACCGCCTTGGCAAGGATGGCATGGATCTTTCCCGTCGCCAGTTCGATGGCCACCACCCCTTGCACACGGCCATCATCCACCAGCAACTTGGTGACGAAGAATTCGTCGTAGCGAGTAATGGTAGTGTATTTCAGCGAGGTCTGGAACAGCGTGTGCAACATGTGGAAACCCGTCTTGTCGGCGGCGAACCAGGTGCGCATTTTTTTCATGCCACCGAAAGGCCGCACGGCAATATGGCCGTCCAGTTCACGACTCCACGGGCACCCCCAATGCTCGAGTCGCAACATCTCCTCCGGCGCTTCCCTGACGAAGGCCTCGACTGCATCCTGATCGCAGAGCCAATCGCCGCCGGAGATGGTGTCGCGGGCATGTTCGTCCAGGCTGTCGTCGGGCTTGATGACGGCGGCGGCGCCCCCTTCGGCCGAGACCGTGTGGCTACGCATGGGGTAGACCTTCGACACCACCGCCACATTGCACTCGGAATTGACCTCGGCCACCGCAATGGCTGCTCGCAAGCCAGCGCCCCCACCACCTACCAACAGAACATCATGAGCAGAGACCTCCATGATCGCGCCCACCTCCTGCCATGGCCAAGCGCTCGCGGACCCTACACCGTGACGCCCGGGACATTTTTAGGACAATGAAGTTGCAGAGATATTGCTGAAGGTTTCTATTCCTCGCCCTGTCTCTAGACAGGTCACTAATGCGGCCACCGGAGGAAGGCTGACGCGCGCGGCGAGGTCAGCTATCTGATGATCCGGGTCCACCATGTGCATCCCTCTATCTGGGCGGGGCGTAGACTCCGATTGATGGTGATAGCTTCAGCAGCAACAGGGACCATACCGCTGTCGGCATCGAGACAGAATCTGGAAACCGAATGCAGAAAGCCGAAGGAAAGTGAGGAAATGCCCCTCCAAATGGAAGGGGCTTAGATTCGGGTGAGGAGTTGTGGCCTCCAAAGAAAGGAGACAAGGACGAATCGACTGTCCATGGGAACCCTCCCCTTAGTATCAGGGAACCGAAAGGCAATCTTGAAGTGTAGCGCTATCTAACAAGGCCTCATCTAACAGAGACTCATCAATGTTGTCAAGACATTTTTACCGAATGGTTGGTAGACGACCGCAAATCAGCTGTGCGGTCTTCTTTGGGGATGGTATGATGTATTCATTGGGGCGATCCGGCTTCCTTGCGTGCCCCCAACTCCTGATCCACTTCTAACCACTCGCGGCGGGGGTACAGATTACCTGACAGCTTCCAGTGATGCATGGGGAGAGCGGCGTATGGCCCCATGCACCTTTGGCGGCTTTTCGATACCTCACACTCAAATGGGCTTTAGGAGATGAGCATGAGCACAACAGCGATGCTTCAGCCCCACCCCCATGCTGCACTCGAGTACTGGTTTTTCAAAGTCAATGCCGAGTCGATGGCGCTTCTCGTCGATTGGATTGCACGGCGAAGAATGCATGAGCACTGGTTACGGGTCAGTCTTCACTCACCCGATAAGCGCGCGGTACTCTTCGACAAACAAGCCTCGCCTATGTCCCAGGGACAAAATTTTCTCACCGCCGATCGCACCGTCGGGCTACTCGGTGAGGTCGCATGGGAGTTAGACATCGAACGCGGCACGGAATGGATTGATCCGAATATTTTCCCTGTAAGCTTATTACGTATGACGGATCTGTCCCTCGTCAGCGCACCGCTTGTTGTGTTTACGGGTTGGGTGCGCTATGGCGAACAACAAATCAATCTTCAGCGCGCGCCAGGAATGATCTCACATTATTGGGGGCGACAATTATCGCCCGAGTGGTGGTGGGTATCTGCCAATCAATTTGACCGGGAAGGCGTTGCTGTGGAATGCACCGTCCTTCGCTCCGGCCTATGGGGAATTCCAGTCGGGCTTCCACTGGCGTACCTGTATCTTAGAGAAACAGCACAGCGGGAATTGGTACACTCCCCGCCTGCCATCGCACGGGTGACCGGTTCGCCGGAGAAGTTTGAAATACAAATCCGGCGCTTCTGGGCTGAACCGATCACATTGAAAGCCGCGGGACGTGACTATAGTGATTTAGGCGACGGCATCATCAACACCTTAGTGGGGGATTTGGAAATTCTCAAAGGCGGGAGATTGATTGCACGAGCCAAGGGAACGGCCGGACTCGAACGCCGTGCTCCCTGAGATCGTTACATTTGCCGGGTCATGGTCGTGGTACAATGGCCGCGTCGCTCAACGACGCGGAGCTTTAGGATATCACATTAGCGCTGCGACTTCTCTGTTAGACTTCATTGTCCTGTGGTGAGTTTTAAAAAACTTTGGATGAAAAACCATCCCATCACGAGATTAGCAGGTGGAGCTATCCATAGACTGATACGTCCTACCCGGGTAATGTTCTGGGCGAAATATAAGTACGTCCAATCAGAGAACAGCTCTGTCAGTCGAACCCCCGCAATCAAAACCAACCAGTAGTATTGATCTTGCCATTTCATGTAAGCAATAAATTGCAACAGCGTGAAGGCAACCCAAACCGCCCCAGTTCGCCGGAGAAGCCCTTGCGGATCAGTATACGGTTGATTATGGAATATTTTAAACCAGGTGTTCGGCAATAGAAGAGCCAAGACAGATAAAACCACATCCAAGATAACCAAGAATAGGAGTAATATGTTAATGAGGAACGATGAACCAATAATAAAATCGAAGACAGAGTGAAGCATAGTAGTGCCCTCTTTTTAAAGGCCGTTGCTTTGCTCTCGCAGGTCTAGCAGGTTGCTGAAAACCACGTGGTTGCCACCGGGAGAGAACAATCGCACGCGACATATGGCCTGGACGCTTTGCATGACTAACGGTGAAGATTGGGCCACTCGCAACTCCGACACTGCAACGCACTTGAGCTTACGCCTCTGTCGAGCGTTCTGCCAAGAATGGGTTTTGCGAATGGCGCATATGAGCGCCCTGGTGAGGCCACGCTCACAAGGTTTTCAGATACTCGATGAGCGCCTCCTTCTCGGCTGGAGACAATGCCGTGCCATAGAGATGGCCGCCGTTGCCATTTCCGGGCACGCTCGTCTCGTGCCGGAAGCCCGTCCGCTCTGCTTCAGACCCCTCCGCGATAAAGCCTACCTTCTGCGGGTCATAGACGTCATACCCACGATAAAAGAGTTGAGGTCGCTTCTCTGGAATTTCCAGCAGATCCCAGAGGGATGGCACCGAACCGTTGTGCAAGTAGGGCGCTCTCAGCCACAGGCCATCAAGAGGCACAGCCACATAGCCCGACGTTTTCGTAAAGGCGTTGAACTTCCAGACATATGCTTGGCCGTAGGCGTTATACGCCCGTGCCGCCTCCTCCGTCCACATGTCTAACCGATGGCGATCGGTACCCACCTCATCGACATGGATGACCGTTCCGGTGCGCTGTTGGCCGAAGGCGTGGCACAGGGCACAGTTCTGGTCGAAAATGTTCTTCCCTTCGGAAGCTCGCTGTTGATCTAGGGGAAACGGATACTTCGGGGCTTGAACTTCCATGAGATACTTCTGAATCCGCTGCAGGCTCGAACCGTTCCGCCAGTTTTGAAAATCGCGATCCACCCACTTTTTGGTAGCCCCGTCGCCAAGCGCTGAGCTCAACACCACCTCGGTATGATTGGTGTTCAAGCCATCCCAATGCAGCGACATGCCTTGGCGTGACTTCTGATTCCAGACCGGCTCCATGTCGGAGTTCCCGATGGTGTCATCGACAGGCTGCTTCAAAAACCCGAACTTCACCGGGTTGAACGGGTCAATCCGGCCACGTCCCCAGTCCGGTCGGGTATCCATCCAGGCGTTCTGCTGGGATTGTTTGCGCAAAGCCATCCCGGTAAAGGGAATGATGAGGTAGCGGTATAACTGGGCGTCGAACCAGGGAAGCCTATAGTTCCGGCTAATTTCAGCCAGGATATTCTTCCCGGTAAATCTTGGATCGCGGGCACAAGCGAAGAGGAATCGCAGGTAACTTTGCACCGCCGCCTGGTGAGAAGGGCCAGTCGCAATGATGGTGGCAGGATCCTCGGGTTTCGCTCGCCATGTCGCGGTATGGCAAAAAGCGCAGTTGAAGCCCACGCGAGCAAAGCCAACCGTCACCTTTGTAAACCCAATCGGCATCTCGTGACCTTCCTGCCAGGGGATTCCTAGCGATGCATAGCCACCAGGCCCCGGCAGGTACTCGGGAAAGAGCCGTGGGAGCACAAGCCAGATCCAATAGGGAACGCCCGTCAGGGTCTCTGTCCCGATAGAACCGTACAGAAAATGCTCTTCGTCAGAGGCAAAATGCGGGGGTGGGAGCTCACGTAGGAATTTGTCATAGCCCACATAGCCCACAACAGCTAACAGCAGCACGATGACGATTACAAAGGCAATAATTTTCCCCCATGGCCATCCAGTCGTTGTCGCCATAATGGATCCCTCATTTTGCCGTTTTCAGGGCTAGGAGTAAGAGAATCGCTTGCGGAATGGCAAAGGCGAGATCAAACAGGCCAAGCAAATAGTAGGTGCTTGGCCCTGCAAAGAAGAACACGACCCCTGCCAAGCGGCTGAACACCGCCAGGTAGGCGTTGGCGCGGTAATGGAACAGATTGATCGCGCCAGGCATGTAGAAGAGGCTGAGCAAGATCAAGAGCAGGCAGGCAAAGCTCGGCCATAGCGGCGGAGACGCCGGAGGGAATCCGATGAAGGCGAGGACTGGCTCCGGCCAAAACAGGCCCGGTATGGCCAGCACCAAGTTCGCGACGATGCCCAGCCATACGAGGCGCCCAAACCAGACGGCGAACTTGTTCATGGTATCCCCTTCCAGTGCCTTATGCGATAAGTTGGGGGCCTGAGCCGTAAAGTGTGCCCCGACGCAGCCAATGGCCTCTCGCCTCGACTGGGCATGACCCCTACAGCGTTTTCATATACTCGACCAACGCCCGCTTCTCCTCGTCGGAGAGCTGTGTCCCATAGACGTGGCCGGCGTTCCCATTGCCGGGGATGGTGGTATCGTATGGCGAGCCGGCGCGTTTGGCTGCTGGCGTATCGGAGATGAACCCAACCTTTTCTTTGTCGTAGACATCGTATCCTCGGCTGAACTGCTGAGGCCTGTCCTCCGGGCTTTGCAGCAGATCCCAGAGCGTCGGTACCGAGCCATTGTGGAGGTAAGGCGCGCGAGCCCAAATACCGTCTAGGGGATGATTGGCGTAGCCATGCGTCTTGCGGAAATGCGTAAACCGGTACCTGGACTCTGGGAAGAGGGCGGCTTGATTGGCCGCGAAGATATGGGTGTAGGAGTTGAGACGGGAAGGGTCAGTGCCGATGTCGTCGATGGCGACGACCGAGCCGGTCCTCTTCCCGCCGAAGCTATGGCACTCGGCGCAGAGTTGTGCGTAGATCGCCTGGCCACTGGCCGCACGGGCGGCATCGATGGCATAGGGGTATTTCGGTGGAGGGAGGGTCCATATCCAGTCGCGGACCCTTTTGATGTTGTCATGGTCGACCGTCACAGGCGTGACCCCAGCGCCAAGGGCCGCACTCAGGTTGCGTTCGTCGACGGAGCTATTATTGCCATCCCAGTGGAGTTGCATCCCCTCTCGCGGCTGCTGATTCCACAGCGATGGAAGATCGGCCGCGCCGATCAACTCCGTCGGAGGTAATTGCGCAAGTGACCAATTGAACTGGATAGCTTTGTAGGGGTTGAAGGTGTCGACCCTACCTCGTCCCCATGCCGGCACGGCGGTGCTCAAGAGAACGCCACTGCGTCCTTGCTGCCGCAGGCTGGCCGTTCGTACCTGATTGAGCAGGGCTGTCCGGTACAGAATGCCTTCGATCAACCCCAGGTGGCCTCCACTTTCTTTGATCTTCCCCAGGAGATTGTCTAGGCTCAGGCGCTCGTCCAAAGTGCAACTGAGGACGCCATCGAAAAGGCGCTGTAAGTCCAATTGATGAGCCGGCATGCCCAGGACGATCTGGGCTTCGCTGGTCGGCGTCTCACGAACCGTGCCCGTATGGCAGGCGGCACAATTCAGCCCCACCTGGTCCACGCCCAGTCGCCGGCGTCTAGAAACACCGATGGGCAGATCTCTGCCCGGCTCATAGATAAACCCGAGAGAAGCGTATCCCCCTGGCAGTTTGTCGGGACAGATGGCGGGCAGGACCCTAAAGACCCAATACGGGGGGAGAACCCCACCTACGGGGCTCAGGAGTGGGCCGCCCGGCTCGCTGCCGATAGAGCCATATTTGAAATGCTCGGTAATGTTCGAATGTGTCACTGGACGATCTGCCGTGACGGACCAAATCACATAGCCGATGATCAGCGCCGCCAGCACCAGAACGATCAGGAGGAAAAGCGTGCGGAACCGCACTTCGTAGCGATCGACTGGGCTTTGATACACCTCATCGATCAGGACTTCATCCCTTGTTTTGATGCGCGTACGGCTACTCATGGGGTGTCACCTCCACGGCCATGGGCGGGGGAGATGAGAAGACCGACATCACCTCCTGAATCATGGCGTTACGGTCTCCCTTGAATCTCCTGACGTCGTAACACCCAAGCGGGTTGGCGATGGCGTTGACGAGACACCGGTTGCAAAAGGAGCAGGGCTGTTCGGGCAAGTCTCGCCCTGATAAAAGAATCTGGGGCAGGTCATTATTGGCGACCAGGGGGCGGGCTATGGAGACCGCGTCGGTATAACCTTCAGAGATCACTTTGCGGATCAGGCGCGCATCCTGGTAACCACCGGTATTCAGCACGGGAATGTTAACGTGTTTCTTCACTTCCCTGGCGTATTCAGCACTCACGCCCTCCACGGGATGGCGCTTCTTGGTGCGATTCCACAGGAAGAGGAAGAGCGGTCGGAAGAGGCGAAAGTGGAAAAGGGTGTAGTTCAGGTAGCCGCGGACGCCGCTGGAGATGATGTTGCCGTACCACCAGTTGATCTCATCCGGCGGGAAACCGCCCGGTGGTAGCAAGGGATGGGGAAAGATGCTCCCGATCGACACGTGGATGGCATCGACCCCGGCCGCCTCCACCATCTTACAGATTTGGATCGATTCCTCCAGCGTATTACCCTTTTTCTCCCACGGGAAGAGAGCGTTGTTGAAGTCGACCGCATTGATCTTGACCTGGAGATGGAAATCGTGCCCAACCTCCTGGCGAATCGCCTGTATCACCTCGAGCAGGAACCGCGTCCTGTTCTCCAACGAGCCGCCGTATTCGTCCTTGCGGTCGTTGATCGCCGAACTGAGGAACTGTGTAAAGAGGTAGCCGTGTGAGGCGTGCAGCTCCACACCATCCAGCCCTGCGGTGCGAGCTCGCCTGGCCGCGTTGGCGAATGATTGGACGACACTCTTGATCTGATCCACCGTCATGGCCTCGCAAAGCAGGCCGTGGAAGGTGTCCATCCGATTTGTGGAGGAGAGCCCCTTCTGCATGAAGTTTTCAACCCCGGGAATGTCCCGCTGGCGGCCGGAGTGGCTGAGTTGCACGATGTACTTACAATCATAGCGATGGACGGCCTCGCCGACTTTGCGCCAGAAGGGGATCTTGTCATCGTTGTCGATCATGGCGTAGTTGGGTACGATTCGTCCGCGGATATGGACCGGACAGAAGGAAGAGAGGATCGCCCCGACGCCGCCTCGGGCGAACTTCTCCTCCCAGTTGATGCGCGCCTGGGTGCCTGAGCCATCGTAGTTGTCGAACCGACCCGAAATATTTGACCGGAAAAGACGGTTCTTGACGGTCAAGTTGCGAAACCGCAGCGGCTGAAAGATGACATCATTATCCATGACCTGACCTCCTTCGAAGCTTTGCACGGACTCAGTCAGGGGGATCTCGTCCTGATCGCCGAGATCGGTACCGCAGGCATGGGTAGAATCCTCGATGAAGCTGGTGGCCTCGCGCAACCCCGCCAACTCTGGCACTCTTTGCTTCCGGAGCCGGCTAGCACAGAGCGCACGAAAGTGGTGCCAGAACAGTCGTAGAGCAAGACCCCGGCCAGGGCTGTTAAAAATGCCCGTAGGCCCAGACATTTGCAGGCTGATAGGCATCGGCAATGTATCACAGACGTTAAAAGCCTCGATGAAAAAATGTTGGTCGCGGCTCTAAGGGTCTTTTTCCGCAGTGTTGTAATAGGCCTTCCATGCCTGCATGAAAGGAAAGCGTATGGTAGGTAAAGCCCGCCCATTGACAAAACCCACGAGCGCCTGAACCGCTCGCTACCGATGGTCAACCCTGCACATGGGCAGTATGCCATGTCGTTTGGGAACAAACCTGCAATCCAGCTGCTGTGGTCGGAACAAGCGATTTGGCTGTCGAACAGGCATCGCCTGTAAATGTCCTTAGAGCAAGGTTTATACCGTTTAGGTCATTCGAAGCTAAATCATTGGATCTGTGTCGAAGGTAGATGATTGCAGGCGAACGAGTCGCGTGCAACAGAAATTCAACAAGTTTGGGAGCTGTTCAGTTTCAAACACCGGAAGTACACCTATGCCTCGCGCTGCGAGAGGGGTAGACACACATAGTGACCTGAAAGCTGATCAGGCAGCTATAAAGTGCATCACGCCGAAATATCGTCGAATTCAGCGCTGCTCGTCCATGCGCCGTCGACGCGGCTCGCAGCCGTTGGACAGGTGTGTCGCAGAGAGTTACAGGTGCAGCAGCAATAGGTGCGCAGACGTATTTCCCCCCCATCTGGTCGGTCGACGAGGAGAAGCCGCATCCCCATGGCCATCGCGGGGGGCCACGCCTAATCACCCCTAATACATCGGTTAGGCCTCCCGTTGGGACGCCGGTGCTGCAATGTGGTGGAGTTCGGGGTATGCGGTGAGCAGCGGGGGCGGCACCGGGACCGGAGCCCGCCGCAGGTGAGCGCGCAGCTCCAGGGCATTCAAGGCGGCCTGGCCGCGGAAATGGTTGTTGGTAATGAGATACGTTTCGCTCGCCCGCCGGCTAATGACTTCCACGGCATCAACGATCTCCTTGAGCTCCTCCGCCGGATAGCGGTAATCATATCGGGCCGCCGCCCCGGCTTCTTCCGCAAACCACGTCGCAGTATTACGGCCGTGCAACCGCAGATAGCCGATGGGACTGGTCACCACCTGGGTCAACCCGATCGAATACGAGACCTGGGGCTGATCGATATTGCAGAAGCCGATCCCGAGCGCCTGGAGGAACTCGTACGCCTCGGGTCCATCCCAGGAGCGATGACGGATTTCGAGCACCAACGGATACGCTCCAAATGCCTCTGCAAGGTGGCGCAAGCGCCCCCGGTTCTCGGTGGTATGGTGAAAGCGATATGGAAATTGCAACAGCACGGCGCCCAATCGGCCGGCATCCTGGAGCGGGTCTATGGCGTGCCAAAAGGCGGCTTCATCCTGAGCGCTTGTACTTCCCTCATGCGTGAAGCCCTGCCACAGTTTCGCCGTGAACCGAAACGCCGGGTGATCGCGCACACGCTCGACCCATCGCCGCGTAGTCTTGGCATCAGGGATGCGGTAGAACGTGGAGTTGATCTCCACCGCATCAAAATACGCGGCCAGATAAGACAGGGGATCGAAGCCACGCGGTTGCGGCTTGGGGTAGAACTGGCCCTTCCAGTCAGGGTAGGACCAGCCCGCCGGACCAACGCGGATGCCATCAGGGACGGCCATCTCCTCCCTCAAGCGGACTCCTTTCCAGGAGGCTCGCACCGCCGGTGCTGTTGAGGCCCCCACAGGCACCGGTCCTCGATCCCCCTCAGCGGGCCTCCCGCGTGATCACATCGAGCAACGGCCCCACTCGGAACCAGCGGTAGCCATAGGGCTCCAGGGCCACCGCATGGCGCCCACGTGCATCGGGAGAGCTGTGCTCCGGCGTCAGCAGATTGGTGAGCGGTGCGCGTTCCGCGCCCGGGATTGGCAGTATCACTTCCTGCGCCTCGGCGGCAAAGTTATGGACGGCGAAGACGGCGTTCCGACGCCAAGTCGCCAGCACCGCCAGCACGTGCGGCGACCCTGTGCGAATCAGCTGATAGTCACCTCAGCCGAACTCTGGACACTCCTTCCGCATGCGAATGAGCCGCTCGGTGCAGTTCAACAGGGAGCCGGGATCCCGGCGCTGCTCGGCGACATTGACGCGATGATACCCGAATGGACCCTCACGCACCACTGGGAGGGTCGTCTGGTCGGCCGTGGAGAAGCCGCCATGGCGGTCAGCGGTCCACTGCATCGGCGTGCGCACGGCTTGCCGCGCTCGCCCGTTGTATACCCCCGAACGCGCCACGGCGTCTCAAAGTGAGATCCATATGCCTTTCATCCTCTCATTTTGGGGACGCCCTGCATGCGACGGCATACGATCAGTTATGCTGTAGCCCTTCGCGGTGACACCGTCGCAGTCATACAGCAGGCATCCTAGTGTAAACTCGATCACTTATGCTCTCCTCACCTCTGAGACCATCCCCCTCTGGGATGTCATGAGCCTGGGCTAGCAGGCGCGTATCGCAGAGACCTCCTGTGTATTGGGAGTGTAGATGAGCGCCGCGAGGTTCCACGTGGCAAGAAAGTTGCACAGTTCCGACAGCGCATTGACATTCTGCTAGACACCCCTCGAGTAAACACCCCTCGAGGACGTTTGACAGGCGCCTCAGGCCAAGCCCCCTGCCTTAGAGAATCAATCAGTAACCGCGCGGGATAAAGATCCCAGAACTATGGATAACAGGCGCGGCACATTTGTACACGTGCGCCTCATGACATCAGCCCAGGTCATAGGCAAAGCATGTCAATATACCGTGAGCGCCGCAACAGTTTCATTGGAGAGGAGGGCGAGTATGCCTGAGTCACACACGCCTCATACGCCCCAACGGCGGGTAGGCGTTTATGAGCGGTTAGGGCGGGCCAGTGGCTCCCCAGCCAAGACGATCGGCATCGTCGTAGTCATGCTGATCATCCTGTTCGCCGTCATCATGGCGCTAACCTAATCGATACACGTTGCGCAGGTATACAGGGAGCCGCCATGGGTTCACCAGAAACCGTACGAGTATTCGCCCCCGGAAACCTCCGGGGGATCATTGATACAGGCACCTGGCCCCTGGACAGCAGCGGGGCTGAGGTCCTGGTCCAATTCGAGGGCGGGGCTTCGATGCTGGTGCGGCTCGAAGCGCTGACCCGGCAGGATGATGGCAGCTACCACCTGACCCTCGACTCGCTCTCATGCGAGCGGCGCGGCGCGGATAGGGGGTTGAGCGAGTCTCCCCTCGTGTTGCCTGTGATCGATGAAGCCCTCGAGGTGCACCCATCTCCGGTGGAGACGGGCCGCGTCCGCATTCGCAAGATCGTGCACGAGCGGGAAGAGATCGTCGACCCGCCGCTCGTGCGTAACGAGGTCGATATCGAGCGTATCCCCATCAACCGGGTTGTTGAAGGACCGATCTCGGTGCGCTCCGAGGAGGATACGCTGATCATTCCTGTGCTGGAAGAAGTCCTTGTCATCGAGAAGCGTCTCCTGCTGAAGGAGGAAATACGCATCACCACGCGGCGGATCGAAACCCATGCCCCGCAGCGCGTGACCCTGCGCCGCGAGGAGGCGACCGTAGAGCGCATCAACCCAGAAAGTGACGATAACAACCCTTCTACATAGGAGTATCGTGATGGCCAAGACCGTTATCGGGTTTTTTGAGCAGGTGTCCGAGGCCCAGCGTGTCCTCCAGGATCTGCTCGACCACGGCTTTGACCGTGGCCATATGAGCCTCATCGCCCATCAAGAGCGGTCCGCCCTTGAAGCGGGCGGCAACTGGGCACCGCAAGTGATATCCGTTCCTGGCGTCGGCCCGGTGTTAGCCACCGGGCCCCTGGCAGCCAGCCTCTCAAGCACGGCCGGCGCCCCCTCTGGGAATAGCCTGTTGGAGGTCTTGAAGAACTCCGGCGTCCCCACGGACGAGGCGGAGTGGTATCTCGACGCTGTACGCCGCGGGGGGGTCTTAGTGGCCGTCGAGACCGGCGATGCTGACGCGGATCGCGCCGTGGAGATCATGAACCGCGCCCTGCAGCCAACCCAGGGAACCAGAGCGCGCGCGGATGCGGCCAATATATCCAGGAAAGGAGAGGATATGGAGACGATCGAACGGTCCATCGACCTCACTGTGCCGGTGGACAC
>JBKPCR010000236.1:0-16397 GCA_046727435.1 bacterium | reverse complement strand
GGAGGATCCCATGGTGCGCCAGCGACACCTCACCTGGCATCGGCACGTGGCCCCCGCCGATCAGCCCCGCATCCGAGATGGTGTGGTGGGGCGCGGAACGGGCGGCTCGTGGACCCCTGCCAGGAATTTGTTGTCCCACAGGGTCTCATTGGGCCTCTTTATGGTATGATCGACCATGACCTGCGTGATCCGCTCAGTAGTCACATGCCCCCGTTGAGATCTCCGCTGCAGGAGACGGGAGAGGCCATGGCGTGGATCACCCTGTCGGTGCAGCATGGATGGACGCTGGAGGAGGTGCGGGACTACCTGGAGACGGCCGTCCTCAAAGTCTACCGCCAGGTTGGATCCCTAGTGCGGCGGGTGACTCGGTTTGCCGACCACCCCCCGGTCCACATCGACGGAGCGGCTTGCCTGGGCGAGATGCGGGCCGATGTCCAGGACATCCACGCCTCTGTCGAGATCGTCTTGTTGGAGAGGCTGCTCGGGAACGTCATGGCCACGGAGTTCCGGAATATCCTCCAGCAGACTGTTCAGCGCTAACGGCCCTAAGGCAGCGGCGCTGAGGGGGGTGGTGCGTGGGAGGCGTGAAGTGGCGCCTATGGGTGGTGGCCACGGTGGCGGCGTTCAGCCTCACGGCATGTACGCCGTGGAGGATCGCCTATCTGCGAGACGCCGTCAATCGAGCGACCCAGGATGAGATCACTACCCAGCTCGGCCCACCGCACGCGGCCAGAGCGCTCACCAATGGCGAGACGGTGTGGCGGTATCAGAGCTACCAGGGCGACCTGCTCTGCCTCGAGTATATTCTGCGGTTCGACCCGGCTGGCATTCTCCGCCAGTGGACACGCCAGGGCTGTTAGTAGCGGAGCCGGAGAGCGTCAGCCTCTCTCCATCTGGCCCCTCAGTCGTGGGCCCAGCGCTGCCCAACCGCCCGCCGGGTCACCCGCGAGCCGACCCCCACCATGGCAGGCAGAAGGTCCATCTCGCGTGCCCAACGTGGACGAAGAGACATCGAAGGTTGCCTCTGCGGCATGCCCATTGTGTGGTGGTAGATAGTTGCCTTGCTCGGTCGTGTGTCCCCGTGGTACTGGTGTGCCTGCTTCTCCCTTGCCTCTGTCGGCTCGTTAAGCGCCTCCACTCGGCTCCGCTGTCAATCGCCTGCTGCGCTGTGGGCTTTGGTTGGACGAGACCGCCGTGTGGTGGTCGCGCACGTCCCCCCGCTGAGCCCCCCATGTCATGCGCCACCGCGCCCCTCTCGGGCGTGCCACCCGTTCGCCATGGCCATCCTGAGTTTCCCCTGGTGCGGTCCGCGCCACTCATCCGGGGGTGCCATGGCGCACACAGCTGAGGCATGGCCTCATGGCGCGAGAGAGGAAACGACGCATGAGAGTTCTCCCCGCTGATTTCGCTGCTGGCATCAACGCGTGCATCCGCGTGGCCGGGATCGCCGCCATGGCGCTGATCAGCGCATGGGCGACACCGCCCATGGCGGTCACAACAGATCGCAGCTTCACACTCGCCCAGATCCGATCGGTCTATCTGGTGGCTTTTGCCAGTCCGGATGACCACCGCGACGCCGGGCGCATCATGACCCAGGCCCTGAAGGAGCAATTGCAGGCCGATGGCATCTTACGCGTGGTGGAGCAGCCTGGGTTGGCCGATGCCTATGTACAAGGCACCGTGGAGACATGGGTGCAGGGTGGACTTGAGCTCAGCGGCACCAGGCCGACGAGGATTGGTGGGAGCCTCACCCTCCTCGATCCCGCGAAGCGACCCCTGTGGTCGGTCATCGCCGAACAAGGGGACCCCCTTCGCATCCTAGCCGACGGGCTCTTCGCACGCGACCCCAGCGCGTTGGCGCCCCATTGGGTCCACTCGGTGCTCCAACAACTGCCGGGCTACACCCTCAAAAGGCGCCCTGGAATGGTGGACCTCTCGGAGCGCGTGCTGGCTGGTGCGTCCATCGCCGATCTTGACTGGGTGTCTATGATTCCACCCCAGGAGGTGGAGAGGCGCTTGCGGCAAGAACTGGCTGCCAAACGGGACGGTCATGAACGGTAGCCATGGCCCTGGCCCCGGCTAGTGTCGCGCTCCCTCGCTGCGTTGCGGTATGATCGCACCTCCAGCGGTTGGCGCAAGACCTCAAGGACATGGCGGCGGAATTCCGGGAGCTAATCCAGAAAGAGCACGCCGTTGTGGGCCAGCGACACCTCACCCGGTATGGGCATGTGTCCCCCGGCAATCAGCCCCACATTCGGGATGGTGTGATGCGGGGCGTAACACAGTGCCGATGGCTCTCCCGGTTAATCCGCTCTTAAAGGGGGGGCACTGGGTGAGGCAGGATCATGCCAACTTATCCAGCATCGCATCGACCTCCCACAGATTTACCGTGGCGAAGCTCTCGGTGGACCATCGGTACATCTCTGCCAGGAGGTGACGAGCCTCGGCGCGCCGGCCCTTTCCTGCGAGATTACCTACCGGGGCCGATTATATCTATAGCCTATTCAAAGCGGATTTTGCACCGTTATCGCAGACCTCGCTGCACTAGTAGGAGCTTGACGCCCCTTGGAGCCATTCGGCCGTCTTGCACCCTGCCCCCTACCGTATGTATAGGTGCCGGTATGTTCGGCCGGCAAGGCCATAATACACGCAAGTAAGAATGTCGCCCTCGTCGTACCCGCAGAGCTATCCCTGAAGTGTAGTCCGAACCCAAAGCTCTCATTTTAAGAAGCTCAAGAGTCAGAATGATTGGCAGGATGTAACGTCAAACCTCCTGGTTAATGCCGCTGATAAGAGCCCAGAACCTAGGGGCGCACTGGGAACCGCGGTCTATCGAAGGTCAAGCCGGACCTTGCTTTAATGGTGTGTATGGCACAGTTCTTGCGCATATGATACTGTGCTAGGCGGCCAAAAAGTTGTGGCTACTTAAGGTCTAAAGCCACGCGCACTCCCTCGTGCCCAGGCCCTCAGTTACTTTCGCGTCGGTCCGGGACTACCGCTGGTGCAGCGGACGACTGCGGCTGGCGAGCTGCTGTAGGTCATCGCGTTCGACATCCATAATTTTAACCAAGGACCATATACCTCTCATCGGTGGCATGAGCCACCCGGACAGATGAGACAATAGTATCTCGTCGATGATGATCCTAACCCAGAAGCTGGGTGTTCTTTGATGACCAGTATTTTACAGGGAACACCCGGGCGGGGCTAGGCCAGGGTAGATACCCTACAGAAGACGAGAAAGGTATGTATGTGTAACAACCAGGAGAACATGTGATGCGTATTGCCCAGGTAGCCCCCCTGTATGAGTCAGTACCCCCCCGCTGCTATGGCGGCACCGAACGGGTGGTCTCCTATCTCACCGAAGAACTGGTGAAGCAGGGGCACGAGGTTAGCCTGTTCGCCAGCGGCGACTCGGTGACGACAGCCCGCCTCGTGGCCCCGTGCCAGCGCTCCTTGCGTTTGGACACGCAGTGCATCGACCAGCTTGCCCACCACATCCTCATGTTGGAGCTGGTCTTCAAAGAGACCCGCCGCTTCGATCTCATTCACTGGCACGTCGATTACCTGCATTTCCCGCTCTCGCAGCGGCAGTCGACGCCGCATGTGACCACTCTCCACGGTCGCCTCGACATTCCGGACCTCATCCCCTTGTACCAGGAATTTAAGGCCGTCCCCGTGATCTCCATCTCCAATGCTCAACGCGAGCCGCTGCCCTGGCTGAATTGGCAGGACACGGTGTATCATGGGCTACCGGAGGATCTTTACACCTTTCGCCCAGAGCCTGGGAAATACCTCGCCTTTCTCGGGCGCATCTCGCCCGAGAAGCGCGTGGACCGAAGCATCGCGATCGCCCAGCGCCTCGGTATAGAAATCAAGATCGCGGCCAAGGTTGACCCCGTGGACCGGGAGTACTTCGAGGCGGTCATAGCGCCCTTACTTCGCGAGCCGCTCGTCGAGTATGTGGGCGAGATCGGGGAGAGGGAGAAGAACGAGTTCCTCGGGCACGCCTATGCCCTCCTCTTCCCCATTGATTGGCCAGAGCCCTTCGGACTGGTGATGGCCGAGGCCATGGCCTGCGGCACACCGGTAATCGCCTATCGTCGAGGCTCCGTGCCCGAGATTATTGAAGAAGGGGTCACGGGGTTCATTGTACACGACTTGGAGGAGGCGGTACGGGCTGCCGAGCGTATTCCGACCTTGCACCGGTGGCGCTGCCGGCAGCGGTTCGAGGAGCGCTTCAGTGCCGCACGCATGGCGCGGGATTACCTCGCCAGTTACCAACGGCTGGTGGAAGGCGCCCTAGTGACCCAGGCAGCCGTGATCCCCGACGTGAGCAAGGCGATACCGCTGGCCACACGTGCCGGGAGGCCAAGGGGCGCCGGTGCTGCAGTGGTCCCGTGACGGGCGCAAGCGGTGGTGGCAAGTGATGTCCCGTGGACCTCTCCATGTAAGAGCCCCACGTTCGGGCTGACCTCTTCGGTCGGGCCTGCTTCGCGACCCCCTTGAGCTCCTAACCCACATCTTCGTGCGTCGGTAGGACCATCAAGATGTCCCATACCTCTGTTGGCAATCTGTAGCTCCCCCTTATATCTCCCGCTAGGGTTAGGTCTGTCATGACTGCCTATCAGTGTTCTCGCTGTAGGAAGCCAGTCGTGCCACTGCCGGACTGACACCAAGGCCAGGGTTCCTCTACGCCACCGATAAACGGCTTTGAGCGCTTTCCTCGCCAGGCGGTCGGAGTCCAGGTGAGGCCGCGACGGGGAGCGTGGCCGTGCGGGCGAACAATCCCAGATTATCCTCTTTGGCTCGATAAACACGTGTGCATTCCCGACGGCGGAGGGCACGCCATGGGCGAATAGCTCGCCGGGAATGGGTGCTCCACCACGCGATTACGCCTGCCCATTGGTCATTACCACTGATGACAAAGGTCGTGACGAGCCTCCAGACAAGCCAGCAGGTGGTTCCCAAGGACACAAATGGCGTTACACGCTCAGTCAACCGGCACGAGGAGAGTAAGGCTCACCCTGCAGGCCGGTGGCAGGGGAGAATAACTTCGCTGCATGGGCGTCTCGAAATCCCCGATCTCGTACGGCTCTATCAAAAGTTCACGGAAGTCCGCATTATATCGATCTCCAACACTCAGCAGCAGCCTTTGCACTAGCTTAACTGGCAGGTGACGGTGTATCATGGCATGCGAGAAGACCTGTATCGATGCCATGAAACACCGGTTCTATACCTGGCGTTTCAGGGGCGCATCTCGCCTGCAAAGCACGTCGATCGTGTCATCGAAATCGCCAAAGCGAGAGGGATGGCGATCAAGATCGTAACCAAGGTGGACGCGGCGACCGGGCCTACTGCGAGGACATCATGGCTGCCCGGCTAGCTAACGCATCCACGTAGTCGAGTATGTGGGTGAGATCAGCGACAACGAAAAAGATGAATTTCTCAGGAACGCTTACGCCTTGTTTTTGCTCATCGACTGGCCGGGGCCCTTCGTTCTAGTGATGATTGAGGCGATAGCCTACAGAACGCTGGTCATCGCGTATTGCCATGGGTCGATCCCGGAACTGATCGAAAATGGTATCATGGAGTTCATTATCGACGGGCTAGAAGCCGCGAGAAGGGCAGCGGAGCATATTCCCACCCTCAGCCAAACCCACCGTCGCCGCCTGTTTGAGCCGCGTGTTAATGTGTCGTGCATGGCTGAAGATTATCTTACTGTTTACAGGCGGCCTATCCAGAGCAAGCTCACGCTTATATACGCCGAATAAGGAGACCTTCTTGGACGACGTCATTCGCGTGGAAGATCGATACTATATTCTAGCCACTTCTTCTCTGGCTGATGATCGTACCCGGGTACTCAAACACGGGGAGACGTTTGCGGTGTTCGATCGCTATGGTGATATACAAGCGCCCGCACGGGGCGAACTAGGGCTCTACCACGAGGGAACACGGTTCCTCTCCCTCTTCGTCCTGCGAGTGGGGAGAGACCGCCCCCTGCTCCTCAGCTCGACTGTGAAAGACGACAATGCGCTCCTGACGGTTGACCTCACCAATCCCGATTTTACCATCGATGGGCAGGTGACCGTCCCACGCGGTACTCTGCATATCTTCCGTACCAAGTTTCTCTGGCAGGGCACTTGCTACGAGCGCTTGCGGGTCTATAACTATGGTCTCATGGCGCTTGATATCCCACTTTATCTACAATTTGATAGCGATTTCGCGGACATTTTCGAAGTGCGAGGGCTCCAGCGGGAGCGTCGCGGCCACAGGCTCGAAGCCGTGGCTAAAGACGACGGCTTGGTGCTAGGCTATGTAGGACTCGACGAGGTCACGCGTCGAACACGTCTGCAGTGCTCACCGCCACCGGCAGAGGTGCTCGGCTCCGGGTTGCGGCTAGAAATCAAGCTTCCCCCCAAAGAAGAAGTGATATTTGACCTCACAGTCTCTTGCGAAACCGCCGAGCATATCACTTCGATCGGACAATTCGACATAGCAGCCACAGCTGCAGTAAATGCCCTGAAGTGTCTCGAGAGCCAGGGCTGCGAGATCTACACCTCCAATGAGCGATTTAACGACTGGGTCAAGCGCTCCAGCACCGATCTGTACATGATGATCAGCCAGACCCCCTACGGCCTGTACCCCTATGCCGGTGTCCCCTGGTTTAGCACTGTGTTCGGGCGCGATGGCATTATCACAGCCCTGGAATGTCTCTGGATAAATCCAGGCATCGCCCGAGGGGTGCTGGCGTATCTGGCAGCGACCCAGGCGAAGGAGGTCATCCCGGCCCAGGATGCCGAGCCCGGTAAGATCCTACATGAGACACGCCACGGGGAGTTAGCCACCCTTGGTGAGATCCCGTTCAAGCGTTACTACGGCTCGGTGGACGCGACCCCCCTCTTCGTCATTCTGGCCGCCGCATACTACGAACGCACGGGAGATCAAGCCTTTATCGAGTCCATTTGGCCCAACATCGAGTTGGCGTTGCAGTGGATCGACCGGTACGGTGATGTCGACGGCGACGGATTTGTCGAATATGCTCGGCGCTCGCCTAAGGGGCTGGTACATCAAGGGTGGAAAGACTCTAGGGATGCCGTGTTTCATGCCGATGGGACGCTGGCGGATGGGCCCATTGCCCTGTGTGAAGTACAGGGGTATGTGTATGCAGCCAAACGCGGGGCGGCGGAAACCGCAGCCATGCTTGGAGATACCGCCCGGGCGCAAGACCTTCTGCGCCAGGCGCAAGCCCTCCAGGAGCGGTTTACGCAAGTGTTCTGGTGTGCAGAATTCGAGACCTACGCCCTCGCCTTGGATGGCCAGAAACATCTCTGCCGGGTGCGTACCTCCAATGCGGGCCACTGTCTCTTTTCCGAGATTGCCACTACTGCGCATGCCGAGCGCGCGGCCCACACCCTCATGGCAGAGGGGATTTTTTCCGGCTGGGGTATCCGGACCCTCGCAGCGTCCGAGGTCCAGTATAACCCTATGTCCTATCATAATGGCTCAATTTGGCCGCACGACAATGCGCTCACGGCCTGTGGACTCGGCCGTTATGGGCTGCGCGAGTCAGTTCTCCAGATCTTGACAGGTCTGTTCGATGCTAGCCTCTTTATTGATCTGCATCGCCTACCCGAGCTGTTTTGCGGTTTTCCCCGGCGGCCTGGCGAAGGGCCGACGTTGTACCCCGTCGCCTGTGCCCCACAGTCCTGGGCCGCAGCGTCTGTCTTTCTACTTCTCCAAGCCTGTCTGGGCCTGTCAGTGCGCGGCCATCCTCCCCAAATTAGCTTTTCTTATCCGCTTCTGCCGCCGTTTCTACAAGAGGTCTCCATCAAAAACCTCCATGTTGGACAAGCCTCGGTAGATCTCTTCATCAGGCGCCACGCCCAAGATGTCAGCGTCTATGTTGCCCGTCGACAGGGCAAGGTTGATATCCTGACCCTGAAATAGGGACTGCTGCGCAGGTTGCCACTCAACACTTGAGCGCCTTCCAGGCATCCTGGGTGGGAAATATGATCGTGCGGATAAGGCTCAGTGCCCGCCGGTGTGGCCAGCAATGCGAGGGATGCGGGGGGGCTCGATCAATTCGGCCAAGGTCATCGTTAGCAGGATCGTGGTGAGACGTCGGGCCAGCCTTGACGTATTGACTTCTCGCACGCTGGCGTGGGGTGGCGAGGCCGAGGGGCCCTTCGCACTACCAGCGGAATCGGTGTGGGCCGAAATCGGCCTCATAGTAGGGGACAATCACCTGCCCCGGCGAGGCCACTGCATCGAGCCGCTCCCGGTCTTCTGCCGTAAGCCGGACGTCCACAGCCCCTAAACAGTCCTCGAGCTGCGCCAGCGTGCGTGGTCCGATGATCGGGCTGGTGACCCCTGGCTGCTGCGCCACCCAGGCGAGCGCCACCTGGCCGGGCGTGGCTCCCCGCTCGTGCGCCAGGGCCTGGACCACCTCGAGCACCCTAAAGGCGGCATCGGTGAAGTGTGGGTCTCTCCCTTCCGCGTGTTGCCCCAGGCGGCTCCCCGGCGGCGGCCCCTCGCCACGGCGGTATTTGCCGCTCAGAAAGCCGCCGGCCAAGGGAGACCAGGGGATTAAGGCGAAGCCATAGGTCTGGGCCATGGGGACCAACTCTCGCTCAATCCGGCGGTCCAGGAGGTGATATGGCGGCTGTTCGCACACCACTCGATTGAGCCTGAGCTCTTTCGACACCCATAGCGCTTCCATCAGCTGCCAGGCGGCGAATGTGCTGGTGCCGAGGTAGCGCACCTTGCCACTGCGGACGAGGTCGTCTAGGGCCCGCAGGGTCTCATCGATGGGGATCGTCGACATAGGTCGGTGGAGCTGGTAGAGATCGATGACATCGGTCTGCAACCGCCGGAGTGACGCCTCGCACTGCTCGACGATGTGTCGTCGGCTGGTCCCCCCGGCATTGGGGTCATGCGCATCCATGGTGCCGTGGACTTTCGTGGCCAGCACCACCCGCGATCGCCGGCCGTTCAGCCGGAGCGCCCGGCCGATGATCTCTTCGCTGCGCCCGCGGTTGTAGATATTCGCTGTATCCAGGAAGTTGAGACCGGCATCGAGGGCACGGTCGATGATCGCGAGGGCCTCGGCCTCGTCCGTCTGCTCACCGAACAGCATCCCCCCCAAACACAGGGGGCTGACCTGGACGCCCGTCCGTCCCAAACTCTGATATTCCATGGCCATCAACCTCCTCCTAGCAGGGATCCTCGAGACGCCGGCGACGGCGCTGGCGTAGGGCCAGCCCGGCTCATGTTCCGCGGGGGCTATGGCTTCTGGAGCCAGGTCGTCTCAAAGCACACCTTGAAGCCGTGCAACGGCTCATAACCTTTTACCTGGTTGCGGTATGCTTGGAGCAGCGGCAGAATTGCCACGGACGGGAACATCATGTTCTTGACGAGATACCGTAGCAAGTCATGCCCTGCCTCGCGGATGGCCTCCTCCGTCGGCGCCTCTCTCAGGTGGCACAAAACTCTATAGAGGTTGGGCCAGTCCGAGCAGCGCGGTCTTGACGAAGGCCTGACGGGCCATCCCATAGCCCAGGATAGCACGCCGTACCTGTGCGCCGTAAAATGGTCGTTTCGAGAGATTGAAGTAGCTCGCTCCGCGCTGTGAATGCCGCCGTCTGAGCACCGTAATCTCAGGGGCTCGGGACAGGCGCTCGACATGCTCACGCGGCACGTAATTGGCGAAGTCGACCTCACCCGCCCGCAACGCCGTGACCCGGGTGACCTCCTCCTCGACCACGGGCACCCCTCATAGTGACATCGCCTGACCGTAACCTGCCCAGCGGCACATCCGACTCGCCACATCATCCCTACCTGGCACACCACTCTACGGGGCTCCTGGGGTTTACCCCGGGGAATGGGGTGGCGGTCGGCGAGGGTTATGGTAAGCTCCAGCATTGTTGTCAAAGAGGGGCGAGAGCCCGACGAGGGATCCACTCGCCCCTGAACGCCTTCACTGCTCGCTCAGCCGACCACGCGAGACGTCAGCTCGAAGGCATTCAGCCTGCCGTTGGACAGATGAATAGGAGCGCCATCCCGGATGATGAGCATTCGGCCGGACACCTCGCGCAGCGTCGGCATCCAGTTGATGACCCAGTTGGCGCCGCAGGTCTATAGGGGCGTCCGCTTCATCCGGACCCATCTGCCCCCACTGCAGCCCCGTCGTTTCCCCTGGCTGCAAGCCATCGAGGGAGTCTCATAAAAGTGCGAAGCGGTCAGCAGTTTTGCCACATCGTCATGAGTAGATGAGGGAGAGCGCTGAAGGCAACGCTCTCCCTGGTGGCAATGCAGGTTAGGGACGGTGGATCTCGTAAATCGCGCCGTTCGAGAGCGAGACCACAAACAGGGTGCCGGTGGGCCCAGTCTGGATGTCTGTGGCTATCCCAAAGTCTTGGCCGAACAGCAGGCTTTCGCTCTCAGTCAGGTCGTATTTATCGAGGTTATCCGCCACCCGATCGTCCAGCCGTGGATCGCTGAAGACGAACTCGTGACGATCATGATTCAGCTTGAAGCGCCACAGCTGGCCCCCGAGCAGGCGCGTGACGGCGGCGCCCATGATCAGGTCGCCCTCGTACTCTGGTCCCAGCCCCTGGCCGCTTACGAAGCCGAGCCCCCCTGGCGCCACTTCGAACTTCCAACTCAACAGCGGATCAGTGTAGTGGGAGCCCGGCAGCAAGAACAAGCGCGACAGCCCCTCCTTGGGTGTATCCGCGATGCGCGTGGGTGGCCAGCGCACCTGTTGCAGCCCGAAATAGCGGGGATTGGTCTCGATGGCCTTGTACTCGGTGATGCGCTCCACCGGCCCGATGATCTGAACCCACCCGCCGTTGAAACCCGCCTCGACGCGGTTGAGCTCGGTAAAGCTGTCATCCCCATTTTCCTCCGTGAAGAGCGTGCCGGAGAGAGGATCGAAGGCCATGCCGAAGCTGTTGCGCAGGCCGTAGGCGAAGATCTTCTGGAGGTTGGCGCCGACCTCGCCCTCTAGGCCAATGCCGACGTCGAAGAAGGGGTTATCCTCCGGGGACGTGCCATCGTCGTTGAGCCGCAAAATCACGCCGGTGAGGTGGGCGTCGTCTGGCTCCGGGCCCCCAAACTGATCGTCACGGCCATTAGGCAGGGTCCCAGTCGCGATGTTCTGCAACCAGCCGCGGCGGCCGTTATCGCCGATCAGGATATAGAGCGTCCCGTCAGGGCCGAAGGTAATGCGGCCGCCGTCGTGGTTGCCGCGGAGGGGTTGGTTGAAGACGCCATTCTGATCGGCATCCGCCTGGAACGCGCGCAAGCGGATCAGATTCCGGTCAAACGTCAGCGTCGCGCCGTCCCACACAAAGCGGTCGACCCGATTGCCGAGCAGGGGGACGCGCGCGAGCTCGTCGGTGTCCGGCCCATCGTCGCAGTCCTCGCCGGCGATCGGCCCACGACAGGTCCAGTATAGGTACACCCAGCCATTCTTGGCCACATCCGGGTGCAGGGCAATACCCAGCAAGCCACGCTCGGAGCCGAAGTTGACCGCGAGATCCAACACCACGCCCTGGACGACTCCGTCCAGCACACGCTTCACCCGTCCGGTGCTCTTCTCGAGCACCAGGAAGTCCTGGGGGCCCAGAAACGCCATGCCGGTCGGCATCGTCAAGCCCGTCACCACGGGTCTCACCGACAAATTCGGGTCGGTCAGCGTCGGACTGGGGCCCGGCGGCTCTACGACGAGCGTCACCGCTGTCGCCGTGTTGTTGCTGGAATCGGGGTCAGGCTCATTCCCGCTCACGGTGGCGGTATTACTCAGCTCGCCCAGGACCTGGGGATTCACCATGATGGTGACCGCCACGCCGCCCCCCATGGTCAGGGTGCCGAGGGTGCAGATCACGGTGTCCGTGCCGCTGCAGGTGCCCTGGGTCGCGGTGGCGGAGACCAAGGTCACACCTGGCGGCAATGTATCGGTCACTCGCACACCGGTGGCCACCACTGTGGGACTGTTGTTAAAGATATTCATGCTGTAGGTCAGGGTCGTCACCGCCTGCACTGGGCTCGGCGAGGCGGTATTGGTCAACGACAGATCAGTGACTCCCTGAGCCTCGACGACTAACCATGGCAACAATAGCATGGCGAGCACCTCAACCCAACGGCTTGCAATACGCATGGCCTGTTCCTCCATTGGTTGCTCGACGGCTCTTGGTCCGAGACGCTCCGGCCTTCCCGACTGACATGCGCCAAGCACACGAAGACCGGTCAAATCACCACCCACGCGGAACGAGCCGCGGGTTCCCGTCTTTGGGCGCCAACCACGGCCGCGCGGCGCCGCCGGGCGAAGACGATGAGCGGTAAGGGGAGCCCACGCGCCACATGCAGAGGGATCTCCTCTCCGGGTGGAGGGGTGCTTCCCTCGACGTGCGACGACGCCGTCGCGCGGGGCCTCCATCAGAGAGCGATGGCATCCTGCGACATGAGCCGCGCCTGTGGGATATATGGTCATCGACGCGAACACGGAGACCTTCCTCCGAGGTGGAAAGGCTGAGAGCCGAGTCAGGAGCTGGGGGCCCTATCAGGAACCGGGATCGGGCCCAGGGAGGAGGCATGGTGGGATGTTCTGAGGACGGGGTGGTACACGCGTGCGTCATCTCGGCAGGGCCTCCGTGTCACATGGGAACCGTCCGTGTCTATAAGAACGATTCTCCCTACAGGGAAAATATTCCCCGGTTCAAACCTTTCTGAAGGCCAGAGAGCATGGAGGGGTTTTTGGCTCTGTTGCAAAAACTACTGCAACATGTGAGAGACCCGCGGGAGAGCTGCCTTATACGGCCAACCGGAACAGCTGATCGATGACCCAATTCTGCGCGAGGACATCCCTATCCGGTTCCGCACTTAGGCGCCGGTGAGGCCCGCGACGCGGTGGATACGCGTGGTCTCAATCGCCTCGGCGAGGGTCATCGCCGGCAGAATGGTGGTGAGCCGCCGTGCCAGCATCGACGTGCCCCCCCCGTGGAGTCAAGCAAGAGGACATGATGGTCAGAACGCCTGCATCGCTTTTACCTTCACACCTAAGCGTGCAGGCGGCCAGTTCGAGTGAGCCAGAAGCCCCCTGGGTGGTGAAACAGCTTGGAAGGACGGGTTTACACGCCTTAGGGGATGAGGATCCCTCGGCCTCGCAGACGACCGCTTTCAAGATCGCTGATCGCGTCGTTCACGGCCTCAAGCGCATAGGTGGCCGTATGCAGGGCGACTTTGCCTTGGGCGGCTAGCGTCATCAGCTCGACCAAGTCGTTGTAGGTGCCGACCAGATTGCCGACGAAGCTGACCTCGGTTGCGATGATATCGATCGTGGGGACGGTGAGTGTGCCGCCGTAGCCGATGCTATAGTAGTTGCCAGCGCGGCGCAGCAGCGCGAGACCATCCTCGATCGCGCCCCCCTCACCCACGAAGTCGATCACCGCCTCGGCCCCGCGTCCATCTGTCAGCTCCTTGACCTGTGACACCTGGGTGCCATCGACCAGGACCGTCTGATCTGCCCCCCAGGTGCGCGCCAGATCGAGAGCCCCCTGGGAGCGATCGACGACGATGATCTCGGCTGGCGTGAGCGCTTTGAGACACTGAATCCCAATGTGGCCCAGTCCCCCAGCACCGATGACGACGGCTCTTGACCCCGGATACAGCCGGGCCGCTGCCTTCTTGACGGCGTGATAGGCGGTCAGACCAGCATCGGCGAGCGCCGCGACGTCCTTGGGGGCCAAGCTGGGGTCTAGCCCGACCAGGGCCCGTGCGCCAGTCTTCAGGAACTCGGCGAAACCGCCATCGGTCGAGATACCGGGAAAGGCCGATCGCACACAATGCATATCATCGCCAGCTCGGCAGGCGCGGCAGACACCACAGGTGATGAGCGGGTGGACGATCACCGTCTCGCCAACGGCGACATGGTCCACCGCGGATCCCACGGCGTGGATCCAGCCGGCGTTCTCATGGCCTAAGGTATACGGAAGGGTGACGCCGGTCTTCTCCTGCCACTGCCCCTCGATGATGTGCAGGTCCGTGCGGCAGAGGCCAGCCCCACCAATTCGCACAATGACGTCATGGGGACCGGTGATCGTTGGCTCGGGTACCTCGTCGACCACCGGACGCTCGTCATATCGGTGCAGGCGGACAGCTTTCATGGGGACTCCTCGATGTCCAGCTCCTCCGGCCCGACGAATCGCGACCCGGGTAACCCCCACGCGCGGAAGAAATCGCCGGTGGTTCGGCAAAGCTCGACGTTGATGGCATTGCCCGACCGGATGAGAGCCGCGTTCAGGCGTCGCGCGCGGGCCACACTGGCCCTCGTCGCCGCTGAGCCATCGCTCTGTACCAGCAGCGGGGCCTCACGACCGATGGGCTGGCCGGCGCTGGCACGCCCGGTCAAATCGGCCAGCAGCACCTGCCGGGCCTGATAGGTCAGGAAGGTGATGCGCTCGCCCGCCCGCCCGCGGCGCGGCGTGTGCCGCACCGCCAAGGGTTCCGCATCAACCTCTGGAATGACGCGTCCAGCCATGTCCAGCGAGCCGACATCGCCGACTCGCAGCCGGAGCAGCTCGGCCAGGTGCAGGCCGCTCCCGATCAGGGCCAGCAGCACGAGGCGGTCCAGCGCAGCCGGCTCAGCACCCGTCAAAGGTGGGGGCGCAGGCACGCCAGGCAAGGGCCGCCATGGCACCATGACGCCGTTCACCCGGAACCAGATCTTGGGCCCCATCGCGAGACCGGCGACCTGGCTTGCGGTCGCGCCAGCGAGGGCCGAGGCAAAGGCGCCGAGGGCACGTTCGGCCGCCGCCGGTTCTGTTCGTGCCCGTTCCAGCAGCGCCTCGAGATCGTGGTGCCCGGTCAGCGTCCGAAAACGTTCGAGGCTCGCGACCGACGTCCGCACCCACGAGGGCTCGCGGCAGCGCGCCGCCAGCAGCTCAGCCATCCGGCGGACCGATGGCCACGCGAGCAATGCGCGCTCGCGCCGTCCGGCCAGGACGTCTGCGGCGCTCATCGGTGGCCTCGGGCGTTGATGCGCTGTTGCAGCGTGTCGCGCAGGAAGTGATCGCGGAGCACCACCGCACACGATTCC
Organism: bacterium; assembly: GCA_046727435.1. Classification (GTDB taxonomy): domain Bacteria; phylum Tectomicrobia; class Entotheonellia; order J063; family CAVPRW01; genus CAVPRW01. The sequence goes on along the minus strand of JBKPCR010000236.1, from coordinate 1,300 downwards.
ACCCCAGGCACCGCTCGCACCCGCCGTCTGATATCCTGCCCGATGCGGACCGCGAAGACGGATGGACACAGCGGCGACGTCAGGTGGAAATAGACGGTGACGTGATGCCCCTCGACCTGCACGTCATCGAGCAGACCCAGCTCGGCAATCGAGCGACGGACTTCCGGATCGCGCGCCGACCCAGCCGCCTCGCGGACCGCAGCCATGTCGATCGTCATCGCGCCACCGTCCCGGCCACGCCCGTGTCGGTGGCGGGCTTCGAGGCCTCGTAGGCGCGCTTGCGCTGGGACCACTCGTCGTGCTCGACGGCTTTCAGCTTGGTCGGGATGTCAAGGCCATACAGTCGAGCGATGTTGCCGCCGAGGATCTTCTGCTTGACCTCGTCGGTGAGGTCGACGCCATACTCCTGTTTCAGGTCCTCTGGGAGCTGGAACGCCATCAACTCGTCGAGCTGCCAATGCGGGTACCAGATCGGAAAGTCGGTCCCGTAGATGATCCGGTCCGGTCCGAGCCAGAAAAGTAGGTTGGCCATGATCTCGGCAAAGTAGCGCGGGCGGCTGTGGATGAACGCCAGTGCCACTGCGAGCGAACCGTAGACGTTCGGGCAGCGCGCGGCGATCCAGCAGAAATCATCGAGCCGCGGCAGGCCGATGTGGTCGATGATGAAGTTGAGCTCGGGGTACAACCAGGCGGGCTCGTCGATGTCGCGAATGTCGAACTTCGCCAGCGACAGCGGCTCGACGGCCGGCCCCTTGTGAAAGTGCATGTTCTTCACCCCGAGCGCGAGGCACTTCTCATACAGGGGGAAGACCATCGGGTCATTGGCGCTCCAGCCGCGCGACGGGCCGCGCCACTCGGCGGTGTACCACTTGAAGCCCTGGACCTCGCAGTCCTGGATCTGGCGCTCGACCTCCTCGAGGGCCCGCGGGTCCCGCGGGTCAACCCCGCCGAGGGAGATCAGCCGCTCCGGGGCGCGGGCACGCAGGCGCGCATTGCTGTCGGCCGTCACGAACCCCTTGTGGTAGAAGTCCATCAGCACCTGGGTCGACAGGATCGCCATATCGGCATCACCCTTGACGAACATTTCGTCGAGAAACCAGTCCGGGTCGACCTTGCGGAACTGTGCCTCGTAGTCCATCGTCCAGCGGGGGTCGGGAGGGTTGAGTCCTTTGTGGAAGGCGTAGAAGGTCTCGATGAAGGCCTCGCCGAAGCGATTCTTGGTGTTCTCTGGACTGGCATCCCACGCACCGGTGTGCGCATCGAGGACAAACGACCCATTCTTCATTGGTCGATCCTTTCA
>JBKPCR010000235.1:0-28737 GCA_046727435.1 bacterium | reverse complement strand
TTACCGACTGGAAGGAAAACCTACATGAAATGTTCGAGCTAGGCAAAGAAGTGATTGCCTACCGCACCCCTGAAGAATGTGCGGAATTGATCCAGTATTACCTGGAACACGAAGATGAACGTGAAGAAATCGCCCGCGCCGGACAGCAACGGACATTACAAGAACATACATATTATAAAAGAATGCATGACTTCGTAGATATCGTCCAAAAATCCCTTTAAGCAAAACAATATTGACAATTATCATCACAAATCCGATAAATGCATGCTCTATAAGTCCACAACAGTTCTAGCTTCCAGGCTTCTGAGCGGAAGAAAGACCTCATCCGAACAAACCAAGTTAGTTACCAAGCTAGTAACAAGGATTATAACGTGAGGTACCGTTCCTTCTTGGGTAAAGGCGCCTTAATACTGATTCTGACCTGCGCCGCGAGTTTGCTATTCTTGGAACTGCTGCTCAGGATGTTCCTGCCTATTCGTTCGTTTACTGCTGGCACCGATGACGCCTCGACCACACCAAACGCTGCGATTTACGGATGGGGATTCGCCCCTGGTGCTGAGATCAAGGAGGCGGATCCTGATACGGGGGAAGCGTTCTCATCAAGAGCAAACTCAGGCGGCTGGAAGGACGTTGAACATCAGGCTAAGAAAGAAAACGGCTCTGTGCGAATTTTAATTCTTGGGGACTCCCATACATTTGGTATGGTGCCACTGAAGCAGGTATATCCACGTGTATTGGAGAGGCTCCTGTGCAACGCCGGATTTGACGCCGAGGTTATTTCTATGGGCTACGGGGGCTGGGGAACTGACCAAGAACTTGTAGCTTTGAAACGCACTGGTCTCTATTATGAGCCGGATATAGTGATCAACCAGTTTGATACAAATGACCTCGTAAATAATCTCACATTGGGTGGTATCAGTATCCTAAAACCATTTCAGTTTCAAGTCGACAATGGTGAACTGAAGATGCAAACTGTACAGCCGAAGCCAATATCCAGGATCAAAAAAATTCTATTGAAGAGCCATGTCGTATTTTATGCGAATGTGGTGAGGTGGGTACTCAACGAGCATATCAGTCAATTTAGGGGAGAAATCAAACAACAGAATGGAGCAAAAGCTATCGACTGGTATGCATCTCGAAACAATCCTACGGGCCCAAATTTTGTCTTTCATCTATCAGAGCGAGGTGATGCGAGTATTGAGGCAGCATGGTTGCTGTATGAGAAGCTGGTTGAAGAAATGAAACGATCTTCTGAGCAAAAACAGGCTATTTTTATTCTATTCAACGAAGTTGAGAGGGGAAGCCTTGCCTGGGAAAAGCGTTGGCGTAGGGTAGTAGAGGATGAAACTGGTCATGATGCAATCCTATGGCAAGGGAAATACTATCCAATTTATTACTATAGGCACATCGACCGCTTGAAGGACATCTCAGATCGGATTGGCGCGCTTATGATTCCGAATAAGCGCACTTACACTCGATTTGACAATGATGCTCACCCGAATATAGAGGGTAATTTGAGAATGGCTGAGGACGTCTTCGATTTCTTGATCGCTAATGAGAAGACATCCCGCGTTCTCCAAAAGGCTCGACAGAGTAGATGTACATTATACGTTATAGTTGAAGAGTCGTCTATGTAAGCATCTTACATATCGAAGACTTGATGGCAAATCTACATAAAAAATACCCTGCAAAGAAGCAATTGCTTACTGCACCTCTCAAGAATATGCGGAATTGATCCAGTACTATCTGGAACACGAAGATAAACGTGAAGAAATCGCCTGTGCTAGACAGCAGCGGACCCTGCGGGGACATACCCGCTGTCAGCGAGTACAAGAGTTGGTGGATATAATCGAGGGTCACACACGGCCGCCTAGGGCGGTAACTCAAAGGATTTTCGTCTGAGCTCAAAGTGCGCGCCCCTTGAGCGGGTAGTATAGGCCATGACTCTGAGAGAACTGGTAAAATGGTCGGTACCTCCAATCGTCCTCAAGGCGGCAAGGGAGGTACTGAGGGGCAAGGGCCGTTCACAAGAATCGGGGCACAGCAACGTCCCAGAGTGGGAATACGTGCCGGAGGGTTGGCGTAGGACTGACCCGCGTATCAAGGGATGGAACGTTGAGAGTATCCTCGAAACACAAAAAGCTAATTGGCCGGACTTCCTGCATATGGTGCAAGGCAATGGACCGCTTTACGCGGCTCACCGGCTTGAAGTTGGGTGCGAAGCATCTGCACCGTCTAATAACGACTATGTAGCGCACAATACCATAATGGCATATGCATATGTGATCGCTCAAGCTTCCTGGAAGAGGGATCGTATTTCGTTACTCGACTGGGGAGGGGGTATCGGGCAGTACTACTTGATCGGCAAAGCGCTATTGCCAGAGATCGAGATCGAATACCACTGCAAAGACGTCCCTATTCTCTGCCAAGGCGGTCGTGAACTTTTGCCAGAAGCAAAATTCTATGAGAATGAAGATGAGTGCTTTGCCCGGACCTATGATCTTGTTCTGGCGAGCTCCTCGTTACATTATTCCGAGGACTGGAAGGGTATTGCCGAGCGACTGGCTCTGGCAACCTGTTCTTATCTTTACATTACGCGCTTTCCGATTGTCCATCGAGAAGCGTCTTTCGTGGCTATCCAAAGGCCGTACCAATATGGATACCAAACGGAATATTTATGCTGGTTCTTGAACCGACAAGACTTTCTGACCCACATGAGCACTCTAGAGATGGAATTAATACGGGAGTTCTTAATCTATGAGCGACCGCATGTCCACAAGGCGCCGGAGCAAGGGGAGTACCGGGGTTTTCTTTTTCGGCCAAGACGCGGACAAATAAGCGAATGAATACCACTTTCGAGGCGAGAAACGTTCTGATCACTGGAGGCCTGGGCTTTATTGGCTCCAACCTTGCGCATCGCCTGGCGGGCTTAGGGTCTCACGTGACCCTGGTGGACAGCCTTATCCCAGAATATGGCGGGAACTTGTTCAATATCGCCGGCATTGAAGGATTGGTAAACGTCAATATCTCCGATGTGCGGGATGATCACAGCCTGCGCTATCTGGTTCAGGGACAGGATTTTCTCTTTAACTTGGCGGGTCAGACAAGCCATCTAGATTCTATGCAAGATCCCTATACCGATTTGGATATCAACTGTCGCTCACAACTGTTAATTTTGGAGGTCTGCCGGAAGTACAACCCCCAGATAAAAATTGTTTTCGCCAGCACACGCCAGATTTACGGTAAGCCGGACTACCTCCCTGTAGACGAAAGGCACTTACTTCGCCCCGTTGATGTGAACGGCATCAATAAGATGGCAGGGGAGTGGTATCACATCCTCTATAACAACGTCTATGGCATCCGGGCTTGCGCGCTTCGCCTAACGAACACTATCGGGCCGCGCATGCGGGTGAAAGATGCACGGCAAACCTTTCTGGGAATCTGGATTCGGCTGCTCCTCGAAGGCAAGCCGTTCGAGGTGTGGGGTGGAGAGCAATTGCGCGATTTTACCTACGTGGACGATGCGGTTGACGCTTTTCTCATGGCCGCCGCAAGCGACGAATCGAACGGGCAGATTTTCAATCTAGGCGGCGATTGTGTCATTGGCCTGAAAGACCTTGCTGATCTCCTCATTCAGGTGAATGGTGGCGGCGAATACATTCTTCACTCCTATCCGGCCGACCGGAAACGCATAGATATCGGGGATTACTATGCGGACTTTAGCCGTATCCGCTCTGCTTTGGGATGGGAACCTAAGGTACCGCTGCGCGAAGGGCTTGCCCGCACCATCGCCTATTATCAGCAGTACCACGACAAGTACTGGAAGACGTGCGGTTGATAGCTATAGCTGCGGACGTGAACGTTTATTCTCCCTGACTCAGAGAGACACGTAGGTAACTATATGCAGAAGCGAGGCGTTGCATGAAAGGGGTTATCCTTGCAGGCGGTTTAGGGACAAGGCTCCGTCCTTTAACCCATACGGGAACTAAGCAGCTTATTCCAATCGCCAACAAGCCGGTTCTGGAATACTGCATTGAGGATTTAAGAGAAGTGGGGATCCATGATATCGGTATTATCGTGGGATACACGCCCGAGCGTATCAGGTCGGTTACCGATGTCATCGGAGACGGTAGGCGATGGGGAGTTAATATCGGCTATATCGAGCAAGATTCCCCGAAAGGAATTGCGCATGCAGTCTATTGCGCGAAAAAGTTCGTTGGAGATGATGATCTCGTCGTTTACCTCGGGGACAACATGCTCAAGGGTGGGATTGGCCCATTTATCGAGCAATTTAAAGCACAAGCGGTGGATGCGGGTATTCTTCTTGCTCAGGTGGATGACCCACGTCCCTATGGCGTAGCCGTACTAAACGATGCGGGAAATATTATAGGAATCCAGGAAAAACCGAAACAGCCGCCGTCAGACCTGGTTGTCATCGGTATATATTATTTTTCACCCCGCGTATTCGAAATCATCGAGCAGCTTAATCCTTCTGGTCGGGGAGAGTATGAAATCAGCGACGCCCTGCGCGTTCTCATTGAATCTGACCAGTACACGGTAAGTGCCGCAAAGGTTCACGGCTGGTGGGATGACACGGGAACAGCCGAAGCAGTATTACGTGCCAATCATCTTGTGATGATCGATTTACAGCCCTGCTGTAAGGGAACAGTGGAGCAAGGGGTACGGTTGGTCGGAAATGTAGCCATCGGTGAGGGAAGCATTATTGATGCGGGGAGCGTCATACGAGGTCCTGTCATCATCGGGAAAAACTGCCGAATTAGTGCCGCCTACTTGGGTCCCTACACATCTGTAGGGGACAACTGTGTTATCAGAGGAGGGGAGATCGAGTCCTCGATCCTCATCGGTGATACGACCATTGATTTGGAGCCACACAAACGGATTGTCGATAGCCTGATCGGTCGATATACTATCATCACTTCAGCGAGGGAAAGTTTACCAAGCGGGCATAAGCTTATCATTGGCGAGAATTCCGAGGTTGGCATCTAGGCATGAAAATCCTGATCACCGGGGGAGCCGGCTTCATCGGTAGTCATTTTGTGCGCCACAGTCTAGAGAAACATCCGGATCGTAGCGTTGTCATCCTCGACAAGCTCACCTATGCGGGCCGGAAGGAAAATTTAGAGGATGTTTTGGACTCTGTCCGGTTTGTTGAGGGAGACGTTTGTCTGCCGAGCGATGTGGACAGGGCCATGCATGGGTGCAGCATGGTGTTCAACTTTGCCGCGGAGTCACATGTCGACCGCTCAATTGCTGGGGCCGGCGCATTTGTGAACACAAACGTAGGGGGGAGTTACGTCCTTCTGGAGGCAGCGAGGCGCCACAGGATTGAACGATTTATACAGATATCGACCGACGAGGTCTACGGCTCGTGCTTAACTGGCTCCTTTACCGAAGGCGACATAGCCAATCCCTCTTCTCCTTATGCGGCCAGCAAGGCCAGCGCGGACTTGCTGGCTCTTTCCTATATGAGGACCTATGGCTTGCCCGTGCTTATCACTCGCAGCTCCAATAATTTCGGCCCGTATCAATACCCAGAAAAGGTAATCCCTTTGTTCATCACCAACGCTATCGAGGGTAAACCGTTACCGGTGTACGGGGATGGGCGCAACGTCCGGGATTGGATCTATGTGCAGGATAACTGCGCAGCCATCGATTTCGTCTCCCAACATGGCGCTCCAGGAGAGATTTACAATATTGCCGCGAGGAATGAGAAGGAAAATTTAGAGATTGTAGACCAAATTTTGCAATTTCTAAAGAAACCCAAGGATTTGATCCAATTTGTTCAAGACCGTCCCGCGCATGACAGGCGTTACTCGTTGGATGTCACAAAGGTGACCGCTTTAGGCTGGGTTTCCACCACACCATTTAAAGGAGCATTAAGCGATACTGTGGAATGGTATCAAAACAACGAGCGGTGGTGGAAGCCCCTAAAACAATAGGCTGACATGGAAGAAGTAACGGCGAAAGATCACACGAATGAATTCTTACTTCCTAGCGATCCTCGCGCATTCTATTTGTCCCATAAGGGCGAAATTAACGCAGCGATCGCCAAGGTTTTATATGGTGGAAGGTATATCCTCGGAGAGGAGACGGACGCTTTTGAGCAAGAGTTTGCTCACTATCTTGGCGCACGGTATGCGATTGGGGTAGCCAGTGGCACGGATGCGCTTCATCTATCCCTGCGTGCCTGTGGCATTGGTCCCGGTGATGCCGTGCTCACGGTATCCCATACGGCTGTCGCGACAGTAGCTGCAATCGAACTTGCAGGCGCCGCGCCCGTGTTGGTCGACGTTGATCCGGCGACGTTCACCATGGATCCGAACCGCTTGGAGGACGCGATAAAAGAGCATCAGGCAGGTGCGACGCCAACGGCCAGGGGTCGTCTTAAAGCTATTATTCCCGTTCACCTCTACGGGCAGCCGGCTGATATGCCGGCGATCGTGGACATTGCGCGGCGCTACGCTATGTATGTTATCGAAGACTGCGCCCAATCCCACGGGGCCTCCATTGATGGTCTTAAGACTGGTGTCTGGGGAAACCTTGGTGCCTTTAGCTTTTACCCGACTAAGAACCTTGGCGCGTTGGGTGATGGGGGAGCATTGGCGACAAACGACCGAGAGTTGGCGGAACGGATTCGCGTGCTTCGGGAATATGGTTGGCGAGAGCGATATATTAGTGATCTTCCGGGGATGAATACGCGCTTGGACGAACTCCAGGCCGCTATCCTGCGAGTCAAGCTGCATTACCTTGACCAAGAGAATGGTCGGCGGCGCGATCTGGCACGTCTCTACGATTCATTCCTCTCGGCGACAACACTGCTACTTCCCAAGGTACGTGTTGATGCGCACCACGTATATCATCAATATGTCGTCCGTAATGAACGTCGTGATGCGCTGAGAGTCTTCCTACAAGAAAATGCTGTGGGCACCTTAATCCACTACCCATTGCCTGTGCATCTGCAACCTGCCTATCAAGGAAGAATTCTCATCAGCGCTGGAGATCTAGAACATACCGAGCAAGTATGTCGGGAGATACTCAGTCTCCCGATGCATCCACACATGAGCGATGAACAGGCCGAGCGAGTTGGTGCCCTTATTGTACGGTGGGACCGACTGACGGAAAGTCAAGGTTGATGCACCATTTCTGCACTTACTTTGATCATCGTTATTTACCCCGAGGCCTTGCCCTTTACTGGTCCCTCACGCAGCATTGCCCTTCGTTCCTATTATGGGTGCTGTGCATGGACCGGGTTTGCTACAACACTCTTTCTCAGATGAAGCTGCCAAATGTTCGTTTAATTGCTCTTGAAGAGTTTGAGACAGGTGATAAAGAACTTCTAGTAGCCAAAGAGAATCGAACGTTAATCGAATACTACTTTACTTGCACGCCCTCGTTACCCCTATTTATTTTCAGTGCTGGCCCTGAAGTGGGCCGTGTAACTTATCTCGATGCGGACTTATTCTTTTTTGGTAATCCTGAAACAATCTTTGAGGAAATCGAGGATTATTCGTTGGCCATAATTGGCCATCGTTTTCCACCTCATCTTAAGCACCATGAAGAGTATGGCATCTACAATGTGGGTTGGCTTTCGTTTAAGCATGACGAGCATGCCTTCGCTTGCCTTCACTGGTGGCGTGAGCAATGCATTGAATGGTGTTATGACCGAGCCGAGGATGGGCGATTTGCTGATCAGAAGTATTTAGACACCTGGCCAGAGCGTGTACCGGGTGTGGTCGTTTTGCGTCACAAGGGAGCTAACTTAGCTCCTTGGAATGTTTCTAACTACAAGATCCACGTGGATGGAGGGCGTATCTGGGTTGATGAGCAGCCCCTCATTTTCTTCCATTTTCATGGCTTAAGGCAGCTTAACACTTGGCTGTACGATCCCAGTTTTGCGGCCTATAGGGTTAGAGCGTCTAGGTCGCTGGTGCGGCATGTTTATGCGCCGTACTTTGCCAACTTATTAAATGTGGGCCAAGAGCTCCTGCCGTTCTTCCGACAAGCTTCTCTCGGCAGCGACATAAGATTTCAGCCGATGGAATCGGCGCCCTCCCAGCAAATATCTCCACTACGACGTATAGCGAGAGGCCTGAGATGGCGTCTGCACTTATTCCGAGAAATTCTCGCTAGAAATTACCTCGTTGTCATAAATGGACGGATCTTGTAGCTAAATCGGACCACACGACGTTGGGACACTTCACCTGTCTTGCTGAGAACTCCTTGGCGGCCGACTTATGGTCCGCCGCTTGGCCCGCTGGATTGAAGACCAAGTGTACGGCCAGTTGAACGCATAACAGGAGCGTTGACGATGTTAAGCCTCTTTGCCTTCCCCAAGCCCTTTCGAGGGCATATCGCCACTATCCAACGCAACGCCATTAGCAGTTGGGTGCGGCTGCAACCGCCATGTGAGATTTTCCTTTTTGGCAATGAAGAGGGGACGGCTGAAGTCGCCAAGGAGTTCGGTGTGCATCATATCTCAGAGATCTCTCGCAATGAATATGGCACTCCGCTTCTCAATGACGTGTTCGAGAAGGGTGAGCAATCAGCAAAGTATGATCTGCTCTGCTATGTCAACTGTGACATCATACTGGGAAGCGAATTCATGCAAGCAGTGGAGAAGGTAAGCCGGTGGACACAGCGCTTCCTTATGGTGGGAGAGTGTTGGAATTTGGACCTTGCAGAGCCGCTCGCCGTTGACCGACCGATGTGGGAGGAAAACCTCAACGCTTTGGTGCGGCAGAGCGGCAAGCCGCGAGGAAAAGATGCGATAGACTACTTTGTGTTTCCACGCGGCCTGTATCAACAGCTGCCGCCGTTTGCTCTTGGGCGACCTCGGTTTGACAACTGGCTTATCTGGAAGGCCCGCCATTTGCGGGCTGCTGTGGTGGATGCGACCCCTGTGGTGATGGCCGTTCATCAAAACCACGATTACTCTCATGTTCCTGGCGGCAGGACCCAGATGCATCAAGGGGAGGAGGCGCTCCACAATGAAAAGGTAGCCGGAGGGTTGGGGCACTGCTACGGAATAGGGGAGGCGACTCACAAGTTACACGAAACCGGCCTCAGACGAAGCTGGGCCGGCCAACTCAAGCTCACACTTCCCTGGAGTAGAGATACGCTAGGGATACAAACATTCTTCTGGCGGGTTATGTATTTGACGCGCGCGCCACGACATACTCTTGGGCTGCACATAGGGAATATGAGAAGATTTAAGGCTCTGGTGACCGGACAAAGGTGATGCACCACCTGTATTTTGCTAATGTAGGTATGATAGCCTTCTTACCATAACGTGGCATCAGCCAACCCTGGAGTCATTTGTGAAACGGAGCACTACGGAAGACTCGGCGATCATCATCCAGCCCGGCCGCGGCCTTTTCCACCTGGACCTGGAGGCCATCTGGCACTATCGAGAGCTCCTCTACTTCCTGATCTGGCGGGACGTCAAAGTGCGCTACAAGCAGACGGCAATTGGCGCCGGGTGGGCGATCTTCCAGCCGCTGTTGACCATGGTAATTTTCACGGTGGTCTTTGGTAACTTCGCGAAGATTCCCTCGGACGGTCTACCCTATCCCATTTTCACCTATACGGCTTTACTCCCCTGGCACTACTTCGCCCAGGCCATTAGCCGTAGCGGAGTCAGCCTGGCGGGAAGTGCCAACTTGATCAGCAAAGTGTATTTCCCGCGGCTCATTATACCGCTTTCGGCCGCGGTGGCGCCCCTGGTGGATTTCGCCATAGCTTTTGCTATTTTACTGGTAATGATGGCCTGGTTTGGGATAGCGCCGACCGTGGGTGTGCTGGCCCTGCCCTTCTTCCTGCTCCTGGCCATGGCCGCGGCCTTGGCCGTGGGGCTCTGGCTCACAGCGCTTGATGTCAGATATCGGGATGTGGGCTATGCGATTCCCTTTCTGGTCCAAGTCTGGATGTACGCCTCTCCAGTGGCCTACGCGGTCAGCCTGGTGCCGGAGAGGTGGCGTTTGCTCTACAGCCTCAACCCGCTGGTGGGAGTGATCGAGGGCTTCCGCTGGGCGCTCCTTGGGAAGGGGAACCCAGACTTTGGCGTGATGATGGCTAGCGCAGTCATGGTCATGGCGCTGCTGTCAGGTGGAATCATCTACTTCAGGCGGATGGAACGGACCTTTGCGGATGTGGTGTGATGAGCAGCATAGTGATCCGACAAAGCCCCACCTTGCATCGACCTCAGCTGCATGCACCTTCCGGACATGGATTTCCTGGAATGAGCCAATTAATCAATTAGCTCAAAACCCAAGGGCGCAACCCCCTACACACGGCACCCGCTGTCCATGTCTTCGATAGTCATCGACATCAATGCGACGGCGGCGCCTCTCCTCAGCAACACATAAAGCTCTTAAATTCCAAAGAGATGTCAAGGAGCGCGGTGTCAACCATGGTGGATACGCAATTTGGGCGTCTAATTTCGGTAGCAACGTCGCTTCTCCTGCGGTATCGTCGTCTGCCCATCGTCCTCCTGGAGGTGGGATTGGTCGTGCTCGCCAACTACCTGGCATTCTGGCTCAGATTTGATGGACGGATTTCAGAACCGCAAATGAGATTGTTCGTGCAAATGCTACCTTGGTTGGTCGCCGTGCGGGGGCTTACCTTCATCCCCTTCCGGCTTTACGAGGGACTGTGGTACTATACTAGCCTTTGGGATCTGCGCAATATCATAGCTGGGGTGGTCACTAGCACCATCGCCTTTTATGTGCTCATCCACTGGGTATTGAGGATAGCAGATTACCCCCGCTCGATTTTCATCATGGATGCGATTCTGTTGGTTTTCTTCTTGGTCGGGATTCGGCTCACGCGGCGGATCTACCACGGGCTCGGGCAGTTGAAGGGCGAAAAGCGCGTCTTGATCTACGGTGCGGGCGATGCCGGCGAAATGGTCGTACGCGATATGAAGAACAATGCGGCCGTTTATGACTATGAGCCCGTGGGCTTCGTGGACGATGACCCCGGCAAAGTCGGTCATCGCATTCATGGGGTGCAAGTGCTAGGACGGCGCGAGGACTTAGCGAAGATCATCGCCGCAACCAATCCCCATGAGGTGTTGGTGGCCATTCCGCGAGCAAGGGCGGAGACCATGCGTAAGCTGATCAACGCCCTGGAGCCCTTTAAGGTCCCCATTAAGACGCTGTCCAATTTGAATGGCGGGTTTAGCATCAGCCAAATTCGCGATCTTGCCGTAGAAGACCTCCTGGAACGCGCACCGGTCGGCTTGGATTTGGAGCGAGTGCGCTGGCTCGCGAAGGGGAAGAGGATACTGGTGACCGGTGCAGGAGGCTCTATCGGGTCAGAGTTAAGCCGGCAAATCGCTCGCTTCGAGCCAGAGGTGCTGATCTTGTTGGAGAAGAGCGAGGGCGCTCTCTACACCGTCGACATGGAGCTCAGCCAGAAGGTGCCGGCGTTAAAGCGAGTGCCGGTGCTCATCGATGTCAAGCATGTTACTCCCCTGCACGAGATGTTCCTGCAACATCAGCCCCAGCTGATCTTCCATGCCGCCGCATACAAACATGTACCCATGATGGAGTTTCACCCGGGGGAAGCTGTGCTGAATAATGTGATCGGCACCCATCGCCTGGCAGACATGGCCATTCGCCATGGAGTGGAAACCTTCGTCCTGATCTCCACCGACAAAGCCGCGAACCCTACCAATGTGATGGGCGCCACGAAACGGCTGGCAGAACTCTACACGCAGGCGCTGGCGCGGGACTTGGCGCGTGGACAGACGGTTTTCTGTAGCGTCCGCTTTGGTAACGTACTTGGCAGTAGCGGTAGTGTTGTCCCGCTGTTTCTGCAGCAGATCGAGCGGGGCGGCCCAGTCACCGTGACCCATCCGGAGATCACGCGCTACTTTATGACTATTCCTGAGGCGGTCCAGCTGGTACTGCGGGCGGCCACGTTGGCGAAGGGGGGTGAGATCTTCGTCTTGGAAATGGGAGAACAGGTGAAACTGCTGGATATGGCCCACAACCTCATTCGGCTCGCCGGCTTTATTCCCGAGGTCGAGATTCCCATCGTGTTTGTGGGACTTCGGCCTGGCGAAAAGCTGCATGAGGAGCTGGTGGGAATGGACGAGCGGCTCGAGCCCGCGGGCATCGAAAAGATCGTGCAAGTCCGTGAGTCTTGGCACCCACAACTGGCTATTCTCAAGCAAAAGATCGCGAAGCTAGAAGACCTGGCAATGGCCGGGAAGTCTCGGGAGATCATAGAGCTACTGTGCCAAGTCGTGCCGACCTTCCAACCATTTCGACCGCCCAATGGGACGCCCTCGATGCAGGCTCAGGAGCGCTTGGTGTTGGTTCCCGAGGATCGCGCCTGACCATATGGCTATTATTCATCGCGACAAGACAGTTACAGTCGAATGGGAAGGAACGAGTTATGGAGCAACTGCCCACAATGGCGTTTTCCAGGCTTGTGCGCAGAAGTCTGCTAGGGTTATCGGTGTGTGCACTTGTCGCGGCTGGCTGTGTGGCTGTACCAAAGGGCCAAACCGTACCACTGACGAGCGCGAATAGCGCTCCTAGCATGGTGGAACGGGATCAAGCCACTAAGCTAAATAGTGCCCTGGCCGCCGCGGCCCTGCAAACTTCGACATCGACGGCCGACTACCAATTAGCCCCCGAAGACTTGCTGGAGATCACCCTCTTTAACGTCCCGGAGTCGGAGGCAGGGGTTACACCGCGCAAGACGGAGGTGCGGGTCAGTCAGGAGGGCACCATCACGCTGCCGCTGCTGGGAGATGTCCCAGCTGCCGGGCTGACCCCTTCGGCCCTGGAGCAATCATTACGCGGGCGCTACGATCGATACCTCCGTAACCCGCAAGTGGGCGTGTATGTGAAGGACTATCGTGGCCAGCGAGTCACCGTGTCGGGGGAGGTCAAGACCCCAGGGGTGATTCAGTTAACGGGTCCCAAAACGTTGGTCGATGTGCTGTCGATGGCGGGTGGGGTCACTGAGCGCGCAGGAAGCCAGGTCCAGATCAACCGTCAAGGTCCCGAGGGACGCCAGAGTTATATCATTGACTTACAGGCCCTGGCGAGAAATCCAGCCCTGGTCAATATGCCCGTGCAAACGGGAGACTCGGTCTATCTGCCACGCAGCGGGATGTTCTTTGTGGACGGGGCGGTGCGCAAGCCGGGGTCTTACCCGCTGACACACTCGTATACGCTTACTCAAGCATTAGCCGTTGCCGGTGGGGCGGACATCGTCCTCGCCAATATGGATGAGCTGGCGATCTTTCGCCATCGAGATGGCGCGGAGGCCGATAAAATCGAGGTCAACCTGAGTGACATTCTGGCTGGTAAGGCGAAGGACCCGCTGATTGCCCCGGATGATGTGATCATCGTCTCAATGAGTACGGGAAAGTGGCTCCTGCAACGTTTCATCGGCACGATCGGCCTGCCGAGCATCCCAGGTTCTTAGCGGTCAAGGAGTATTGCATGCGAGAAAGGCTACCCTCACGTAATCAACGCCTTCCGGAAATTGCCAATCCAGGTGGACCTCCAGCGATCGAATACGTCTTGAGCCCGGAGACTGAAGAGCCTCGCCTCCGGGACTACTGGAAAATGCTATTTCCGCGCTGGCGTTTAATTCTGGTGATTTCCCTGGTGGTGCTTGGCATAGGGGCAGCGGTTACCTTTCGGATGACACAGCTCTATACCGCAACCGCCACCGTGCAAATAGACTCCCCAACCCCCACAGTAAGCCCAGTGATAGGGGGCGGGGAGGCGGCGGCTGTAAGTACTGTAAGTGATGATTATTTTCGAACCCAGATAGAGCTTCTCAAAGGGCGTGCCTTAGCGGCGCAAGTGATCCAAAACCTCGGTTTGGAACGTAACCCGAACTTTGTGGTCAGCGCGAATCCGCTAGCTGCCCTGCGGGGCTGGCTCAGCGGTAACATCCAAGCATTTCTGGCGCGTTTCTTCGAGCTCGTGCAGATTGCTCCACCACCGAGGCAAACGTCACAACCATCGACCCGCAAGTCTGAATTGAACGTGCACCCACGCTTTATCAACCGCTACCTGAGCCTCCTGACCGTGACCCCGCTTCCAAGGACCCAGCTGGCGAAGATCTCATTCAGCACCGTTGATCCTGGCTTTTCAGAGGAGTTGGCTAACGCGCACGCCGATGCATTCATCCGCAAGAGCCTGGAGACGCGCTTTGAGTTGACCAAAGAAGCGCGGGAATTTCTCGACAAAAAGCTGGTCGAGCTCAAAGCGAAGGTGGCGCAAGCAGAGGAGGCGCTTAATCGCTTCCGTAAGACGTATGGGGTCGTCTCTGTGGAGGGGAATGAGAACATCGTCCTTGACCGGATGATGGACCTGAACAGGCGGCTCACTGAGGCTCGAGCCAAACGGATTGAGCTTGAGTCGTTGTCGAAGATCACCAAAGATCGGAATTTTGGTAATCTCTCGCAGATCATCGACAACAATCTGATCATGCAACTCAGGGGGAAGCTCGAAACTTTGGAAGCCGAGCAAGCACGACTTGCAACCATTTTCAAGAATGATCACCCACGCATCCTTGAGCTGAACAACCAGGTCAACCAAGGGCGCCAGCGCCTGAACCTTGAGATCCGCAACGTCGTGCGTGCCATCGAATCAGACTTTGCCGCCGCGCGTGCGAAGGAAGCGGCTCTGCAGGCCGAATCTGAACGCCAACAACAGTCAGCGCTCCAGCTCAAGGAGCTCGCTGTGCAACATACACTCCTACAAGGTGAGCTTGACGGGAGTCGCACGATTTACGCGAACGTGCTCAAGCGTCTAAACGAAACCAGCGTCTCGAGCGATAGCCCGCTGTCGAACATCCAAATTGTCGAGCCAGCGGAGAGGCCACTTGGCCCTTCTTCTCCACAGATCGAACGCAATCTAATGTTGGCATCAGTCCTCGGCCTTTTCCTTGGCGTAGGTGTTGCCTTCTTGCTAGAGTACTCTAATTCGGCATTAAGAACCCCAGACGAGGTTTGGCGCGCTGTTGCCGTTCCTACTTTGGGCTCAGTCCCTCACTGGCGGTCCTTGCGCCGACGGGAATATGGACTTGACTTTCTGCCCAAGGACTCTCCGCTGCGCTATCTGGCTTCCTCCGATGGCGGGGAAAGCCAACTTGTATCGCATGCGCTCGTCGCCTCGCACCATCCATTTTCTCTCATCTCTGAGTCTTACCGCGCAATTCGTAGCGGACTCCTGCTCGCGCAGCGAGATCCACCCCCGCAGGTCGTGCTGGTAACTAGCGCTCGTCCCGGCGAAGGCAAGACCTCTGTCACCTTGAACCTCGCGATCACACTGGCGCAGAGTGGGCGTAAGGTTGTGGTGATCGACGCCGACCTCCGCGCAGGCAATTGTCACGCGCTGCTAGGCCTCAATAACCGTTATGGATTGGTCCAGTTGCTCAACGATGACCTGCCTCTGGACATAGTGCTGCAACGGACCGCCGTCGATGGCCTCTACTTCATACCCCGCGGAATGGTTCCGCATAATCCAACCGATCTCTTGGCGTCGGAGCGGATGGCCGAAGTCATCCAAACCTTGCGTGAGCAGTTCGACCTGGTGCTAATCGACTCGCCCCCAGCGATCGCGGTGAGCGATGCCATCGTCCTTACGGTCCAATGTGATGGGGTTATACTCGTGCTGCGTGCCTACAAGACCCCGCCAGCGGCGGTGCAGCGAGTCATAGAACGTCTGGAAACGGTGGGTAGCCAGATTCTCGGGACAGTGCTGATCGGTGTGGATTTTCGCACACCCGACTTTGCCGACTATCACGAGTACTACAAGTCCTATTACTCGGCGGCCCATAAAGGGACAAAAGAACAGAGCCGATCGCAGTGACTCCGGTTGGGAGGATAACACTGCCTTGCGAAAGCTCTTGGGGTCTGCGGGCTTGAGATCGTAACGATGAAATCTGTGGTGATGATCGCATACTGCTTCCCACCGGATGGAAGCGCCGGTGTCTATCGCCCACTCCGTTTTATTCGGCACCTGCCGGCGATGGGATGGTCTGCCAGTGTTATTGCGGCGGACTTAGCGCCCTATGGCTGGACCAGATACGATCCTGCGCTCCTTGCCACAGTGCCGAGCGAGACCGAGGTCATTCGCGTGTGTAGCCGTGATCTGTGGCAAGCCATCCAGGCGCGGAGGGCGCGACATATACAGGAAAAGTTGTCTAACGACCCTGTTGCAGCCCCAGAGCGGCTCCGTGCCACACACGGCGCACCGGCCCGTTCCTGTCTGAGAGAAATCGTGCGCACGGTTGAGGCCTGGTGTTATCATCCGGACATGGCTAGAGGCTGGATATCACCGGCCCTCGAAGCAACGATAGGGATGTGTTCCCGCATAAAGCCGCACGTCATTTGGGCGACTGGAGAACCCTGGTCGTCATTCATCGTTGCGGAACGAGCCTCACAGCGCACCAGTGTGCCATATGTGCTCGATTTTCGCGACTCCTGGACCTTGACTCCAGATCCATTCGAGGCTAGAAGGCCAGCATGGGCGAAGCGCTCAGACCGACGCACTTTGCACCGGCTTTTCGAGCGGGCACAAGCGATCGTACTCCGTTATGAGACGGAGGCGGAATGCTATTGGCGCATGTATAAGACGGCACTGGACGTTGCGAAGATTCACCTCATCCCAAATGGCTATGAAGGCACGATCGACGAATTTGCGCTACCTGGTGGGGATCAATGCACGATCTTGTATACAGGAACGTTGTCGTATTACCGCTATGACACATTGCTCCAAGCGCTCCATTGGTTCAAGAAGTTTGATCCCGCCCGCGCCAATCGGCTGCGTCTTCTTTTCATAGGCGACGGTATGGAAACGCTTGCGAGCGACGCTACAGCCCTCGGCCTTTCTGACATCGTGGTGACCGCGGGCACGACTCCGCACGCCGAAATCGTTCGGTTACAGCGGGAAGCGCATGCGCTTCTGATGCTCGAACGAAAGCCCACGATTAAGGGTTACGAGCTTCTAGCTGGCGCCAAGCTATTCGGTTATCTCAAGGCGGGACGACCCATTGTCGGGGTGCTGCCGTCAGGCGAGGCCAAAAAGGTCCTGCAGCGTGTTGGTGTCTCCACCATTGCCGATGTCGATTCGCCCGCGGAAATTATCGGTGTTTTACGCCAGCTCCTCGAGGCCTGGGAGACGGGGATGTTAACATCCCTTCTGCCCAATCGCGGCGCATGTGAGGCCTATTCGGCGGAGCGGCAGACCTCGGCCCTCGTGCGGGCGCTCGAGGGGGCACCGGCGGCGGAACCATTCGTTCCTGGTTTGGTCGAGATTCCCCCATCTTTACAGAGAGAGATAGGCGAGAGATGAACGGTACAAGAAGAGGTCGGCACCGGAGATTGAGGGAATTGCTATGTATTTTTGCATTCGCGACGATGACACGAACTTCTTCACCTCGCCTGAAGACCTGGAGCGGGTATACGGTGAGGTAAGCCAATGGGGGCCGGTCTCGCTTGCCGTCGTCCCTTTCCATCGTGCGGGGACAAGTGGAGCCGTGCCAGAAAAGTTCCGAGGGCGGTGGTCTGTACATCCGTTACACGAGAACCAGCCGCTTGTCGACTACCTCCGTACGGGTATTGCCCAGGGGCGCTTTGAGATCATGCTCCACGGCTATTACCATGATGAGTCACACGGTCGATCGGAGTTCGCCAGTGCCGATGATCTCGCGCAGCGGGTGACCGATGGACGCCGATACCTCGAAGATCTGCTCGGCGCCACCATACGCGTCTTTGTGCCGCCCTGGAACACCGTTGGAAGGCAGGGACTGCGCGCCATCGCTCGAGCGGGCCTGCATCTTGGAGGTACGACAGGAATCCGGCGTGGTTGGTCCCCCCTGTCGCCTAAGGCGTGGTCGCTCTGGCTACGGCTGCGTCGCTGGCGCAAGAGTGGTGGATCAGGTCTCCCTTGGATCCTGGATCTCGGAGACCACCGCGAGATCCCTGGCAATGCGGTCACGCCTGAATCAAGGTTCCAACACAACGAGGCAGTCTTCGAGAGTACGTTGGCGATGGGAGGAGTGTTCTGCGTCGCCACACACTATTGGGAGCAAAATGCTCCCAGCTGGCACGCGGGCGACCCCACAGTAGGTGAGCATCTGCGACGCCTGATAGATCGTGCTGCCTTTGATCCCCGGGTCGTGTGGCGTTCGGTAGGCGACGTGGTTTCAGAAAGCACCTTTGTCGCCTAATACGTGCGGGTTTATGGAAGCTGACTTATGTGCGGTTTCATTGCAATCATGCAGGATGCCCCAATCGTCGCTGTTTCCAAGGCACGACGTGCCCTCAATGCGATCGCTCATCGTGGGCCCGATGCGGCAGGTGAGTGGTGCGAACGAGACGTGTTCCTCGGACATCGCCGACTGTCGATCATTGACCTGGCCACCGGCGATCAGCCAATGCAGAGTAGCGATGGGCGTTACGTCATTGTTTTCAACGGTGAAATTTACAATTTTGTTGAGCTGCGCGATGTGCTCACTGATGAAGGAGCAACGTTCAGGACACGATCCGATACCGAGGTGATTCTCGAAGGCTACCGTCGCTGGGGCTCGAGCGTCGTCACGCGGCTGCACGGGATGTTCGCTTTCGTCATCTGGGATCGTCTGCGCTTGTCCGCTTTCGCCGCGCGCGATCGGCTTGGCATCAAACCGCTGTGCTGGGCTATGTACCGTGGCGCTTTGATTGTCTCATCAACGCTCGAGCCGTTTAGTGCATTAGATGCGTTTGGCCAAGTTGACCTGATCGCCGTGCGCGATCTGATGGCATTCAACTATATTCCCACGCCACGTACCATTCTCAATAGCGTGCAAAAACTCGAGTCCGGGAGCCGGTTCGAGTGGTGCTTCGGTGCCGATAAGCCGGCAATCGAGCGTTACTGGAGCCCTCCAATGGTAAATACGACATCCTCTGTCCCGGACGAGTGGGAACTAGAAGCCCTGCTCGACCACGCCGTCGAGCGACAGATGATCAGTGATGTACCGATCGGCGCGTTTTTGTCAGGGGGCATTGATTCTTCACTACTGGTTGCCCTGATGGCACGACATAGTGGAAGGCCGGTCCGAACGTTTTCTGTGGCGTTCGCTGACGGCAACTTGGACGAATCTCCCATTGCGGAACTCGTGGCCCGGCGGTTTGAAACTGATCATACGGTGCTACGCGCTGAGGCTCTCGACCCGGACGCGCTCCTGGAGCTACTCGGACGTCTTGACGAACCGTTTTGTGATCCTGCCTTCGTGCCTACGCATGCCCTATCCGAGCTGACGCGGCGCCACGTGAAGGTTGCGCTCTCCGGTGATGGCGGGGACGAAGTTTTTGGTGGATACCCGAAATACCTGCTGGGGGAGGTCCAGAGGCGACCGCTCCCACTGGCGTCATTGTTTCATCGTTCGCTCGGGGCGTTATCGTGGCGGCCACGCGGCATGGCACATGTGTATTGGCGGTTCCTGTCGTCGCAAGATCGCATCCGCTTTGCATGGGCCCGGTACGGCAACTTCCCGGTTTTTCGCAAAGACATGCGCCAGCTACTGGTCCACGCCTATCAAGATGCGGCGGAGGTAGATGCGTATTTTGAACCGTGGGAGCGACGAGCGCAGCGCTACGGCCAGCGGTTCGATACAGACGTGCTCATGCGCGCCGATTTAGAAACGTACCTGAGCGAGAATTGCCTCGTGAAGACCGATCGGGCGAGTATGTTGGCGTCGCTCGAGGTACGAGTCCCCTATCTCGACGAGACTGTGCTCGATCGCATCCTCCCCCTCCCAGTCAAAGCCAAAATTCCGAGCGGCCAGCTCAAAGCACTACTCTTGCCGATGGTGCGTCGCCTCCTGCCCAAGGAGGTATGGGATAGACCAAAGCAGGGGTTCGGTGGTCCCCTCGATGCATGGCTTGCGGGGGCATGGCGGTCAGCCGTAGAAAGGGCACTCGATTGGGGAGAGTCGAATCTCGCTCTTTTTGATTACCGCTATCTTCGCCGTCTTCACGCCATAAACATCTCCGAGGGTGGGATCGGGCAAGAACTTTGGAACCCGTTTGTATTACTTGCGTGGGCGATGGCACACTCATTCAAGGTATGAAGATCGTCTTTACAAACGATACCATCTATGGGTGGGCATCAGGCGCGTCGGTCGTTGGTGGTGCGGAGCGACAGCAATGGCTGCTGGCTCGTGCGCTCGCTGCGACCGGTTGGGCGGTGACGGTCGGTGTGCGCGAGGCACTAGGAGCTGGGGAGCGCTGTACAATTGATGGTGTGGAATTCCTTGGCATCGGACGGGGTCATATTCTTCGGGTATGGTATCGATTCCTGTCGTTGGAGCAACCAGACTGGTGGTATTGGCGATGCGCGGACCGCCTATGGGGTTGTGCCGTCGAGATCGCAAAGCTTGTGGGAGTGCGCACGATATTTGCTGCGGGAGTGGATAGTGACGTGCAGCCTCGTCGTGCTCTTTTCCGACGTTCTCGCTGGTGGCCGCTCTATGCCTGGGGGCTCTCACGGACCAATAGAATCTTGGTCCAGCACACAGGGCAGTTCTCTGCGCTCGCCCCACGATGGCGGCCGAAGGCGTATATCGTTCCAAGCATTGCCGGAGAGATGGCAGCCGTGAAGCCTCACGCAGAGCGCGCCAATTACGTCGCATGGGTGGCAATGTTACGACAGCCGAAACGGCCGGATATACTCCTTGAGATTGCTGGGAAGGCGCCAGCTGTTCGTTTCGTTGTATGTGGTGGGCCTACCCCATTTGCCTCACCGCCAGGGTACAGCGAGTGGATCGTAGAGGCAATGCAGGCCCAGGCGAATGTTGAGTTCCTTGGCAAAGTGTCACCCCAGAAGACGCAACAAATCATCGCAGACGCCGCAATGCTCCTTGTGACGTCCGACGCAGAGGGTTTTCCCAACACCTTTCTTGAGGCGTGGTCGAGTGGTACCCCTGTCATCAGCTTAAAACTCGATCCCGACCACCTCATTGAGCGACAGGTGCTGGGCACGGTGCCGGGCACTGTTGAGTGTGCTACTGCAGACATCACAGCTCTTATGGATTCGCCGCAACGGCGCGACGAAATTGCGGCTCGTGCTCGACAATACGTTGCGGAAACTCACAGTGCAGCAGCAGTCGCCGCTGTCTTCAAACGCGCCGTTGGGGGGCACGTTGTAGAGACCACGTGTAGTCTTCAGTCACACTAGTAATAAGGTTAAGAACTGATCATTTGGTAGGAATAAATAAATATGAACTATCAAAGGATCGGGAATGAAGCAAAGATCGTCCTCGACGAAGCATACTCAGCAATGTACAGGGAGTCTGACGAGGCAGAAATTGCGAGTGAAAGTTATAAAAGGATCTGTAAGACCATAGCTGACATTAGCCGTTCCTTCGGCTATAGGATTGCAGTACTTGATGTTGGTTGCGGAACTGGGCGCTACTTTCACTGTCTTCAACATGTTGAGAGGCTGGTCGGCATTGATATTGCCCTAAATATGTTGAAGCACGCTCGTAACCCTGTTAAGAGCGACAAAATAAGTGCTGATCATGTCAATTTGATATGTGCGAATATCTTTGACCTTCATATCAGCCCTGATTCCTTTGACTTCATATATTCAATTGGAATACTAGGAGAACTTGCCCCTTTTGATCTCTATATTTGCAACAAGTTATTTTCATTACTGAAACCAGGAGGGAAACTCTTTTTTACCGCTGTAGATGTTTCTTCAAAATTTGAGGCCATGACCTTGAAAAGGCGAATTGCAGAAAGAGTATGTCCATTGCTGCCATCAGTGTGGAAAGGCAAATTAAGAGAGAGATTGAAGACTTTCTATATAACGAATAAAGAACTAAGAGGAATCTTGGAAAAGAGCAAATTCACACAATACGAGCTATTTAGACACGTTTCCACCTCTCCGCTTTGGATAGGTGCCCATTTCGAATGTATCGCCACAAAAGTAGAGTAGTGGCCCTATAACGGCGTGTTCAGACGATGAGTTGCAAACACTGTAATGATTCTGCCTGGCAACCGGGTCAGTACCACACAGTGTTTGCAACTCATCTCTCGGGGGTAAAGATTCAATGAAATTGCTTGTGCTCCAGTCGGAACTCGGTGTCCTGCGAGGCGGGGGAGAGACTTTCAGTAGGTATGTATTTCATGCCTTCGCTAAGCGTGGCCATCGCGTTGCGGCGGCCTTCGTCGCGGACCGGAGGGGGAAGTATCCGCTACCTCTACCACCGCTTATCGAGCCGATCCCGATCCCTGGTTGGTGGTCGAGTACCCTGGGACAAGCGACCCTCTCGTCGGTCAGTCGTTACATGCGTGAGAATATCTGGTTCCGGACGAAATGGGACCGGCTTCAGGAAGCGCTTGCCTGGCGCTCTTTCGCTTGGCACAAGCGACGCTTCCAGCTCCGAGTCGAGCGCGAGTTCGCGCGCCGTTGGGAAGATTTCGATGCTGTGTACGTGCATGGTGACCCAATCTTGGCCAGCAAGGTTGCACCATACCGGCCGACAGTATTGTATTTGCCTGGGCCGGTCACAGCTGAGCTCGCGCCTGTCTTACATGAGGCGCATGTGGTGTGCGCGCACGGAGACGCGCTGGCCCGCATTTGTACATTTCTTGGTGATTATGCCATCGAGCTCCCCAATGGCCTCGATGAGCAGCGCTTCGTACCCGGGCCTAGCTCGGTCCGTTCAGCTCTGGGATGGACGGAGCAGCACCAGGTGGTGGGTTATGTCGGCCGGCTGACTCACTTGAAGGGAGCAGATCTCCTCGCGTCCGCCTTCCATGAGTTCGCGCAGAGCGCAGTGAACACAAGATTTCTCATAGTTGGCAGTGGGGAAGCGGATAAAAACATGCGTACCATTTTAGCGCAAGAGCTTGCCCGTGGATTAGTGCATATAGAACCTGGAGTAGAACATGAGCGACTTCCTGAGTGGTACCGTGCTATGGACGCCATAGTGGTACCCAGTCGATACGAAAACTTCCCAAACGTAATCCTCGAAGCGATGGCCTGCGGCGTTCCCTCCCTTGCGTCCGATATCGGGGGGAATAGGATGTTGGTAGAGACGGGTGCTGGATGGCTCTTCGAGCCAAACTCCGTCTCTGCACTGAGGGCATGCCTACAGAGCGTCTTCAAAAACCCCCCTGAGATAAAAGCGCGTGGGCATATTGGCTCACGCTATGTGCGGGGGCGCTTTAGTTGGGCGGCAACCGCCGAGCGTTTGGAATGGATCATTACCTCACATCTCGGTGTGAAAGGGTAATTATGCAAACACTGCCACGTATGAAAGTCCTGATCACTGGCGGCGCCGGGTTCATTGGTTCCCACATCGCTGAAGCGTCTTTGGCGCGTGGGGACGAAGTATACATCCTTGATGACCTGTCGACCGGTACCCTGGAGAACATTCGCCATCTCCAGGAGCACAGCGCGTACGGGGAGCGTTTATTCATTACCGTTGACTCGGTGCTGCACTACGAAAAAACATTGGAGCTGGTAGGCATCTGTGATGTGGTCATACATTTGGCGGCCGCAGTGGGGGTCCAGTATATCTTGGACAATCCCCTGACCTCCATTTTCACCAATGTCCGCGGCACCGATGTCGTCCTGGAGTTATGCAACAAGTTCAAGAAAAAGGTGCTGATCGCTTCCACTTCAGAGGTCTACGGGAGGCAAAACCATGCGCCATTGAAGGAAACGGACTACTGCGTGTACGGCCCGTCCACCAAATCCCGTTGGAGTTATGCTGCGTCCAAGCTCATAGACGAACTCACTGCCCTGGCGTATCACCGGACCACCAAGCTGCCGGTGCTCATCGTCCGCTTTTTCAACACTGTAGGGCCGCGCCAAACATGGCGCTATGGCATGGTGGTACCGCGTTTTGTGAAACAAGCGCTGGCGCACGAGCCCATTACTGTCTATGGAGATGGCACGCAGACACGGACGTTCACGCACGTGCAAGACGTCACAGCGGCGGTATTGAAGCTGATCGACACTCCCGAGGCCGTGGGTGAGGTAGTCAACATTGGCGGAGCTGAAGAGGTGTCCATCCTGGAGCTCGCCGAGCGGGTGAAGATCAAGGTAGGGAGTACCTCTGAGATCAAACTCATCGCCTACAGCGAGGTCTATCCGAGTGACTTCGAAGACATGCATCGGCGTGTGCCCTCTACCGCAAAGCTGAAGAGCTTGATCGGCTATGCCCCACGCATGGATCTGGACAGGATTCTGGATGATACCATCGCATACTATCGCGGTCGAGAAATCCCATGATGTTCCCCTCCGTATGTGGCCCTCGGAAGTGTTCTGTTGACATCGACGCAAAGGATAATTGTATTCCTTACCCTTGGAGGATCAAGTTGCCACCAAAGATCATTGCGTCGTATTCTGGAGCAAAGGTATGACTACACCCCAACAGCCTCGGCATCCAAAGGTCCTCCGCGTCGGGAGCTATGCGAGTGCGGCCCCTCCACGTATAGTTGAGTATACTTACTATGCACTTCTCTTCTATAGCATGCTGGCGCCTGGATTAGGACTTTTAGTGCCAATGCTTGCTGGTGGGATGCTGCTGGTGTTAGCTGGGTTCTGTGTTATCCGACTGGAGCCGCAGGGAACTGCTGTGTTTGCACCCCTTCGATTACCGCTCGCATGCGCAATCTCCTTTCTGCTAGTGGAACTTACGGTACACGGTTCGTCTATAAGGGAAGGGATTTCTCGAGCTTTCATCACATGGATTCTAACACTCATTATTATCCAGTCGCTTTACCTGCGCCGGGGATTTTTGCGTCGATGTGCTCTTGCGCTGTTCGTTATGGGACTTACAACACTGCCATATCTGATGTTGAAGGGCGCGACTATAGGGACCACGGATGAGCGAGCAGCCGTGGACTCAATGGTATCGGGGGATTTTAATAATTCCAATGGCCTGGGTGGTTGGTTTGGGTTCTGCTGCCTTTATTTCACTATCGTTAGCGTTGAAACCAGACGCCATGGGGTGCGCGTGGCCGCGAGCTTAGCTGCGGTTGGGTGCCTGTATATAGTAGGTCTCAGTGTCAGCCGCGGGGCATTGTTGGGAACTGCAATCGGGATCACTATCGCCCTTCGTGGCCTTCTCAGGCGTGGCTTCGTACCACTTCTGGTCTTCATCATCTTGAGCGGGATCATTTACAACTTTGGGCTATTTGACCAGAGCATATCTCGCTATTCTGCACGCGGCACAGAGGAAACCGGTCGCTTTCTTGTGTGGCCGCTGGCGATTGAGCGCTACCTCAGCTCACCACTGCTAGGTGTTGGGGCGGCCAACATTAACTTATATGTGCCAACCAGCCATAAGGTAATCGCGCCCCACAATAGTTTTATCTGGTTCGCGCTATCGTCTGGAGTCGTTCCGTTGGCGTTTTTCGTGGCCTGGTGGATCAGGGCGGCTCGGAACGCCGTCTCGTATGGTAAAGGGTTGGCCGATGGTCCCTTTCGACTCCCTTTATTGGTTTATACTTTCGTGACCATACTGTTCGGCGACTTGGGATTCATGACACCCTGGGGCATCGTTACGCTCTGTGCCGCCATGGCACCAAACACCCCTTATGAAGTACGACGCCTTGTCGTGCGCCGCTTTGGACGGCCTCAGGCGGCTCAACGCTTTGGACACGATGCTAAAGCTAGACCTTATATCGCGCACTATCGGCTCTGATTTTTTTCCATCGAAAGTAGAGACGATAGGGTCCGTACAACGTCGTGAGAAGAGAAATTTCTAATAGCCAATAAGATGATGTGGATAAACTCTTCGCTCTTCCAACAAAAGCATCAGACTGTTGCTGGCCTGCCAATTCCAACGGCTGTGCTCTATGCATTCCTCTTTGCTGTAGCCTTTTTGGTATATATCACATTGTGGCCACAAGCACCAGTGATGGCAAGTGATTCAGGAGGATATTTAGCAACCGCTGCAGATCTTGTAGATTTTCGTATCGACCATCTAAACTATCGACCTCCCGGTTATACTCTTCGTCTTTTGATCACTGCCTCTAGTGCAGTACCAAATCGCACTTTATTTTTTTTCTCTTTGTTGCTGCATTTCGCATCAATATGGATACTTGCCAGCGTTCTGCATTCCATGGGCCTAACGGAGACGATGCTCAGTCTGTTCGGTTTATTACTCCTCCTGCCACCCTACGTAGAGCCCGCTGCATATGTGCTCACCGAAAATCTAACCGAATTCATGCTGGTAGTAGGATTCGGCAGCTTTGTCTTCTGGTCTCTCACTTGCAAAACAATATGGCTTCTAATATCTGCCCTAACGATTGCCTATGCTGGTCTCACTCGTCCAACTTACCAAGCTCTTGCTTTTGCCATGACGGGCAGTCTCCTTATAGGACCTTTCCTGTTTAGTGGGTCTGCTGCTACGCCCAAATATAGGATTAAGGCGATCCTCATATTGATCTGTGCCTCCATTATACTAATAGGTGGTTATGCCTTCTTAAATTACCTCAAATTCGACCATTTCGGTCTTAGTCTTATAGCGCCAGTCGATTCCGCAACTCTGAGTACAAGAACCGCACGGGCTATTGAGCGATTGCCAGATGAATATGCTACAATACGAGAAGCACTTATAAGAGCCAGAGATGCTGATCTGGTCGCTCGTGGTGGTCCGCATACAGGATACGCATATCTATCAAGTCCTGGCGTGACACAGGAGCTTGCCGAGATTACTGGACTTCAGGGGCCCCAATTAGCAAAGTACCTTCTACGCATCAACTTGTTGCTCATTCGTAAAGCTCCTCTCGAATATCTTTCTGACGTCTCTCGTGCTTTTTCCGTTTATTGGTTTCCTTCATCGACCATATTAGCGAACATCAATTCACGTTTCATTCAACTGCTTTGGGCAGCTATCCATTTTTGTCTAATGGGTGTCTTCGTTCTAACGCTGGTGGTGCTCATTGGTGGGCTCCCGTATATGATGACGTATAAGCAATCTGTAGCACGAAGCGACAGCACACTTCTTAAGGAGCTTACTTTGAGCCAACTGCAGGGCTACGTATACATTTTGGCCGGTACTATTGTGATTTATACTGCCCTCATTTCAAGTTTCTTTGAAACCGGGGATCCAAGGTATCGAGTTCCTACCGATGGATTGATCGCTCTTATGGCTTTTCTTGGTACTGATTTATACCGTCGCTCCATTAGATGCGCCAAGATGGTCTTTGAAAAAAGACAGAGCTATAGCGCGCTGGAGGCGGGGGCACGATCCCTGTGAGGTCAGCGGACCTAGATGGCCCGGCTCGAGGTTTTGCGGAACATCAGCACCCGCACCAAACATGTGCGAATCAGGCTGGTAAGGAGCGGCACCCGCTGCGCCACACGCGCCAGCTGCAGAATTCGTGGCTTATAACTCGCCTGCATATACGCCACCTCTTCCCAGCTCCAGCTGATGGGCAGGGTGCTGAAGAGGTGCCGGTACTCACGACAGCTCCAATAATTCAGCTCGGTATGTGCATACTTGTAGTTGCGGCGGGCGACCTCGCGGGCGTTCAGGCCTTGCTGGTATTGGTTGCGAATCCCCAGAGCGGCCCACAGGAGATACCAGGGGCTGCGCTTGAAAGGCCTTAGGCCCCCCAAGGGCACCTTGATATGGGGCTCGATCAGTTGCCATTTGGCGGGGATCACATGCACGCTGACACCGCCGGGCTTTAAAATGCGCACGATCTCCCGGAAGGCGGCAGGCTGGTCCAGGACGTGCTCAAACACCTGATCAGAAAGCACAAAATCAAACGTGGCATCGGGTACGGGGACATGGCCATCCGGCCCAATGTGGAATCGGGCACGGTCGGCCGGATCCCGCAGGGTCAGATAGTCCACTACATCGTACCCCTCGGCCTGTGGGTAGCCGGCGTCGAGAAGTTCATACACGCGGCGCCCAGCCCCGCACCCATAGTCGAGAATGCGGGCATCCTTGGGGACGGCAATACCTTTGGCTTCACAGAGGGCAATTTGGCGAATATCCCATGTCGGCATTGTAGACCTCCATCTTAACCTCCCAAGAAGCGTCGTAGACTCACCACCGGCGGCAGGGAAGCCTCAACGGTCGGGAGCTCGACGGGCGCAGCACAGGCAGATAAGATCCTATCCCACTAGGCATGTAAAATGGCTCTATAAGGGGCTGCTAACACCCTTCTGGGATAGGACTCTAAGTAATCCTGGGTTATGGTCCTATGTATCCTTACAAACGACCTGCCGCCAACTATATCATGGATTTGTCAGAGGTACCCCTTAGGATAGGATGCGTCATAGACAGACCTCTCCTGGTCTCTACAGAAGCGATTGTTCCCAAATCACATCCTATTAAAGACTTGAGAGACATTTACCTTTGTTATGAAAAATTTGTCGGAAGACCTTATGAGCAGTCACTTTCTTTATCTAGTTGGTCAGTTGAGTTCGGGTGGATTGGAACGACAGCTTTGTTACCTGCTCCAAGCTATGGATCGAGGGCGCTACCGGCCGGCGGTGGCCGTATGGAACTTTTCTGAGGCGGATGTCTATGTGCCTAGAATTTGGGCACTCAATGTCCCACTATATGCTTTCCCCAACGTGTCCTCGGCGGCCGCAAAACTCAGAGCCTTTGGCCGTTTGGTGAGGCAACTTGAACCCGAAGTGGTCCATTCCTATACCTTCTTCACGAACTTTGCGGCTTATTGGGGTGTCCGGGGTACTCGAGCAGTCGCCGTCGGAT
>JBKPCR010000234.1:0-10236 GCA_046727435.1 bacterium | reverse complement strand
GTCAAGCGTGCTAGACTGGCTCATGGCTGACCTCCGAGTTCGTGTGTATGCTCTGGCATACGGTGGCTCTGGCTTCCAGTAAGCTAACCCACGGTGTGAACCGGAGGTCAGCCTACCCTTCCGGAAGTCATTATGTCTAGGCCACGCAGAATTGAGAAACCATGATGAATGTGCGAGACATCAAGTGGTCCACGACTGAAAAGTCGATCGCAAGGCGGGCCTTCGATAGTGCTTATCGCAGAGAATGTGAGGCTATCACGAAGCACATCTGCGGCATGATTCGCGACCTCGCTAATCCCAACGACATATGGCGTCTCCATGACTTCCTGAGTGAAAAACGTGAGGAAATCGATGCGATGTATGACTACAGATATTCAGTTCTGATCTTTGTGTATGCCGGACTGCTGAAAGAGGGTTGGCTGAAGGAATCGGATCTTGATGGATTGCATGATGATAAGGTCTCGAAGATCATCGCTTTGGCCAACATGTGATGGTGAACTCGAAAAACCCTGGCAAATTCCAGGGCCGAAGCACCGGCTCTAGCAGAGGGCGGACGAGCTGCGGCGCGCTGAGCCATAAGCTTAGGCCGACTTGTGGCATGCCAGTGCAGACAGTGAGATTGCAGTCGACGGCGAGGCTTCCCGCTGATATCCCTTACCCTGCAAAGCGAGGGTGGGAGGGCACAATGGCGAAATTGATCCCTGTCGAATCAAGCATGATTCAAGCTGTCGGCTATGACCCCAAGACACACATTCTCGAAGTCGTGTTTAATAGCGGTCAGACATACTGCTACGAGGGCGTGCCACCGAAAGTATACAAAGAACTGATGGCGGCTGACTCGAAAGGGCAATACATGCGATCGGAGATTATCGGCGTGTGTCCCGACTCCCCCGTTTCCGGCCGCAGGCGACGATAACTATTCGTGCGAAGCATCGAGACAGCCCCATGCTGGAGCGGTCCTGGAGTGTATGCGGCGACTTAGGAATGGCCTAACAACGGCTTCCAGCAGACGCGGCAAACCGCTGCCGCGCCGCTGAAGCCCGAGCGTGTGTGCCGTGCATGCTGTCATGCTTGGGGGTGAAAGTCCCCTGTCCAGGTATACGTGGAGCCGAAGGACAAGGGAAGCGCAAGGGCGTCACCGTGAGGTGGGGTCTGAAGGACGCGTGGAACGAAGGTGCGGGGCGAGGGACACGAACCGGATATGAGGTGTGGGACGTTCGGGACGAGTGGGCACGCAACCACGAAGTCCTCCATCCACAAGGGGGCGTACTTTATAAATCCGGCGTCTATGCACCGACGGTATGACAGCTGACCGCGGGAGATCTGCGGGGTGTCCTGGTGAAGGACTGAGGGCGGAGGAATCCTCCCTGACCGCCTCGCAGAAGTCAGCAGACGGCATAGTACCACCAGCAATGGTGGGAAGGCCCGAACGGTAGAGAGGAGTCGTCCTTTCGGGTGGAGTGGTCCGATGGCATCCGGCGAGGCGTTGGCCGGAAGGTTCGACGTCTGGGATGAACTGACCACTGGCACGCCGGGAGCAGACACCCTGGTTGGGGTGTGTGTCTCACCCTGACTCAATCTACCGAACCGCCGGATACGTGACCCGTATGTCCGGTGGTGTGGGAGGGGGGAGGCCGTGAGGCCCCTCCCTATCCCGATTAGGCGGCAACCCGACGCGAGCCAGCTGATATCGGCCATAAGCGGTTCCTTCGGACTCGCCAGCCAGTACGCATAAGAATTCTTGTAACGTGATTGTTCGCGGAGGACGTGAATGAACGCTAGGATGCAGTGCTCGCATATCCCGAGATGGGCCGTCTGCATGCTGCAGAACTCCTAAAGGCAATGAAGCTGGTGGAGGAGCTTGATGAGGACTTTATTTGCGCGCCCAACCCCTGGGACAGTGAGACGGAGAGATCGGCGCGCCGAGCGTGCCGCGGTAGTCCGCCATGCGAACCAGCGGTGGTGTCTCCACTAACGAGCTGGCTTGAATGACGTCCTGTCCTTTGATTGAAGGTGCGGCAATGCGCTCGGCCTGACCTCGATCTGGACGAAGCGGAGTGGTATGTTTGTCGAGATTCAGCAAAGTTAGTTTACATAAGCGCCCAGCAATTCTGGCATCTGAGAGCTGTCGCTGGAAACCAATTTAGGTGAAGGTCAATAGATGAATCCGGGAGAGTATTCCTGGAGGATACCGGGCATGGAGAGTCTGTTTCTCAGTCACTCGCACGGCGACCACGAATTGGCGGGCGCCCTGAAACAGCTTATCGAGAGCTGCCTTCCGGGACACATCGAGGTCAAGGCTTCGTCGGCCGCGCCGTCCGAGGGCGGCATCGCAGCGGGCAGCGACTGGCTTGATTGGATTCACGACCAGGTTCGGGAGAGCAAGTTCACCGCGGTTCTCTTAACTCCGAACTCCGTCGACAAGCCGTGGCTGATGTGGGAAGCCGGCGCAGTTAGCGGAGTCTCGTTGGCGACACGGGAGGCCTCCACCATCATCCCTCTCGTCTATCGCCTGTCGATGGAACAGGTGCCGAGTCCACTCCGATCGCGGCAAGCGGCTCGCGGAGAAGATCGCGAATCCATCAAGAGGGTACTCGAGACTCTCAAGCAGTCGACTCCGCTGCCCGCGGCGGCTTTCAGTCGATTCGTCGAATTGTTTGTCCCATCGTACCTGGAGAACGTGGCACGAGCTCTTGCGGAAACGCCGCCGCCGCTTACAGAATCGGCTGTCCACGAGTGGCTCGACCGCATCACCTACTTCGAGCGAACCGACCGACGCTCCGAAGTCGGTCAGCTCCATAGGGCCATGGTGAACGTCTTTGCGCCGGGCGACAATGCTTTCGAGACCCCACTCGATGTGAGGTTGCATCGCCGTCTCGGCGACATCTATCTCTTCGCGAAACGGTCCCAGGCAGCAGCGAAACAGTACGACCTCGCTCTGCGGTTGTCCCCTCGCGATATCTTTCTTCTGCATAAAAAGGGGGTCGCGCTCCTGGAGGCTGGTGATGGGCCCGGCGCCCAGCAAATGCTCGATCGCTTGCTCGAGATCGACCCGAGTGCGACAAGGTGGAGCACCGAGATCGCTGGCATGAAGGGGCGCCTTTTCTGGCAGAAGTATCAGCAAGGGGGAGCGGAATCTGACCTGCGGACGGCTCGTGATGCCTACGCCGACGGGTTGGACTTCAATGTCGATTCCCACTACATGGCCGACAACGTCGGCCAGTTGAGCCTTCTCCTGGGTGAATCAGACAAGGCACGCGATGCGTTCCAAAAGGGACTCGCGGCTCTACAGAAGACGGGCGACCGAGGCTACTGGGCGATGGCCACCAGAGCCTCCTGCCACCTCGGTCTCGGTGAGCGGACCGAAGGGCTCGCAGCTCTTCGGCAAGTTCCCGCTTTGCGCCCTGAGCCTGCTCCTCTCGACTCGATTCGGCGAGGTTTCGTTCGACTCCATAAGGGGTTGGGCGGGACAGACGAGGAGCTTGACGCCTGGCTCAAGGCCTTGGCCGGAACGGAAGGCGCTACCGGAGTGAACGAGCCGGGTTAGATCGCGCGGATCGGCTGTCGTGAGATGGAAGTCGCTCGCAGGAGCCCATGCTCTACCAACCGGGCGAGCCAAGCGTAATCGCCGACATCGGTCTTGCGGCCCGGAACGGCGGGGAGCCCGTGCTTGACCGAAGAAAAGGGGACGGATTTATTTTCTATGCCGGGAGTATTGTTGTGGGCTCAACCATTGGCCTAACATGACCCTTGCAGTCGGACCGCTCGCTTCGCTCGCGGCCGCTGAAGGGCAGCGTTGATATGACTTCCGATGTCAAGAGCTGGCGTAAAAATTCTCAGGCCGTGTTCTTCATGTTGATGTCCTCTGGGTGAAGTGGTCCAGCGGAAGAGCCGGAGCCAGTAAATCCGACGGTTGATCCTGCTGATATCCGTGGATTGGCTACCACCTGACTTGCATCCGTC
Organism: bacterium; assembly: GCA_046727435.1. GTDB lineage: Bacteria > Tectomicrobia > Entotheonellia > J063 > CAVPRW01 > CAVPRW01. The sequence goes on along the minus strand of JBKPCR010000234.1, from coordinate 6,273 downwards.
GGGTGTCTGCCTCCATCTAGGCACGAGTATGCCTACCGGTCGCTTCACGCCGTCGAGGGTTGCACCACACCGGGGCTGCGCCTCTTCCGCTAGAGGTTGCAAACCGGCTGCGTTGTGGGTCTAATGGCGATCCATCTTGTTGACCTATGGTGTCACGGGCACCTGTTTGGCAATGGCCCACAGAAAGCCCGCCAGTTCCCGGGCAATGGCGACGACCACCTGGTTGGCGTGTTTGCCGCGGGGCAGCAGGCGTCGAAAGCGTTTGCACAGCCGCACTTGTGCCCTCCAACTGATATCTTGGATCGGCTTCGGGAGCGTTTCCAACCTGAGTTGCAAGTGGCGACTGACTTTGGCGGGATACCGGTAAGCCCAGGCCCCTGCGACCAACGCGCGACGGGCATGGGTGTTGCCGGCTTTGGTAATCGACCCCTGACGTCGCCGCTCGCCACTAGAATATTCTGAAGGGATCAGTCCGAGATATTTCATCAGTTGTCGGGGATTCTCGAAGCGGGTCAGGTCACCGAGTTCGGCCACGAGGGTCACCGCAACCGTGAACTGGACGCCCCGCAACGCTTGAAGCGCCTCGACCACCGGCTGCAGGCGCCAGGTTTTCACGTGTTCTTGCCGTTCTTGCTCCAGACGCTGCAGGCGTTCGGTCTGTGCATTGACCGCGCGAACGTATTCCTGGACAACAATCTGCTGCGCGGGTATGGGACAGACCACTTCCGAGAGCCACCGGAGATGGGCCGGGCCCCAGGTTGCCCGGCCTGTATACCGGATATCGTGTCGGAGCAAAAAGGCTTTGAGACGGAACTTGGCGGTCTTGAGATCGCGGACGGCTTCGTCTTCCACAGACGGGACATAGACTGGGGTAAGGTCACCGGAGCGCATGAGGCGGGCCAGTTGGACCGCGTCACGACGGTCAGTTTTCACGCGGTCGCCCGCCTTTTTAGGAATCAGAGAGGGCACGACGACCCAGCAGACATGGCCTTTTTTTGTCAGATAGCGGTAGAGCCAATACCCACAGGGTCCCGCTTCATAGACAAAAACCAGGTGTTGGGCTTTGGATTGCAGCTTGCGGACGAGTTGGTCAATGTCGGCCTGCCGGGTGCCGATGGTGCCGAGGTAAATGACCTCAGCGTCGTGCGCTTGGGCGACATAGGCCACCGCAATGGACTCTTTATGGACATCCAATCCGACATAGAGCGTGCTAGACTGTGACATGGCTGACCTCCGATGGTTGATGGTTCAGGTGTCGACCTGAGGTGGCTCTGGCTTCTGGCAAGCTCACCCACGTTGGCAACGGAGGTCAGCCTACCTATCGGAAGTCATTATGTCTAGGCAGACAACCGATCCCCACAAACGCAGCAGGTGTAGCGTCGCCGAATCATCAACAGGCGATTCGGACAGACGCAGGAAGGCAGCTGCATGAAGTTCAGTTAGGTTGATGGATGGGCCTGCTGTTTGTTTTTGTAGAAAAGCCTTTCTCATGTCAGAGGTAAAATCGATGTCCAGAGATGATCTCACTGCAAAGATCGAGTATTACACTCGCCTCATCGACAGTAATCCACAGGACGTATCTGCCTTCCTCAACCGAGGCAGCATATATTCAGAACTTCGGTTATATTCCGCAGCTCTAGCGGACTACGGCCGCGCAATTGAATTAAAGCCTGACTCTGCACTCTCTTATTTCAATCGAGGGAATCTTTATCTGTCACGTGAAGAATATGCTGAAGCGATCGATGATTTCGGTCGGGCTCTGGCCATAGATCCTCAGGATGCTCAGACCTATAGTAATCGCGGTGTTGCGTTCGAAAAGCAGGGTGCATTTGAATTAGCATTAACCGACTACGACCGGGCGCTTGAACTTGCCCCTAATCTGGTTCTCCCCCGCATTAACCGCGGGAACGCATGTCGCCTGATGGGCGACTATGAAGGTTCGATCGCCGCATACAATGACGCCATTCTACACTTCCCCAAAGGTGGGAGTATCTATAGTCGTCGCGCTTACACCTACTTCCAGCAGGGAGATTATGAAGCGGCCATCCGGGACTTCGACGAAGCCCGACGGCTCGGACACATTACCGCCGAGTCGGAGTTACACCGTGGCCATGCATATCACGCCCTCAGACAACCGGAAGAGGCTGTTGCTGCCTTCAGCAAGGCGATCGAATTAGATCCTTCCAATGCGTTTGCCTACGGGATCTGTGGTTGGAACCAAGCAAAGTTAGGCCGCCTGGCAGAGGCGAAAACCAATCTTCTGGAGTGCCTCCGACTGGAGCCGAATAACTCGCAAGCTCTTTTCAGCATGGGCGTTGTCTTGCAAATCGAAGGCGACCTATGGAAGTCGCGTCAGTTTTTTGAAAAAGCAGCATCACTCGGACACGCCCACGCCTCCGAGGCGGCTGCTTTGATGAGAATGCGTCTCCAGCTTGGCGAAGGTGAGGAAAGCGGCATAACAGGGCAGAGCAACGACATCATAGGGAGTTCTCGTTCTCCGGAACAGAAGGAACGATCCCCAGTATCGGAGGATCAGTTTATACACACTGATAAGACTTCTGGGGATGAAGCGATTATCATGCAAGACTTGAGCGAGAACGCGCCATTCACGCGGTTCGATGGATGGCTCAAAAGCATGCGGCCGATCGACTTGGACGACGAGCAGGCCGGAGCGCTTAAGATCACTTTCGCGCGTTTCTTCGAAGCTGCTAACACCTCCGAACAGGTCGAAGCAGGGACTCGTGCTTTCCACCGTGGCCAGCTCGTCGTTACCGAGCCTGCGTTTCCTTTTCGGCGCTTCGCGGGGGGACCTGACCTGCCTGCCTCTCGTTATTACGCAGTCTGCATGGACGAAACCGGCAATGATGGTGGGACCTTGGAAAATGAGCTTTGGGCCTATGTCGATCCGAAGACATCTGGGGATATTAGTATCTGGGATTACAGCGATCCAAGGCTTGTGGGTCCACGGCTTGCAAACCAATCAAGGTATACGGAGGCAGAGTTCCCAAGGCACGCTATTGGCGTCACGTTCCATTCGAGGCGCGGCATCACCAGCCCGTTCTACACTGAATTGAAAAAAACGGACCGAGGGCAGCAGGGTGCGCGAATTCACCTTGACGATGACTTCACTGTGTTTTTCCCACTTCGCGTCGAGCATGTCTCAATCGAAAGAACGATCGACCTTCGTCTGCCGCACGTCCAAGAGTGGTTCGCGAAGCGAGTTTTCTCCGGTATATCAACTGCATGCTACATCTATCACGAGGATGTTGGAGATGCCGAGAATGTGGTGGATATTCTTAGGGTAGCACAGAGGCAGCTACTCATCGACATCGATGACATTAGTGCCGCAAAAACTCGCGGTCTGAATGACGACAAAACAGTAGCCCAAATCATCTCCGATCGAACTGAGTTTATAACGTACGCTGGTAGTCCCGAGGGCGAACATAACTGCGGGAAGTGTCCAGAGATGAACTTCTATGCGTTGCTGCTTTTGCTTACGTACCATCCACGAGGCGGAAGCCCTATTACAGATGCGATCGGCAGCTGGTTGCGGGAGATAGGTGCGAACGCGTTGATCTTCCCTTCGGCTAGGACCGACATCCATTTGGATATTGAAGATGGCACAGTCAAATATTTCGAGGGTTGGAATTTGGTGGATTTCCGCGACGCTCCGGCCCCACCAAAAAAACTCAGAATCATTCAATATCCTGCAAGCTACATAGACCTCCGTCGGCAATTTCGTTGCTCACTTGCTGATCCAGCTGAAAGGCGATTGCGAGGCTCTTTCCAGGTAAGAGGCATCATGGAGCGGCAGCAAATGGAATGGATTGCCGGCCAGGAGCTTTTTTGGCAGACTCAGAGATTCTCAGAGGAAGAAGCACTCCATCGGAAGGACTTCGTGGGCCTTTGTTACGCTGGCTATGAGGCCTTAGTGTCTCTCGCAGAACTGAGGACTTGCGTTAAAGCCCACATGATGGACGTGGATGACATGATCGACAGGAAGGTTGACCACGAAAAACAGAGCAAAAAGGTTGGCCAGTGGTTCGCAGAGTATCTCGACCAGCGCGTCCAGAACCAAACAACCACCGATGGTGAAATTAAGTTTGGCAAAGAGTGGTTTTTCTACCGCCTCGACTCCTATTTCGAGCCGCAGATTATATGTCCAATCTGTGAATATAGCCGCCTCTGGTGCATTGATAGGGGGGAGCAGGCCGATGAAAAATGCCCTTCGTGTGATTACGAAAGACCAAACACTCTCGACCCCGAACAGACTATGCAGAAGTTCCTCGAACTGTGCCGTCACGCGTCCTAATATCGAGAGTTGTTTGACCCGGTGTCAGCCGAAAGGAACGAACGCGAGAAGCGATGGCAAGTCTTCAACATCACATTCTTGGCCTAACATATGCTCTGAGGGGGCTGTCAAGGTTTTTTTAACTCCTTTCAGGATAAATTTGCCAGGATGTGCAGCAGGGGTGCGTTGCGGCGTTTGAGCGCCTGCAGATAGATGGATTCATGGTACGGGGTGCGCTCCTGCCAACACCGATAGAGGATGCGCAGCCATTTGAACGCTAACGCCCGCACGGCAGCCTGGTGTGCTTTGCCCTTGTCACGTTGCTGCTGGTAGTAGGCTTGCGCCCAAAAGGAGTGGCGGATAGATTCGGCGGCCCACTCCACAAACGTTTGTGGCAGGAACTTCGGACACTGGAGGCGCCAGTGCACCCAGGATTTTTTCCCGCTGCGTTCCGTGACCCGTGCAATGCCGGCGTATTTTTGGAGTTCCTCGGCAGAGGCGTAACGCTCCCGTTGTTCGCCAAAGGCCACAAGGAGGCGGGGGGCAAAGACCGCCCCAGCCCCTGGCAAGGCGTCAAACAAGGGAAAGTCGGGATGGCCCTGGGCGTGGTCCGCGATAGCGTTGTCGAAGTCGGTAATGGCCTGCAAGGTCACGCGGAGTTGGGCCACGAGGGGTTGCACCAAGAGGGCGTTGGGGGTGATCACTCCTGTATCTGTGGTCAGTGCCACCGCGCTCTGGATGGCCTCGATGCGCGTCTTGATGACGTCGGCCGAGCGCACGTGGTGTGCACGGAAAAAGTGCTCAAGGGTGGTGCGACGCGCGAGTGGCGCCGCTTTGAGCGTCGGCCAGCGGCTCAGGAAGTCGCAAAAGATGCCCGTATCTTTCTCCTGAAACCACGGCAGAACGTGTGGGAAGTAGTTTTTAAGCACACTGGTCAAGCGATTGGTGCACCGGACCTGGTCGCCGACCAGGCGGCGGCGGTGTTCGACGAGTTGCGCTAAGGCGCGCATCGTGGGGCTTTGGGGGGTAAGCGGGGTGAGCTTGTCGCGGTGTTTGAGGAGGAGTTCGACCTGGAGCTCGGCATCGGTGGGGTCGTCTTTGGCCCGGCTGGGGGTAAACGCTTCACGGTACTTGGCCAAGGTGAACGGATTGACGGGGAAGAGCACGAGGAAATCATATGGCGCGGGGCGGAGACAATGGGCCCTTAATTCAGCTCAAGACACACCGCAACGGGTTGTCCGTGGAACCGCGCGCGCAGGGTCTGGACCCACGCGTCGATCGCTTCAGGGCGGTGCTCGAGCACCAGAAACTCTCGTCTCTCAGAGCCACCAGCTTGTAGGCAGATATCGTGTTTGGCGTCAGCCCAGTCGAGGCCAATAGAGGCTGCAAATGCTTCGGGGGCTTGTGGCTTCATGTGTGATCTCCCTGCGTATGGGACAGTTGTGCCAAGGGACATGCCTGCTTGCGTTCTGCGAAGGTCTTATAGAGAGCCGGTAGTGCGGCAGACTCTGAGTATTCGTTGACGAACGCCAGCGCACCTGCGGATTCGAAGATATGTTCGAAAGCGTCATGTGCTTCGGCTTGCATATTCGTCATCCGCAGGTGCATGTTCCTGCTTTCCCTGACAGCTACCTGCCAGGTGTGTGCATTATCACTGAAAGCAGGACTGTATACCTATAATCGGCCTGCAGCCGACGCCTGCCAGCGTCCGCTCGTGCCTCGCTCCCGCTGCCAGGCGTGGCTGAGGCCTGGCGCTCAACATTATACACATCTTGAGGACAGAGCCCAGGGCTTCTATCCAGTTGCTACAATGCTCTTCAATGGTCATTGAGCGGAGCTTACCTATGAGCGACTGGAGAGAGGCCGAGTTGACGGAGTGCCAGATGCACGATGCCCGGCACATGAAGCGCTTGGCTCGGCTATTAGGCCGGCTGAGCGAGCGACCGGTCGGCAGTATTCCGACCGCGTGTCATGGCTGGGCA
>JBKPCR010000233.1:0-2427 GCA_046727435.1 bacterium | reverse complement strand
GCACCACCCCGCGCCCTCGCCACAGTTTTTTGACAATGGCCTGGAGGTCGAGAGCATAGTGCAGAGCCTGGCGCTCGAGCTTAGTATCTAATGGCGGATTTTTCACATTCATTTAGTACGCGAAGAAGCCTGCATAGAGAGCTCCCTCGACTTTCGCGGTCCCACTCGTCTCGATCACTTCCACTTGATCCGGAGGCACGGCAGTGATCAGGTCGACTTCTCCGGCGATGAGCGCTGCGATGCGAGCGGCGGTTTCCGGGTAAGGCCTATAGATGACCTTGCTGTAGGGAAGGGGGGCTCGCCAATAGCGTTTGTTGGCCTCAAACACCAGGCGCTCGTTCTTCTTCCATTCGACGAACTTCAGCGCGCCGGTGCCAATGGGGTCTTTGCGAAACCCCTCCATACCCACCTTCTCAAAGTATTGCTTGGGCAGCATCATGCCACCGTAGTACGAGAGGCGAGTCGGCAGCAACGGATCGGCGTGCCTGGTGACGATGTTCACCGTCGAAGGATCGAGGATGTCTACACGCTCAATGGTATTGAGTGCGGCGAACACGCTGGTGCGTGGATTCTCGGCGATGGCGCGTTCGAGCGAGAACTGCACGTCTTCAGCGCTAAAGCGATGGCCATTGTGGAAGACCACGCCGTCGCGTAGCTTGAACTGCCACGTCTTGTCATCGATCATCTTCCATGAGGTGGCAAGGCCTGGCGTGAGGTTGAGGTTCTCGTCGCGCAACACCAGGTTGTCATAAAGATTGAAAAACACATTGACATCCGAGGCTGACGTACTGTAGTGCGGATCGAGGAGACTGACATCGGTCCCCTGACCGATGACCAAGTCGCGGGCTGACGCGAGAGAAGCAAGACTGCATACAAAGACCAGGGTGATCAGCAGGGAGATCTGGTACATCCTGCGGCATTGGCTGGAGCACTGCATGGGCATTCCTCCTTACTACCCTCCTTCCAAAACCCCGACTGGAATAGACGAGTGTCGCTGTCAACCGCCACTGTTTGTCATCGAGCATGAGCAGCGTGCTAACTATTATGGTCTAGCCACCGGAAAAGTCAATCGAAGTCGCTTAGGTCAGGCGGGCGAGAGGATACGGCCAATTCTCCCCTCCATTCCAGACGCGTCGCTGACAGTCGCGGAGCGACATACTCTATTTTATCATTTACTAATTATTTATCTTATTCTTACTTATAATTTATATATTTAATCTTATTTACGCGTATATTCCGCTGATTTTATCTAGGAACTCCACTCATTCTGGTAGCAGCGCACCATGGAAAAATACCTCTTGACATATTAATTACTTCACTATATCGTTGCGTCCCAATAAGCTATAGAGAACGATATATCATCACAATTTATCGGATTGCTTCCGATTCTATCGTTAATGCCAATAAAGCCCTAATAACTGGAAGGCCTCACGCCTGCTCCTTGCCTGACTGCGAACCTATGCGGCTCCCCTGGATCTGTCGCATGCGACTGGCCGTATGAAGGGAATCGACAGCCCATTCCTTCAGGCTTCTCGGTAACACTGCAGTCGATTTCTGAGAAGGGGAGCTGCCTCACACGATGGCGTGCGGCCGAGGGCAAAAAGGCTCGATATGCCCTCATCGAACGTTGAGTCCTCCCCGCTATCACTCGACGCACGCTTCGTTGCGACGATACGCTGCGTTTCCGCCATTGCTCTAGCGTTCATCCTCACCCTAGAGCCTCTGACACGGGCCCGCTTCTCCGAAGTGAGCGACCTTCTTCTAGGCCTCTACAGCTGGATCCTCTTCCGTTTTTCCTTCTTTGCCCTCCTGATTAACGAATCCACCGGAGTGCTCATCGAGATCCCATTGAAGTACAGGAACCGGTCGAGGGCGACCTTTGAAAGATGTTATCACTGAATATTTACAAAGCTGAATATTCACAAAACCGAAAGAGGCAGTGCGGAATGTTGGGTACTAGGGGACCGTACGATGGAGATCGTTGCTCTCAAACGTACATTGCTCCACTATGTCGTGCCAGTGCTCACCCTCGCCGCTGCGTATGGGATCGCAGGCCGGCTCGGCCTATTGCTGGCCATCCCGCCCGGCTATGCCACAGTGCTCTGGCTACCGTCAGGCCTCGCGTTGGTTGGGGTCCTGATGGGCGGCGCTCGGGTGTGGCCGGGCATCTGGCTCGGGTCGTTTATGGCAAACATTGGGCCAGCGTTCGACGGAACTAATGCGGCAACGCTGCTCACGTCCGCTGCCATCCCTGCCAGTATCGGCGTGGGAGCTGTCGTGCAAGCCTTAGTGGGGGCCTCCCTGGTACACCGCTGGGTAGGCTTTCCGAACACGCTCACCCAGGCAAGACAGATCGGCGCCTTGCTCATACTGGGAGGACCGGTCAGCTGCATGATCAGCGCCACCGTCGGGGTCACGGCGCTGGCG
>JBKPCR010000232.1:0-13831 GCA_046727435.1 bacterium | reverse complement strand
CACCAGGAGAGGTACCCACTACTAGCAGCAGGACAGAAGCATTTATCTGTTCTTGCAGGGCCTCCCTATGAGGCACCACATGCAGCAGTCTGACCACGTTACCAAGCTTATAATGTTCTACCATCCCCGCAATTTCCCGCGACGCAGTGCCAATGATTCGCACTTGAAAGGTTCCTGGTTCGAGGAGGCTGGCCTCAAGCAAGGCTGATAAAGCCTGGAAGAAAGCTATCGGGGTTCGTTCGTCTCCATAAAACTTCCCTGTATAGGTAATGGTGAACATAGGGAATGCCTGACGCTGGATTCCTTCCATCGCTGCAGGATCATAACCATTGGTGATGACATGGAATCGCTCCGAATGAGGATTCGATAATAACCCCATGAATGTCGCGCGTAGTCCCTCGGATACTGTTATAATGCAATCTGTCCTTATTAATGTCTGCCGTTCTAGCCAGCACTCTAATCGGTATCGCCATCGAAACTCGTATATCTGCCGAAAATTTTTATACGGTGATTGCGTCCACAGGTCTCGGAAGTCCGCCACCCATGGCAAGCCTGTCAGTTGCTTAAGCATAAGCGCGACCAGATGATCTGTGTGGGGAGGAGATGTAGAGTAGATTATCTTCACGTGATGATCTTTTATGGCCCAAAGGCCTCTCCAGACAGCGAAGGGCAACCAGCCGATCGCTCCATCAGGTACAAGGAGCCAGGCATTCATCCAGCGGCGCAGACCATTGACAGCTTCGCTAGAAGTCACAGGAGCAAAGATAAGTTCCTCTTTAGAACCGAAGTATTTCTGTTCAATCGTTAAAAAGTACAGACGTTTACCAATCAATCTGGGATTGAACCAAGAGGTACGGATCAAGACGGCCTTAGGCGGTATTCTTAACGATAATTCCTTATCCCAACTAGCTCCAACCGGATCACGGACAGTCAACACTACTGGCTCCCAACCGTAATCGCCTAGATACCTCACAAATCCAAGCGGGCGCTGGACGCCACTAGTCGAAGCAGGCGGGAAGCCGTGGGTCACAACTAGAACCTTAGCCATACAAAATTCTCCGGTATGTATACGCCTCTTAGTGACCGTGGCTTTCAGCCAAGAAGGCCCTGCAGCCGCTGAAGGCAAGAAAGTCGAACGCCCAGAGAAGAATTTGTCTAAAAACGCAGATCCCAGCGGTCCAACGGAATCAACACTTGCATAATGCAGAAGATTTGTGGCATGGAAGTTTTCATTACTTCGGCTCGATGACCGCCGCCTTCAGGGAAATGGCTTTATTCACAACACTTATGTAAATACCACTCCTGAACCTCTCAAAGACTAATGCAAAATCCTCACAGCGTGGAACTAAAATATCCCGTGGACGGTAATGCGTAATACGGCAATACCATAGCAATGCCACTCCAAAAGCAGCAAAATATGCAAGGCTCGATCCGACAGCAGCCCCAGCGATTCCCCAAGGAGGAATAAGCATGATATCCAAAAGGACTGTTAAAATGACTGCTATACCAGCTGTATAAGATTTGTAAGCTGGATAACCTCTCACAGCTAGGTCATTCATAATATTCTTCCACATTCCTAAAGCCCAAGTGCCGGGAAGCAAAAGCAAAAAAGGGTAGTATGATGGGTCAAACACCTCACCGTATAACAATCTAATGAGCCAGCCACCTAAAAGCCCCCAGGAAGGGATACATATGATCAGCGTTGCGGAAGCAAGCCGGTTGAGCGGCCCCATCATGGCATTGGCTTCTTGTTCAGAGCGAATCGCCACCCGCTGCATGAATACAGGGCCCAAAACACTAGATAGTAGCCAGAGCCATTCGGCCATCGCCACTGCTACGGAATAGATCCCAACTGAAACAGCACCGAGCAGAAAAGTCACCAAATACATATCAAGACGATAGTTTAAAGCTTGGAGAACACTGCCTGCATGCGACTTGAGCCCGTAAGTGATAACGGGTTTCCAAATGAAAGGTGCATAGGTCGGTCGTTTTCGTATAAGGTTCCACCGCAATGCAAGGCCCAACGTTATAAGGGTTGAAAGAAGAGATTCAAGATACAGCCCTGCCAGGATAGCTTTCAAACCAAATCCCATGATAAATACTAATGAGATTGCTACAAGCTTCAAAAAGGCGCTGGAAACGCCTAGGAACCCTTCTTCGATAATTCTTCCAGATATGCGGATCAGGCTTCGCAGAAACCTCACAGTTAATACCATCGGAATCGTCGATGCCATGAGAACAAGTACCGGCAAGAGCGCTCCGGAAATGATTTTGTGAAAGGCCAAAGCAAAGATCACTGTAGTAAGCCCAATACCGGCGATACCTAAAAGGATACTTAACCCCATGGAAGCGCTGCCAAGCTCACCGAGATCCCATTGTCGGCGGCCGGCGTAATGAGCCAATGCGATTTCCACCCCTAAAGTAAGAACCAACACTATCTGCCCCAATACCAGATTCACAATGGTTAAAACACCTTTTCCTTCGGGACCGAGAAAGCGGGCGATCAAAATACTCGCTGGCATGCTTAATAGGGTGGTAAACACCATAGCAGCAAACATTCCGGTGAAATCTAATGCAAAAGGTCTCTTCGCGATCATGGTCTCATACGAGAAATATCGAGTTCAGCTTTCTCAGTTTTGTATCTATTATGTATATTAGATGATGCTTATCTATTATGTTTACTCATCCAAAATCTAGTACTCAGTGGATGGAGTGATTCTCATAAAGGGCAGCCATCCACTTAGGTACCCTGGGTAAGGGCAACAAACGTCGTGAGCCACCTAGCAACATACGTGTCATCCATCTACGCTGGCTCACATAGTGTTCGGTGTTCCCACATTGGGGGCAGATAATGCGCCCTCGATCTACCTTCGTGTAGCCACCAAATATCTGGGCTAGCATAACCAGCGGACGCGGGGTTCTCTTGACACGAGGACCTAGCGTTTCCATCATTGCAAGCTTGAATTTTGAATCAAACAAAGACGCCATTATCGCTTCATTAAAGGATTTTGCATGGCGATAAGCATGAAAGATACATCCACATTCCCCGCATTTCACCTGCGCCCCTTCCAAAACCTCACGGTAGGGCACAGTCAGAAGGATATACCTGCGCGCAACGCGGACCATCTCGTTCAATGCTTGGCGGCGCGCCGGTTCACTTAAATGCTCGATAAGTTCCGTGGCAACGATAGCATCAAAAGTTTTCTCAGGAAAAGGGAAGGCACATGCATCACCCTGGATTGCGTAGATCCCCACCTCCTTTACTTGGCACAACGGTTCAAAAGCAAAGTCAAGCCCTAAAACACAAGGAAAACGGCGGAGCAACTCCTGGGTGACAATACCGGCTCCGCATCCTACATCTAAAACAGAACCAACATCACTGGGAAGTAAGGCTACTGTTCTCCTGGTACGTTCGAGCTGAACCTCATTCCAATAAGTCTCAGCCCAAATGCTCGTCCTCTCGTAATATTGACGAGTAAAGACCTGTGTCTTGGGCATGGCTCAATTAATCCCCTGCATGGGCGCTTCGATGGCTTTTTCGTCCATCATATACATGTGGTAACTTAACAGGTTGTTGCCCTACTTCCTCAAATGTGATCATGATGCGAGCTATCTGGAGGACAGGGGCATCTGATCCCATACGCAGATCGATATGATTCTGGCAAATCCAATCTCTCAAAAAACTTTGCGCATGCTTACTCATGGTCTGACCCGAAAGCTTGCATAATGTGTGTGGGAGTTGTAGCAGGTATCACTTCACGATCGATAAACCGCGGGGATCGAGCGATGACAGAAGGGCCCGGACGATTTTCTTCGCCGCGTGGCCATCACCATAGAAACTCTGCGGACTCGGCAGCGAAGATGTTTGCTTATGGATGGCGGCAAATATGGATTTCGGATCGGTGCCCGCTAGTGTGTTCCATCCAGCGTGAAGGGTTTCTACCCACTCAGTTTCATCCCGCAGGGTCACACATGGGACTCCTAGCCAATATGCCTCCTTTTGCACTCCGCCGGAATCCGTGAAGATCACCTTGGCCTCTTTTTCCAACAGCAACATATCCAGGTAGGAGACAGGCTCTATAATGCGTAACAAATGTTTGGAAACGTCTGACAGACGGTGCGTCCGAAGAGCTTGGCGAGTACGGGGATGGATAGGCCAGATGACAGGGAATATAGGACCAATTTTCTCAAACGCTTTCACGATATCTAGAAGCCGTCCGGAGTCGTCTGTGTTTTCCGCTCGGTGTACAGTCACGAGGCAATACATCTTGGGTTCAAGTCCGAGTTGTTGGAGAATCCCTGATCTTTCTTCCGCGATCTGGATATTGCATAGGAGGGCATCGTACATCACGTCCCCCACCAGATCTACCCCTTCAATGATGCCCTCTCGCGCCAAATTCTTGACAGCTGTCTCGCTAGGGCAAAAGAGTAAGGACGAGAGATGGTCGGCGATTACGCGGTTGATTTCTTCGGGCATCCGTCGGTTAAAGCTGCGCAAGCCTGCTTCGACGTGGGCGACGGGGACCTGCAGCTTCGCAGCCGCCAGGGCTCCAGCGAGCGTCGAATTGGTATCGCCGTAAACCAGCACATAGTCCGGCTTTTCTGGCAGCAAGACTTCCTCGATCCGTTTCAGCATCTCTCCAGCTTGAGCCCCATGAGTGGACGAGCCGACGCCGAGATTGTAATCAGGTTCAGGGAGGCAAAGTTCGTCGAAAAACACCTGGCTCATATTGCTATGATAATGCTGGCCAGTATGGATCAAGATCTCTATGGCCGCTTTCCTGAGCTCTCTCGAGACCGGAGCACACTTGATGAATTGTGGGCGCGCGCCGATTACGGTGGCGATCTTCATTCGTTGTAAAATTCCTTAATGCAACTCATGACATAGCACTGTTGTGCTTCGGTGAGTTCCGGGAAGATTGGAAGAGCCAGAGACTCACGAGCTGCAGTCTCTGCTCGGGGGAAATCGCCACTTCGATAGCCAAGATCCCGAAAGCATTCCTGCAGGTGAAGTGGAAGCGGGTAGTAGATTTCTGTCTCCACTCCTCTGTCTTGCAAGAAGGCCCGTAGACGGTCGCGATCAGGAAGCCGCACAACAAACTGATTGTAGATATGGCCTGGTACATCTTCCGGCAGCCAGACACTCTCCAGCAAGCCCATCCGCGCAAACAGCCACCGATAGCGATCTGCACGATCGCGACGCTCTTGGCTCCAGCGCAGCAGATATTTCAGCTTCACCGCCAGGACTGCCGCTTGCAGGGCATCCAAGCGAAAATTACCCCCCACAATGCGGTGGTAGTATTTCGGCTTGCTCCCGTGAACCCGGAGCATGCGTAGCCTGTCGGCCAGCGCTTCCTCGTTGGTGACCACCATGCCAGCGTCGCCGAAGGCCCCGAGGTTTTTGCTAGGGAAGAAGGAGAAACACCCAATATGGCCAATCGCCCCTGCTTGTCTACCCTTCTCATCGATTGCACTGAGCGCCTGAGCCGCATCCTCAATGACATGGATCCCCGATCTGTTGGCGGCCTGCAGGATAGGGTCCATGTTGGCACAACGGCCAAACAAGTGGACCGGCATAATCGCCTTGGTCCGCGAGGTCATCTGCGCCACAATTGCCTCGGCGGCAAGATTGAAGCTGTGCGGCTCGATGTCTACGAAGACAGGACGCGCACCGACACGCGCGATAACGCCGGCCGTGGCGAAGAAAGAGTATGGAGTCGTCAGCACCTCATCGCCGGGTCCGACGCCAATGGCCATCAGCGCCGCCAGCAGTGCGTCAGTGCCAGAGGAGACGCCAATCGCAAACCGTACCCCACAGAAAGCCGCTACGGCCTCTTCGAAGGCAGTCACTTCTGGTCCCAGGATGAATCGCTGAGATTCACAGACCCGATCGATCACCTCCCGAATCTCCGATTGAATCGCGGTATACTGGACCTTCAGATCGACTAAAGGCACCTTCGTCATGTTGGCGATACCTTCTGATCTGCTCTCCAGTATGTTTGCCCACACACCCGACACCTCCCTGGTCCATTCTTTCCATCGAATTCGATGCGGTTGCCACAGGCACACATCCAACCTATGAGTCTGGCTGGGTTTCCAACGACCAGAGCATAGTCGGCGACATCTTTGACAACGACTGCACCAGCACCGACGAAGGCGTACTGCCCGATAGTCACGCCGCAGACGATGGTGGAGTTGGCCCCGAGGGTCGCCCCCCGTCCGACGAAAGTCGGACGCAACTCATCCACACGACGAATCTCACTGCGTGGGTTGATGACGTTCGTAAAGACCATTGACGGGCCGCAGAAAACATCGTCATCGAGCGTCACCCCATCGTATACCGAGACGTTGTTCTGAATCTTCACCCGATTGCCGATGCTAACATTCGGACCGATCACGACGTTTTGGCCGATCCGACAATTCTTCCCGATATGTGAATTTCTCAGCACATGGGATATATGCCAGATGGTAGTCCCCTCACCGATGTCAACATCTTCATCGATAAAGGCGGACTCATGCACAAAATAGGGCGGCTGCGCACGGACTGCTGAGGGTTCGCGTAGTGGAATTTTTCCCTCGATAGCTTCCTGGCATCGCTGGAGCACGGTCAGAACACGCAAGCCCTCCTGACCGTCTGTGCGCGGCGTCTGGCCGGTCCGTATGCATTCCAAGAAGTGCGAACATTCCTCTCGCAATGGCTCACTTGCCGGTAATACTACTGCCTGGGCGTCGGCCTTGCAGGCGATGGGCAAATGATTCTTCCAATTGATGGCATGGGGGTAGAGCAGTAGTGTGTGCTCCCTGTCGACGTCGTTGAAGACAGCCATTTTACGATCGCCGACTACAACCAGTACTTGTTCTTTAAATGGGTGAAGCCACGATACGAAAATATGCGCCTTAACCCCGCTGGGAAAGGAAAAAAGGCTGACGGTCGTATCGGCGATCCGATCGTGAAGATAGTAGCCTCCCTGGGCTTGTATCGTGTCCGGCATTTCCCCTACGAGTCCGAGAATAATCGAGACGTCGTGCGGCGCAAATGACCACAAGATATTCTCTTCACGGCGAATTCTGCCCAGGTTGAGCCGGTTCGAGTAAATGTATTGGAGCCGACCAAGCTCACCCTCTTCCACCATTTCTCTGAGTCTGAGCACAGCAGGATGGTACCAGAGCAGATGTCCCACCATGAGCACGAGACCTCTCTCTAAGGCCAGATCCACCAGTTTCTTCCCTTCTTCGGCAGACAGGCATAGGGGCTTTTCGACAAAGACATGCTTGCCAGCGAGGAGAGACTGTCGTGTCAACTTGCCATGGCTCTCGGCCGGGGTAGCTATAGCCACGCCAGTGACTTCTGGAGCAGCGAGAACCTCGTCGAATGTACCAGTGACCCTCGCCTGAGGATATCTCGCCGCGAGATCCTCGCGCCTACCCACATCCACTTCACAGATCCATGAAAGAGCTTCCAAGTCATCGAAGTTGCGGAGCAGGTTTTTGCCCCAGTATCCACCGCCGACACAGGCAATTTGGGGAGTACCCGTCATGATCCTAGACCTTTCCAGAGATCATAAGTGTTCCACGATTGTCTTCGTTACGTCTCAGTTGCCGCATTGCTGATGCTCGAGTTGCAGTGCGCCAAAGCTTGGCACACCCTTAAATATCTCGGCCGGTCACGAAACCCCATATCTAGTACCTGAGTGAGCCAGTGTTCAACGCGATGTTCAAAGGCAAGGCTGCGCCCCCTTCGGTTCTCGCCACTTCCTCACGGCCGACCGCGCTCTGGACCCTTTAGTTGCAACAACCGGCACAACCTCGTCCTGCCTTCTGCACCACTACACGCCTACGTGTTCCTGATGTGTGGTACGGGACACCGCGGCCTCCGGGGTTTCTGCTACCTGTGGACTGATTACTCCAACCATGCCTGCAGCCCGCAAGGACAGCGCCACCACCAGCGTCAGATAGGCGAAATTCGACATCACCGCCAGGTTGAAGTTGGCGATGCCTTGCACCACCGCCCCAGCCAGGGCGACCAGGCCTGCCAGGGCGAAGGCACGCATCCAGCGGCTGTCCGCTGCCTGGTAGCGGCGCAGGAGAGCACGCGCCACTATCCCGATGCTCAGCAGGGCAAGGAGCAGACCTAACGCACCAGTGTCGCTGAGGAGCTGCACCCAGTCGCTCTCGGCGTGTGTATAGGTGACCGGCGCCGGGATCGTCCTGACCAGTGGAAACACTATCCCGAAGGTGGCGAGGCCACTCCCAATGGTGGGGAATTGTCGCCACAGTTGCAGGGCATCGGCCCAGATGTGCAGGCGTGGGCTCATCTCGGCCTGGCCGACCTCCTCGGCCAAGCGCTCGATGGTGCCGTACAGGACATCGCCACCGATCCAGATGCCGGTGAGAACGATTAGCCCGGTGGTAAGAATAATCCGCCCAGCCCGTCTAGCACCCCACGAACCGCGGGAACCAAGGCCAACCATGATGAGGAGCGCTGTCAGCAGTGCCACCACACCACCGCGCGAACCACTCACCAACGCTGCACCGCCCATCAGGAAGATCAGCCAGGGAATCAAAGATACTGGGCCAGCTTCTCGGGAGTTCCAGGCGCGTATCTGCTCGCGCCAGTCGCGCCGGTGCCGGCGCCGTTCGCGGTCACGGTTGCCGGTAAGGGCTAAGGCAAGTGCCATGGGCACGATGACTACCATCAGGCCGGCAAAGTGTGTACGATTCACGAAGGGACCAAAGGCGCTGCCATGCGGAGCCTCGGGGCCAAGCCAATAAAAGCGCCCGTTCCAGCTCATGCGTTGGGCGATGCCGAAGAGCGCGAGCAACGTGCCCATACTGATCATGACCCAGACGGCTCGCTTGATTTGGGTGTGAGTGCGATAGGTGTTGTAGACGACCAAGAAGAAGAGCGCCAGGGCGAGGAGCTTGTGGGTCATGCGCCATGTCGAATAGGGGTCCATCGAGAACGGCGTGACGCCTGCTGCGCTGCCGGTGAACTCCCATGCCTTCCGAGTCAGGGCTATGGCGGTCGGTGAGACTAAGCTGACCAGCAAGCTCGGCAGTGGTAGGCTCTGGATAACGACGAGGCCCAAAAAGAGCAGTGCCGGCAGCCATCCAGGCGGCAGCTCTATACGCAGCTCCCACTGACGGAGCATGGACAGTAGCCAGACGACCCCCAGGCCGAGGATAACTAGCTCGGCGATAGCCTCGGACCACGGCTCAACGGTACCGTAGGCAAGGGGAGTGAAGATGAGGAGCGCCAGAGTCCCCGCCTCGATCAGACGATCGGACCAGGGGAGCGACTCGTGCTCTCGCGTACGACTTCGTCTGTGGCTTCTATGACGCTTCACAGTGGCGTCACCTCATACTGGATCTCGGCGCAGATCGCGCGCCCCGCTTGTGTCTCTCCTCACTCCCCACTACAATGCAGTCTATGGAGCTAGCTCGTTCCATTGAATCGTTGAAGGCGGCCAAGCTTTGCCTACGGGAAAGCCTCGTGAACTCTGCCGTGAGCCGGGCCTACTACGCTATGTTTCATGCTGCGCAAGTGGCTCTGGAGGCTGCAGGCCTTGTGCGCTCGGAATGGAGTCATAAGGCGTTGCACGCCAGCTTCAATCAAGAACTGATCCACCGAAAGCTGACAGAACTGGCCCTGCTTGCTCTGAAGCTCTGCCCTGAAGCCAGGGTGAAAGTGACAACCAGACGGTATGAAAATGAAGATGGTCGGCTGAAGGTCTTTCCACCACCCGGCATGGCAGAGGCGGAGGAAGAGAAGCCTGAAGAAGCGTTAACGGAAAGATGCGTCAACATCCTCGAGCAGACCGAGCTGTTTATCCTATGCGCGGTCTTTGACGCCCAGGCATAAAGTGGCTCGTCCCGCTCCCAATCGCTCAGTAACACCAGAGCCCGGGCCTCGATCAGACGATCGGACCAGGGGAGCCTCTCAGCGTTTCGGCGGCGGCGGTGTCGGTGTCTGATCATCGGCTCAGCACATAGTGGATTTCAGCAATGCGCAGCCCATCCGCTTCGCGACGGAGAACCCAGCGCACTGGCCCGGCAGCGTCTACAAGTTGTGACGGATTATCCCGACGGATGGCGCGAATGCGAAACCACCCTTGCACGACCAGGGAGTCTATGCTGGCAGGCGCCATAGTCTCAAGTCGGGTCAATTCATAGTGGATCTGGTCGAGCCCATCGAAGTTCCGTGCGTACAGCGCCTGCACCGCCGATCGCCCGACCGCCTCGCGCTCTCTGGGGGCCGATACAAAAAGCCTCATCATGGCGCCGAGGTCTTTGCGCTCGTATGCGGCCCGGAAGGTTTCAATCAGGCTGAGCGGATCGTCTTCTGACGGCGCAACTCTCGCCGGTACTACCCTGCCTGCTGTTCGGTCTGGCTCTATACTTACGACGGGGGCTGGTGGAGTGGAGACGCCCCTAGGGCTCACCGTTGCCACCTTCTGCGCCAGCGACCCCTCGATCTTCGCTGTAGGTCGACGCTCCTTCTGGAATTGCGGCGGTTCTGTGGCTGGGGGCGGTGCATCCACAGCGGGACGTGGCGGTGATTTTCTTGGCGCGACAGGTGTTGCGTCTAGCGACGATCCATCTGGCTCGGTCAGTGCACGAAGCAGCCTAGTGATCGCGACGGCCGATGATGTTTCGTGCTGCGTCACTATGAGTGTTGGCATTTCCTCCGGTGCCTGGGCCTCGCTCATGTGCGTGGTCTGCGAGTCCGACTCTGGAGCCGGCTCCTGGCTCCGCTCGGGCATCTCCGGGGGCACGGGTTCAGGCTCAGGCACTCCCTCGGCCTGAGGTGTGAGCCTTGGAGAGGACGGAAACACGGCTGGGTTCAAGAGCGCCGGCCGTTGCCACCCCTCCAGCAGTTTCGGGGCCGGGGGGAGCGCCGCTTGTGGCAGCGGTTGCGGTGGATACCATACGTAGACGCCGCTGAATCCCGCCAGCCCCACTACTAAGATAATCGGAGTCACCCAGCGCCGCCTCGGCCAGGGCTTGCGCCTCAATTGACGTAGGCTTCCCTGCCGCCGCTGTGCAGTCACTGAGGCACGCTCGCACGCCAGCGCTGTATCATAGTGGCGCCGGCGTTCCGGGTCCCGCAGCGTCTGGTAGGCTTCGATAAGCCGCCGGGCCTGATCTGAAACCCAGCCGTCGCTCCGATCAAAGTAGTCAGGGTGATAGCGTTGGATTAACGTCGCCCAGCGTTGGCGGATCTCTTCGGGACGGGCGCTGGGGGCGACGCCGAGCATTTCATAATAGGTTCCGGCCCGCGGTAGGATCAGACAGGCCAGCAGAAATTTGGCGCGCCGTGCCAGTTCCTGGGGTGTGATCCCAGCCTCGGTCGCCACATAGCCCACCATCTCGGCATAGCGCGAGCGCTCGCCGCCGGCGAGGTCGGCTAACAGGGCATGCAGGACTTCATCATTGGCCGGCAACCGGTCCATCGATGGCAGCACCGGATGCGCAGCCAAAGTGTGGAGGAGTTGATGGACTTGCTCCGGGCTGATCATCCCGAGACTCCTCGTACCGGTGTGAGCCTAATGTCGTCGAGCCATACTTTGCCGCCCAGATTGCCTTCGGGGCCTGGTGCTGGCTCGCGTCTGACCCGGAGCATGACCAGGGCGATATCGGCTGGCACCTGCACATGCGCCTCGAGTGTCACCCAATCTGCGGTGGTTCCCGAAATAGCGGGCGTTTCGCCGAGCACTTGCTCGCCATCGTGTGTCACCACCTGCAGCTTCAACCCCGACTGTGTGGTGAAATCAAGGGCCTTGACCACTGTCCGCAAATGGTATGCGCTCCCAGGTTCGACAGCGACGCGCTGGTAGACGCCGTAAAAATCCAGGGTTGGAAAGCTGTTGAAGCTGAGGCGCAATGATTGCCGCCCTCTGGCCGCCGCAAAGCGGTCGAGGCTCACCTCCACACCCCAGGCATGCCGCACCTGCCAATCAAACCCCCAGCCGCGGAGCCGCTCGCGCTCAAAACCGCCGTTCCACACTAGGTTGCCTGGAGTGTCGGCGATGCTCGCCGGGACGATCTGGGTCCATAGCTGACGAGCGCCGGCCGCGTCCCCTTCCTGTAGCAGGAACTCCAGGTAGTCTCGCTGCAGGTATTCCCGCTGCAGACTGGGGAGCATCGCGGCTGATAGCTCGGACTGCCGCTCCCAGGCGGCCCGTGCCAGGGGCAGGTCGCCATCGCGCATGGCCATCCGGATGATCGCTAGCAGGGGCTCGGGCTCGGGCGGGAGCAGGCTTGCGGGCGCCACCTCCGGGTCTAAAATGGCCACGGCAAGCTGAAAGGCTGCGTCGGCCTGAGCCGGATCGGCGGCGAGGACATAACGGAGATGCTCCAGTGCGGTATCCCGTTCGCCCCAGCGCAACGTCAGCAACGCGGCCTCCCAGCGCAGCCAGACGTTATGAGGATCCAGGCGCAGCGCCGTGTCCAGTGACTGGCGTGCACGCTCGCTCTCCCCTAGGCGGTCGGCGAGCTGGGCGAGCTGCAGCCAGATGGCACCAGAAGTTGGTTGGAGGCGAAGAGCCATCTCGAACTGATGCTGGGCCTGCTTCGTTCCGGAGGCATCGATTGTTCTGTCATAGGCGTGCGCCAGCCGCAGGTGCAGCGCAGGATTCCTAGGATTCCACGCGACCGCACGTCGGAGATCGGTGATCCCCGATGCATTGCTGAGCAGGTAGTCGGCGATAGCGGGGCTGAGGATGACTTTGGCCATCCATGCGGCGCCCACGACGATGACGATTAGAACCAGAAGGCGCAATGCAGGCGACTCCAGTGGTACCAGGATAACACGCCCCGGCGCTCTCTCCCCGGCCACATGGCTGGCGCTGACGTGGTCAGCCGAGGTCGCCTGGAAGCTATGCTTTGGAGTTGCCGTTTCGGCTGCTTCCATATCCATAGCCATAGTAGCCGTAGTACCCGTAGTAGCCATAATAGCCCGCCCCACCGCTCTGGACATCGTTGAGGACGACACCGAGAACTCTGGCACGGACGGAGGCCAGCAAGCGCGAGGCGTGCTGAGCGGCATCTCGACTGGCGCGCCCCTGGCGCAGGATGAGCATGACACCTTCGACGCGGGGCGCCAGGATCAGCGAGTCGCTGACGCCGAATAGCGGCGGGGTGTCGAAGACGATGTGAGCGAAGCGCTGACTGAGCACTTCGATGGCCTGTCCCAGGCGCCTGGAAGCCATGAGCTCGGCGGGGTTGAGCGGCACCCGACCGGCCGGAATGACGTACAGGTTGGGGATAGCCGTGGATTTGAGGATTACGGGAAGCTCAGCCTGCCCGGTCAAGAAGGTCGACAGACCGGGAGCCTGGGGTAGGTCGAAGATCTCATGTAAGTTTGGATGGCGCATGTCTGCATCCACCAGGAGGATCTTCCCGGCGCCGAGCTGGGCCAACGTAATCGCCAGGTTGGTGGACAACGACGTCTTGCCGTCTTCAGACTGCAGTGAGGTCACGAGGACGGTCTTGGGCGGGTGCTCCGGGGCGGAGTAGAGGAGGCTGGTGCGCAGGTTGCGGAATGCCTCCGCCAGGACCGATCCGACATCGGCGTGGGACACCAGCGCAAACGATCCGCCATTAGCGCCGTTCGTCGATAGCCTCAAACGTCGACTGCGCCGGCTTTCCATGGCGTCGCGTGATGGGACCAGCCCGAGAGTGGGGACACGCAGGACCGACTCCACTTCGCGCATATCCTTGAGATTGGTGTCGAGGTACTCGCAGAAGAAGGCCAGGCCGATGCCACCGATCAGCCCGACCACGCTGGCGAGCAGCAGATTCAGCATCTTACGGGGCTTGGATGGCTGTC
>JBKPCR010000231.1:0-4719 GCA_046727435.1 bacterium | reverse complement strand
CAATCTACGGCTGGTTCACCGAGGGCTTTGACACCGCTGACCTCCAGGAGGCCAAGGCGATACTTGAAGAGCTGTCATGAGCCTGGCCTACACTGTTGCCCCCGTGAGAGTGTTAACGGCGCAGGCCATTTGCTCCCCTAGCGTCTAGGGTGAAGCTGAATGCGATGCAGCCGTTCTGCCCATAATCTCCTCTTGCTCGGCCCCCCTGGGGCGGGCACGTCGATGCTGGCACGGCGGCTGACCACCATCCTGCCGGCGATGACCCTCGCCGAGGCGATTGAGACCACGCGTATCCATCGCGTCGCTGGCCTCACGGGCGACCCCACGGCGTTGGTCACGACCCGCCCGTGTCGCGCGCTCCACCACACCCTCTCGGATGCAGGGCTGATCGGTGGGGGCCACGTGCAGATGCCGCGCGGCGTGTCGCTGGCGCACCATGGAGGCCTCTTGCTGGATGAACTGCCGGAGTCCCGCCGCTATGTCCTGGAGGTCTTGCGCCAGCCCCTCGAGGAGAGGATCACATAAATCTAATCTCCCGCGGGTCATAGATCTCAATTCTCTCATAGACTTAGCCGGGCGGCTGATGATTGCAAGAGATTCGGGCGGGGTGCGGTGGCACGTCACATCAGCGCGTGTAGAGACACCCCTGCCCTTGCGCACTCGGCTGAAGCCAGTCCCCCTCAGCATCACCCCTCCCGTGAGAGGGCCTGCGCAGAGATCATACGCGTCTTCGCGTCTATGCCGTTCATCCTGCCACAGGGCCTGCTCACGCGGGTGTCCGCACCACGACGCGACGGGGCGGTGGATCAGCGGCGGTACCACCGCCTCCCGCGCCCGCTCCAGTGGTGCCTGTCAACGTCGCATGCTTTCTGCTTGACGCCGGGCAGGGCCTGGAGTATTGACACACCATCTCATATGGGCACTTCGATGGCGCGCGCCGAGGTTCCTGCTCGCACACTGCCCGGCCATCTACCTCGTCTCTGCCGAGCTCGGAGGGGCTCGCATGCGCTGCCCGCACTGTCAGCCTGAGAACCGTGGGGCTCCCGCTTTTGTGCGGCACCCGGGAAGTCCTTCGCCTCAAAGTGCCCCGCGTGTAGCAGGCAACCCCTGCTCGGAGCAGCCTTCTGCAATCACCGTGGGCTTCCCAACCGGAACGACGACGGCTGCCGCACCTCTCCCGCTGGCACCTCGACCGGAGACGTCCCAGGCATACACCCCCATGCATCTCACCGAGAAGATCCTGGCCTCCTCTGCCACTCCGGGGGAGCCCACAAGCAGGGTTCGGCAGTGTTCACTCGTGTCAAGACTTCGACGGAGCTGCTGGCCGACCGAGATTTGCGAGAGGCACGGCACCCAGTGGCCCCCGTCCTGGGTCATGCGGTGGAAAAATTACAGGCCCAAGCGGCCTTGCCCCAGCGGTGGAAAAATTACAGGCCCAAGCGGCCTTGCCCCAATGGCCTGAGCAACTTCGGGGCGGTGGCCTTGTGATCGACCACGCCCTACCCCGGCCGTGGGGCGACCATACGGGTATGCCCAATATCGCGTTGGCGCGCCCGCACCGCAAGGCCCGCCAATGGGTGCACATCGATGGGAAGATGCAGAGTCGGATCACTGGGTGGCGCTGGTCAATCGTACGACTCGGGAGTGGGGGAAGCATTGTCAATAGGCGCTGTCTACCGGCTGCATTGAGTTTCGCGTGGAGAGAGGACGCGTCAAGGGAGTGGGAGCTCGCTTGGCCCAAATTCCGCTGGAAGAACAGGTTGGAGTTATTGCCCATACACGAGTAAACCCTGACGCGGTAACCGTCCGGAGAGAGGGTTGCTGTGAATGGTGAGCGTATTGCCTAGTGTCTCTTCTGCATTGGCTCATTCGAAGGGGTCGGGTCAGATCGTCCGTTCCCCTCTGCAGGCCACAGCCATGCCGCAGAAGCGCCTGCCCCTGGCGATGGTCGTAACGGCCCTCCTTCTGCTGCTCGTGCCGACCGTACGGCTTATGGGGGCAGAGCCGATGATACTCGCGCCGGAGCTGAAGCGGCTGTCCCTGGGGGGGCACATGGACATTCTGGAGGATCAGGCGAGGCAATGGACCATCCGTGACATTGTTGCAGAACAGGTCGCAGCGCAATTTACGCCCTCCCACGGCGAGGCCCCGGGGTTTGGATTTACGTCCTCAGCATACTGGGTTCGGTTCATGGTCGTGAATCCGTGGGACCGGGAAATCCAGTGGTGTCTTGAAGTGGACTATCCGCCCATGGATAGCATTGTGCTCTACATTCCAACGCAGGCGAATCAGTTTCAGATAAAACGCGGCGGCGATCGCCTCCCATTCCATGCGAGGGACGTCGACTATAGAGACTTCATCTTTCTGCTGCAAACGCCGCCGAAGAGCCAACAGATCTATTACATGCGTTTTGAAAACGCTGGCGCCATTAATCTCCCACTCACCATCCTGTCTCTCTCAGCTCTGGCCGAGAAAATCAACCATGAGCAGCTCTTGCTTGGGATATATCACGGGGCCATTCTGGTTATGCTGGTATATAACTTCTTTATTTTCATCTCTATTCGGGATCCGAGCTACCTGTACTATGTGCTGTTTAATTGCGGATGGGTCTTCGCCATGCTGACGCTCAATGGGCTGGCCTTCCAATATCTTTGGCCCCGTGCGGTGTGGTGGACGAACAACAGTCTCCTCTTTTTCTTTTGTTTTTCGTTCATGTGGGGCGTGCAGTTTAGTCGGTCTTTTCTCGATACGGCGCATGAGACGCCCGTCTTCGACATCCTGTTGCGCGCCTTAATTGCGCTAGCTGTTCTGGGCATGGCCTGTGCGCTGTTGACATCCTATTACATCAGCGTGCGGCTGACCAATATTATCGGTATGACGTGCGCGCTCGTGTGGATAAACGGCTTACTCTGCCTGCGGCGGGGAGTGCGGGCGGCGCGGTACTATGTCATAGCGTGGTCGGCCCTGATCCTGGGCATTACCATTCTGTCACTGAAGAACTTCGGGATACTCCCGCATAACGCCTTCACCGTTTGGGCCCCACAGATCGGATCGGCCACGGAAATCAGCCTGCTGTCGTTAGGGTTAGCCGATCGCATCCGGACGCTGCGCCGGGAGAAAGAGCGCGCCGAGAAGGCGTTGATTGACACACAGCTCACCATGCAAGATGCCCTCCTGAAAGAAGTGCATCATCGCGTCAAGAATAACTTGCAAGTCATTGCCAGTCTCCTCAACCTCCAATCCAGACAGGCGCGGGATGCACAAACCGTCGAGATGTTCAAGGAGAGTCAGAACCGGGTCCAGTCGATGGCCCTCATCCATGAGCGGCTATATCATTCCAATGACGCCACACGCGTTGACTTTGAGAGCTATCTGCATACGTTGATGGCATATTTATTTGCCTCATACGGCAGCAGCAACACGGCCATTGCCCTAACGCTCAATGTGGACCACATTACGTTCGGTATTGACACCGCGATCCCGTGTGGGTTGATCGTTCACGAACTCGTTGCCAACGCCTTGAAACATGCCTTTCCGGGTAGCAAGCCAGGCGAAATTCTCCTCGACCTGCGTGCTGGTGACACTGGGCGGTATACGCTTCGTGTCCATGATAATGGCGATGGCTTTCCGGAGAATGTTGATTTCCGCCGTGTGGAATCACTCGGGCTGAAATTAGTCAACATCCTCACCCAGCAGTTAGACGGGGTCATAGAGCTGCAGCGCAACGGTGGGACAACATTCACTATCACCTTTACCGAACTCCACTATCAGAAACGAGTCTGAGCGAAGGCGGTGTCGCGAAGCTGGGGGAACGATGGAGAAAGCCCTGCTGCGCTCAGGAGGAGGCGGCCAGGATGGAGAACGGGTCGGCTGACGCGCGGCGCGGTACCTCCTCGGCCGTCGCCAGATACTTATCTGTGTGTACTGGAAGCATCGTTTTAAAAAGTTTCTATGGTATCCGGCGGCACGGTCCGCTCGACTGCGGCAATTTGGCTACACCCGCATAACCGCTTGCTCCTGGGCCTCCAGTGGGGGAAGGTAGATGCTCGCCCGTCGGCTGACCACCATCCTCCCGGCTATGACCATGGCCGATGCCCTCGAGACGACGCGCATCCACCGCGTCGCGGGCCTCACTGGCGACCGCACGGCGTGGGTCACGACCCGCCCGTGTCGCGCGCCCCACCAGACGATCTCCGATGTGGGGCTGATCGGCGGCGGGCATATCCCCATGCCGGGCGAGGTGTCGCTGGCGCACCACGGCATGCTCTTCCTGGGCGAACGGCCCGAATTCCGCCGCCATGTGCTAAAGGTCCTGCGCCAGCCCATGGAAGATGATGTTATCAGCCTATCATCTCCCGCATGCCTCTAGGTCGGCCCGGTTCGGGTATTCACGAAGCTGTAGCTTGGTAAACGCTGTGCACAGGAGCTCGCGGATATGCCGCCCATGCCCGCCTCCGTGAGTGTTTGACCAGCATCCTTGCCGATGTCCATTACCTGGTCACGACCCTGCCCAGGGTCTCGACGAGGAGGGCACAGGTGGCGAGGAGATCGGCTGAGAGGAGCTCGAAGGGCGCCACCTCCGACATCAGGGTGATCGCTCCGTCGAGCCCCGCGGCAGGATGGGCCAGAGGATTGAGTGCGTTGGCCAGGAGGCGAGCGGTCGCAGCTGCCTGACTGAGCGGGCGAATCGCGGGGCAAGACGCCTCACGCTGGTACCGC